>JBLHSG010000005.1:0-140911 GCA_047626725.1 Ascidiaceihabitans sp.
AGATTTACATGAACGGCTGTCTGGTGTGGTCATTGAGTGTTTGGATTACGCGGAGTTCATCCGGCGATATGACGGCCCCAAAACGCTGTTCTATCTCGATCCGCCTTATTGGGGCTGCGAGAATGATTACGGCAAGGAAATGTTCGCCCGCTCTGAATTCGTCTGCATGGCAAAACAGCTTGGTAAAATCAAAGGCAAGTTCTTGATGTCGATCAACGACGTGCCAGCGATCAGGGACGCGTTCAAAGCCTTTGAACTGACCGCCGTCGAGACAACCTATTCGATAGCAAAACAGACCGAAGGCCGGGGCAAAAGAGGCGAGCTTTTGGTGAGCAACTTTACACTCCAAACCGACTGATCTTCGCAATGCAGTGGTCCTTCAAACGTGCCCCATCGGGCTTATCTATTAAGTAACAGAAAAGGGAAAAGACCGATGGACGCCATTATCAACGAAATTGCACGCAAACACCTGCACCTCAAAACCTTGGAAACAGCGAACTCTGACGGCGCTGATTTTAGCGACCAAGCTGTCTGGAGCCTAAAGGCGGCACTGGAAGCCGCCTTTGAGGCAGGTGCCCAAAGCCAGCAAAACGACAAGCCGTAGACCCAAACGGTTAAACGGCGGTTTAAGGGGTGTTTAAACGGAGCGGTTGTGAAACCGGTTTGAATACCCCAAAAACACTTTGCTGCAAGAATCTCTGTCAATCACTGCAAAAAACTCTGTCGCGCTACAAACGCGCTACATGCGGCGATTTAGGGTCATTGCAAGCCCCTTTGGAAAAAAGTAATCTGAACTGGTTAGTTTAGCGTATCAGAGTACCTATCTTACGACTTATACGGTCTGTATTTCTGGCCCAACCAATGTCAAAACGAGGCGACCCATGCGAATTTTTCCTTTGATTACAGCCATAGCAGTGGCCGTCTTGTTGTATTTTGCGATCATCGAACGCGAGCGAACACTGGCGTTTTTGGGACTTGGTCCCGAAGATGACACCGCCCAGGATGGCACATCGGTTGAGGTAAATTCGCCGCGTGATGTCAAATCGATCAAATTAATCAAGGTTGTCGCCCAACATTCTGTCGCACAGAAAATTGATAGCGCTGTGGTCTTGCGCGGGCAAACCGAAGCCGCACGCCAAGTTGATGTGCGCGCCGAAACATCCGCCACAGTCATGTCAGCGCCTCTGCGCAAAGGGACGTTTGTTGAAACCGGCCAGTTGCTTTGCCAATTGGATCCGGGCACGCGCGGCTCGTCCCTAGCCGAGGCCAAAGCACGCCTTGCCGAAGCGATCGCACGCCGGTCCGAAGCGGAAAGCCGCGTTCCGGAATCACGCGCTCGTATCTTGGAGGCACGTTCCCGCCTCGAAGAAGCGCTGAGCAACCAAAACGCCGCAACACGCCTCAGCAAAGACGGGTTTGCCTCTGACACCCGCGTCAAAAATGTGAACGCCTTGGTTGCTGCAGCCGAAGCCAGCATCGAGGCCGCAAATTCGGGTTTGAGCGCTGCAAAATCCGGCATTCAATCGGCAGAAGCCGGCATTGAATCCGCGCAGGCCAACGTCGCATCAGCGCAAAAAGAACTGTCGCGCCTTGATATCAAAGCGCCTTTTGCGGGCCTGCTAGAAAGTGACACGGCGGAACTCGGCAGCTTACTGCAGCCCGGTTCCTTGTGCTCGACCATCATCCAATTGGACCCTATCAAACTGGTCGCATTTGCCCCTGAAACCGAAGTTGACCGGATTGAATTGGGCGCAGTCGCAGGCGCACGTTTGGCCGCAGGCGGATCACAAGTTGTCGGGACCGTCACATTCTTGAGCCGCAGTGCTGACCCGACCACACGCACATTCCGCGTCGAAATCGAAGTCGCCAACCCCGAGCTGAAAATCCGCGACGGGCAAACCGCAGAAATTCTGATTGGGGCCGCTGGCGCACAGGCGCATTTGGTTCCCGGATCGGCGCTGACGTTGAACAACGATGGCGCATTAGGCCTTCGGGCCGTGGATGACGCGGGCATCGTGCAGTTTCACAAAGTTGAATTGCTGCGCGACACAGTTGACGGCGTTTGGTTAACGGGCCTGCCTGATCGCTTGGACGTGATTGTTGTTGGTCAGGATTACGTGACCGCTGGCGTCAAAGTTGAACCAACATTCAAAGAACCAAAATCAAGCGAGGTCACACAATGACCGGTTTGGTTGATTGGGCCGCCTCGCGCGCCCGCATGGTGATTGCCTTTGTGATTCTGTCGATTTTGGTCGGGGGGTTTGCCTATACCACCCTCCCCAAAGAGGGCGAACCAGACATCGAAATCCCGATGTTGATCGTGTCCGTCCCCTTCCCCGGTATTTCTGCGACCGACAGTGAAACGCTGCTGGTCAAGCCGATGGAAACCGAATTTGCCGACCTGTCTGGCCTGAAAAAGATGACCGGCACAGCGGCAGAAAACTATGCCAACGTCGTGCTGGAATTCGAATTTGGCTGGGACAAAACCCAAGTCATGGCCGACGCGCGCACCGCGATGAGCAACGCCGAGGGCAGCTTTCCTTCGGGGGCAGATCAGTATTCGATCACGGAATTCAATTTCTCGGAATTTCCGATCATTATTGTGAACCTGTCCGGCCCCGTGCCCGAACGCACAATGGCCCGCGTGGCCAAAGAATTGCAGGACGAACTTGAATCCCTCGAGGCCGTCCTTGAGGCCGCGATCACCGGCAACCGCGACGAGATGCTGGAGGTGGTCATCGACCCCCTGCGCCTAGAAGCTTACAACGTCACCGCAGGCGAATTGATCGGCGTTGTGCAGAACAACAACCAATTGATCGCAGCAGGCGAAGTCAGCACGGATCAAGGTACATTTTCGGTCAAAATCCCGTCTTCGTTTACCGAACCGCGTGACGTTTACAATTTGCCGGTCAAAACCAATGGCGACCGCGTGGTCACGCTGGGTGATCTGGCGCAAATCAACCTGACATTCGAAGATCGCATCGCCACCGCCCGCTTTAACGGCGATGACACGGTCGCGCTGCAAGTGGTTAAACGCAAAGGATTTAATCTGATCGACACGGCCACAACTGTCAAACAAATCGTCGCAGACCGGTCCGCCGCGTGGCCCGAAGGATTGGTCGCTGCGGTCGAAGTGGGCACGTCAAATGACCAATCCCGCGTCGTGGATTCGATGGTGAAACAGCTGCAAGGATCGGTCTTTACCGCCATCGCGCTGGTGATGATTGTGGTTCTTGCCGCCCTTGGTTTGCGCGCCGCCTTGTTGGTTGGTTTTGCAATTCCAACGTCGTTCCTGCTGTGCTTTGTGCTGCTGGCGATCATGGGGATTTCGATCTCGAACATCGTGATGTTTGGCCTGATTTTGGCTGTCGGCATGTTGGTGGACGGGGCGATCGTGGTGGTCGAATACGCGGACAAACGACAGGCCGAAGGGGCCGGTCCGATGGCCTCTTATGTGGATGCCGCCAAGCGGATGTTCTGGCCGGTGATTTCATCAACAGCGACAACGCTCTGCGCCTTTCTGCCGATGCTGTTCTGGCCTGGTGTTCCGGGGCAATTCATGGGCATGTTGCCCGTCACGCTGATCTTTGTTCTGAGCGCCTCGCTGGTCGTCGCCTTGGTCTATCTGCCTGTTATGGGCGGTGTGATCGGGCGTTTGATCGATGTGGTGCGCAACAGTGTGAATGCGATGGCGCGCCTACCTTTGGTGATCAATTTACTGCTGCCGCTGGTCGCTGGTATCGTGCCTTTTGCGGGTATGGGCATCGTTGGTCTTTACACAATTATCGCTGCAAGGTTCGCCACTCTGGACGGGCTCAACATCCTTGGCAGCGTCGTTCCTACATTCCTGACCGTCTTTATTTTGGGCGTTGGCGTCCTCTTCTTGGGCTTCCTTGCATTGGGTAGTATCCTGATCGCAATGTGCGCGGTATTCGCGTTTTTACCACGCCTTGGACGCTTCGGCGCGTGGCTGCTACACCGACTGATTGGCAAGCGCCACCAGACCGTTCGCTCAGGTTACACACGCTCGTTCTTTGGTCGGGTGATGGAATTTATTGTCGGCAATCCGATCATGCCTTTGGTCATGGTTGGCTTTGTATTTGTGTTTGTTGGCGTGACCACGATCTACTTTACCAACAACAACAAAGGCGTTGAATTCTTTGTCGAATCCGAACCGGAACAGGCCATCGTCTACGTCCTTGCACGCGGGAACCTGTCACTGGTTGAAAAAGACGATCTGGTCCGTCAGGCCGAAGACATCGTGCGCGCCCACCCCGGCATCGACACCGCGTTTTCGTTTGCGGGTGCAGGCGGTCTAAACGCCAACACAGGCGGCGCACAGGCCCCCAAAGACACCATCGGACAGATCCAGTTGGAAACCATCCCTTGGGAGGATAGACCCAACGCCACAAAGGCGTGGTTCACCATTCCGTTCATCGGTTACACCGTCAATCAAGAGGTCAAAGCCGAGGCATTTGACGGCGACACCGTCATTGACGAGCTGATGGCTTCGCTTGCTGAATTGCCCGGTATCAAGGTCGAAATCTTGAATTTATCGCGCGGTCCTGCCAGCGGCAAACCGGTGCATCTGCGGATCAAAGGTGACAATTGGGACGACCTGATCACGGCAACCACATTGGCCCGTCAGGAATTTGACACCACACCGGGTCTGGTTCTGATCGAAGACACGCGGCCCCTGCCCGGCATCGACTGGCAGATCAATGTCGACGTCGAAAAAGCCGGTCGTTACGGCGCTGATGTTGCCACTGTGGGCGCGATGGTCCAGCTGGTCACACGCGGCATTTTGCTCGACACGATGCGCGTTGATACCTCCGATGAGGAAATCGAAATTCGCGTTCGCCTTCCAGAAAAAGACCGCGTGCTGAGCACCCTTGATACGCTCAAGGTGCGCACCGCTGACGGTCTTGTGCCGCTTGCGAATTTCATCACACGCACGCCGGTTCCCAAACTGGCGCAAGTCAGCCGGATTGATCAAAAACGGTTCTTTGATATCAAAGCTGACGTGACCGCAGGGCTGCAAAAGCTGATCCGCACAAACGATGTTGATGGCGTCGAAGTCGAACAAATCGTCGCAACGCTGCTGCCCTCGGACCTTGCTGAGGTGACATCAAAAGACGGCACCACCTACGCCATCATTGATCAATTGGACCCGACGGAAAATCTGCAAAGTGAATTCAATTCCGGTGAACTGCGGATGATCCCGATCAATCCGGGCGAACGTATTGCACAGCTTGATAAGTGGCTTGCGACCAGCCCGTTTGCACTTGGTCTGTCGCATGAATGGACTGGTGATCAAGAAGATCAGGCAGAATCCGGTGCGTTTTTGGCAAATGCGTTTTTGGGTGCTTTGGGTCTGATGTTCATCATCCTGCTCGCTCAATTTAACAGCTTTTATAATGCGATTCTGGTTCTGGCGGCGGTGATCCTATCCACCACGGGCGTACTGATCGGCATGCTTGTTATGGACCAGCCGTTCTCGATTATTATGACCGGTACAGGCATCGTCGCGCTCGCGGGAATTGTGGTGAACAACAACATTGTTCTGATCGATACCTATCAGGAATACGAACGCTACATGCCGCGGATCGAGGCGATTATCCGCACCGCTCAGGATCGTATTCGCCCGGTTTTGCTGACCACAATTACCACAATGGCCGGCTTGGCCCCGATGATGTTCGGCCTGTCATTAGACTTTGGCGAAGGCGGCTATACCGTCGACAGCCCGACCGCCCTGTGGTGGAAACAGCTGGCAACCGCCGTGGTCTTTGGCCTTGGTATCGCGACGGTTTTGACGCTGATGGTCACGCCGTCCTTGTTGGCAATGCGCGTCTGGGCCACGACGTATGTGCTGTGGTTTGCGCAACTGTTGGGCAAACTGTCATTGGGTCGCGCAAGCAAATCCGCGCGTGATTGGGCATTGCAACGTCATGCTAAAAATGCGCCGAGCCGCGAATTGGTTTGGGATTTTGATGGTGATCAAACTGACCTGCCAGTGTCATTGCGACCAGCAGAATAACCGGTTGAACAAACGCCAATCGCCGTGACGAAAGCGGCGGTTGGCAAACCGACCAACGCGCACGTTAGTAAGGTGGGCGTGTCGCCCACCCTCCCCTTAGGCGACCATTTCATCAGCCTGTTGACGATGCCACAGCTGCGCATAGCGACCGTTGCGCGCAATGAGTGCGTCGTGCGAACCAGCCTCGACAATCTCGCCTTGCTCCAGGACCACAATCCGGTCCGCTTCGGCAATCGTGCTAAGGCGATGCGCAATCGTCAAAACCGTGCGCCCACGCCCGACACGCATCAGCGCCTCTTTGATGTCTTGCTCTGTCTCGGAATCCAGCGCTGATGTCGCCTCGTCTAGCAACAATATCGGTGGGTCTTTTAGCAGCGTGCGTGCGATGCCAACGCGCTGTTTTTCACCACCTGATAACTTTAGCCCGCGTTCGCCCACAGTCGTGTCGTACCCATCCGGCAATGACACGATGAAATCGTGGATTTGAGCCGCATGTGCTGCGTCTTCGATGTCTTCAACACTTGCGCCATCGCGGCCATAAGCGATGTTGTAGCGGATCGTGTCGTTGAACAGCACCGTGTCTTGCGGCACCACGCCAATCGCGGCGTGCAGGCTGGTTTGCGTCACATCGCGCACGTCTTGGCCGTCGATACGCAACGCCCCCTCGCCCACGTCATAAAACCGGAACAACAGCCGCCCGATGGTGGATTTTCCTGATCCCGTTGATCCGACAATCGCCACCATTTCACCAGGTTCCGCCACAATCGAAACACCCTTGAGGATCGCACGCTGCGGATCATAGCCAAAGTGCACATTGTCCAATTCGATGCGTCCGCCAGTGACGTTTAGCGCCTTGGCGTCCGGTGCATCGATCACTTCGGCGGGTTGTTTCAGCAGGTCAAACATTTCGCCCATATCGACCAAAGCTTGACGGATTTCGCGGTAAACAGTCCCAAGGAAATTCAGCGGCAGAGTGATCTGGATCATGTAGGCGTTCACCATCACAAAATCACCGACCGACAAGGCACCACTTTGGACCCCCAAAGCCGCCAAAACCATCACACCGACAAGCCCGCAGGTGATGATAAACGATTGACCAAAATTCAGGCCTGCAAGCGAATAAGACGTCTTTAGGGCCGCGGCCTCGTATTGTTCCATCGCGCTATCATAACGGCCCGCTTCGCGTTCTTCGGCCCCAAAGTATTTGACCGTTTCATAGTTCAGCAGACTGTCGATGGCCTTTTGATTGGCATCGGTGTCTTGGTCGTTCATCACCTTGCGCAGCTTGACCCGCCATTCGGTCACCTGAAACGTAAACCAGACGTACAGCGTGATCGTGACGCCCAAAACCGCCAGATACCACATGTCAAAATACAGCGCGAAGATCACCGAGATCATCAGCAATTCAAGGATCAATGGCCCGATTGAAAACAGCAAGAACCGCAGCAAAAACTCAACACCTTTGACACCACGTTCGATAATCCGGCTGAGCCCGCCAGTTTTGCGCGTGATGTGATAGCGCATCGACAGGCGGTGAATGTGTTGGAATGTCTCAAGCGCCAGCATCCGCAAGGCACGTTGGGCCACAGGCGCAAAAATCGCATCGCGCAGCTGTTGGAATCCGACGTTAAACAGGCGCCCCATTCCGTAGGCAACCGTCAATCCGATAGCACCAATCGCCAGCGCATTCACGCCTTCGCCGTCCATCGCATCAACGGCTTGGCCAAAGAAGAACGGCGTGCCAATCGCCACCAGTTTCGACACAACCAGCGCAATCATGGCCCAAACCACACGCCGTTTGACCCATGCTTTGTCCGCGGGCCACAGGTACGGTGCGACCTTGCGCAGGGTCCGTGCACCAGAGGCGCGCGCGCGTTCATTTTCGGTTAATTCAGGTGGGGTCACAACGGTGTGCGGGGGCATAAAACGTCCTAGGCAATGAAGTGCTTAGACATAGGCCGCGCAGGCGGGATGTTCCAGCGTTGCGGTCGTTTTTTCTGCGCGCTTGCGTCTATTCCGGCAGTTCGAACACTTGACCGGGATAGATCAGATCGGGGTCGCGAATGCTGTCTTTGTTCGCATCCAGCACGCGCACGAACAACGTGCCATCGCCATATCGGTCACGCGCGATGGCCCAAAGCGTCGCACCGGTCTGTACAGTCACGGCTTTGACCGGCTTGTCGACACCGGTTTGCGCCGCCACCAAAACAGCCGGAGCCTCGCGTTTGAATGGCGTTTCAACACGGCTGGTCACGTCGCCGCCCTCGTCTACCTCGTCGACGCGCAGGGTGTAGATGCCGGTATCGACATCAGGCAAATCACCGCGCCAACGGCCTTCGGTGTCGACCTCGAGTGTCGTGATTACCGTGTTGTCCAAGTAGACCCGCACGGCTGATGCTTGCGATTGCGCCCGTCCACTCAGCAACACATCGCCGCCCTGCGAATAGCTGATCGTGTCGATGGCGACGTTTGCCATAACCTCTGGCGCGCTTGAGCGGTTGATGATTTCAACGCCGTCTTCATCCGCTTTGATGATCGCGACGTCTTCGGTTTGCGTATCTTGCGCGGCGTCGGGCGTCGCCTGTGTCACGGTTTTGGCAAGCGGTCTGACAATCGTTTCTGGGTCGGTTGGGTCAGGTGTGATGTCTTGAGCGGCTGCAAGTGTCGTTGTTGTTTCAGCAGGTGTGTCTGTCGTGACGGTTGGCGATGCAGGCGCGGCAACTGCACTGTCAGCGACCGCAATGTCAGCGTCCGTCGTGTCAGTTAACGTCGTGTCAGCGGTTGCCTCGCCTTGGTCCGCGACCGCGGGTTCGGTTGTGTCTGGAACAACAGCAGGTTCTGGTTCGACAGCCGCCACAACCACCTGACGTGGGGCCAAAATAATGTCGTCAGCAGCCAAATCAACGCCGTCGATCCGCTGCACGATGCTTAGAACTTGCGGGTCACCATTTGGTGTCAAAAACGTAACGGCCGCATAGGCCCCGTCGCTGCCGGTTTGCACGGTGATGTTTTCAACGCCGTCCACAAACAGGATCACGTCGCTGTTGGGTTCAGCGCGCCCTGCGATCACGGTCAATCCATCGGCTTCGCTGCGCACTTCTTGGACCAAAGGCGCTGATGGCGTGGTTTCGGCGGCGGGCAGTTCTACTGGATCGGGTTTCGCGTCAGCCACAGTCGCATCAGGCATGACCGCAGCATCTGGCGCGGTTTCAACAGGTTGCGCGACTATGACCGGTGTCATTTCAGCGTCCCCCTTGGGCATCAAAATCCCCAAATACGATCCCACGGAAAATGATCCGACGAAAAAGATGCCGACGCCTGCAATCAACCCTGAAGTAGATCCTGCAAATGCTGTAAGTTTGCTCATCACGCCCGTCCCCTGATCTATGATGCCGCAAGGTCGGTCGACCCGACGCCACATGCTGTGTCGCATCACGATTGAGGTTACATATCAAGCGCGCTATCAGCGGTCAAAACCCGCACTGTCACAATCGTATTATTTGTCGTTGATCGGAGCCACGCAATGCTACCCAAATCTGTCTGTGTTTACTGTGGATCCCGCATGGGGTCCGACCCCGCCTATGCCCAAGACGCCCATGATTTAGGGATCGCATTGGCCCGCAACAATTGGCGACTGGTCTATGGTGCCGGTGACGTTGGCCTGATGGGCACAGTTGCGCGGTCAGCCCAATCAGCCGGTGCTGTCACCTTTGGTGTGATCCCCCAACATCTGGTAGATTGGGAGGTCGGCAAGACTGATTTGACCACATATGTTGTCACCGAAACCATGCACGAACGTAAAAAAGTCATGTTCATGAACTGCGATGCGGTCGTGGTTTTGCCCGGTGGTGCCGGATCACTGGACGAGATGTTCGAGGTGCTGACATGGCGCCAGTTGGGCCTGCATGAAAAGCCGGTTATTCTAGTGAATACAAATGATTACTGGTCGCCGCTGATCCAGTTGATGAAGCACGTTGTGACCCAAGGGTTTGCCGATGCAAGCGTGCTGGATTACATCACCGAAGTGCCGGATGCCGCAAGTGCTGAGGTCGCCTTGCGCGCGGCCTTGTCCTGAGCCCACAGCGCCCCTGAATAGATCGCAAGCGCGGTCCAGATCAGCAAAAACGCCATCACGTGCCAGCCGGTGAACTGTTCTGAAAACACCACCACCGCGCAGAAAAACTGCAAGGTCGGGTTTAAATATCCGACCAATCCAACCGTCGCCATGCTGGCACGCCGCGCTGCGAAACTGAACATGATCAAGGGCACAGCCGTCAGTGGACCGGCCAAAACCAACAGCGTTGATGTGATCAAATCATCCCCGAATGCGCCGGTTTCATTGTGCCATGAAAGCCACAGAAACAAGGCGGCAAACGGCGCGATCAGCACAACCTCGGCGGTAACAGAGACCACAGGCCCGATCGAAAGCTGCTTTTTCAGAACGCCGTAGATCGCGAATGTGCGGCCAGCGTCAGCGCGATCCACGGGGCACCGCCAAGGCCATAGGTCAGCGCGCCCACCGCCACAGTTGCCAGCCCGATTGCGCCCCACTGAACGCGCCCCAGCCGTTCTGAAAACAGCGCCCAGCCCAGCACCACGGCCACCAAGGGGTAGATGTAATAGCCCAGACTGCTTTGCGTCGCGCGCTCTGTTTCGATGGCCCAGATGAACAGGTACCAATTGGCAAGGATCAACAGCGATGACACCGCTGTCAGGACAAATGCGCGCCAACTGCCAAAGGCGCTTTGGATGTGGCCCAACCGCCCTTGCACACCCAATAGGACCACGAAAAACACGAACGACCAAAAGGTGCGGTGCGCCAACACTTCGATCGCGGGAACGTGGCTGATGTGTTTGTAAATGAGCGGCGACAACCCCCAGATCGCGCAGCAGCCGATCATAGCAAGGATGCCTTTGGTGGCTGGCGTCATGGCGGTGGTCCTTTGGCAATACCTTAGCATTGCGCCAAAATCCCCTGCCCCGCAACGCAAAACGCCCCGACGTTTCCATCGAGGCGTTTCGGATTTTAATGGGGTCAAATCACATGCGCGAGGCGACGTTGTCCCAATTGATCCCAGCGTAGCGCCAAAGGGGATGCGCGTCGGGTCATTGGGGTGCTGCGTCAGATCACATGCGCGCGGCGACGTTTTCCCAATTGACCAAGTTGTCCATGAAGTTGGTCAGGTAGACCGGACGTTTGTTGCGGAAATCGATGTAATAGGAGTGTTCCCAAACATCGCAGCCCAACAATGCCGTTTGACCAAAGCACAGCGGGTTCACGCCGTTTTCGGTTTTTGTGACCTTCAGGCCGCCGTCGGTGTCTTTGACCAACCAGCACCAGCCGGACCCGAATTGACCGGCACCCGCCGCTGCGAATTCAGATTTGAAATCGTCGACTGAGCCAAAGCTGTCTTTGATCGCCGCTTCGAGTTCGGATGGCATGGCGGACGCGCCCGGGCTCATCATTTCCCAAAACTGGTTGTGATTCCACAATTGGCTGATGTTGTTAAAGATGCCGTTTTGCGCGACGGACGATGCATCATAGGTGCCTTTGATGATCTCTTCGAGGGATTTACCCTCCCACTGCGTGCCTTCAATCGCTTTGTTGCCGTTGGTGACGTACGCGTTGTGGTGCAGGTCGTGGTGGAATTCCAGCGTTTCGGCGGACATGCCGTTGGCAGCCAATGCGTCGTGGGCATACGGAAGATCGGGAAGTGTAAAAGCCATATCAGGGCCTCCTGTTGGAATGAATTCTGTACCTTCACTGACATGAAGTGCGGATTGCCGCAAGATCAAGGTCCGAACCGATAAAATTCTAAACCATGATTTGGTGCCTGAACGTTACGCCGGGATGCACCGTCCGTTTCCATGAACTGTCGGGAAATATTCTCGGGTGGTACCGTTCATGACAAACCGGCCAGTCAGGACGTTTAAGCTTAGCGAATAGTCAACAATTCCGCCGGACACTTTGCTTTCGGTCCCTTGATAGTCGAGGCCGACCAATTGCCATTTTACGCGCCACTTTGTTTTGCTCAACTGCGACAACCGCGCACGGACGGGATAGGAATGCAGTTGGCGGGTGAACACGTCCTCTATCAACGCAAATTGTTCATCCTGTTTGATGGTCAGCGTGAATGTTGCAGGTACCGGACCCCTGTTTGGCTTTTGGGTGTAAACGCACTCGAACACTTTGCTCTGATCTGCAAAAACAGGGGCCGCGGTCCCTAGTGTCAAACCGAGACCAAGCGTTGCGATTATTGATTTAAGCGTCATGAAAACCTCACGTCGAGTTGAACTTTGTGGACACAGCCGCCCGAATGTAGGGAACATGCGGACGTGATGCGCTTATGTGATCGGTTTACAGGTGCCTTGCCCGCGGATCGTGTTGTCCGCGCCGTGCAAAATCCCTGTCAACGAATAGGTCTGGCGCCCTTGATCAAACCGCAAGGTATACGTGAGTTTCATCTTGCCAGAATTGCTTGTCGGGGCCTGAACACTGTATTTCATCCGGTATCTTTGGGACGACACTAACTGGGCGTCTACAGTCATCGGCTTGCCAAGCATGTTGTGGATTATGCCGTCGTACACCTGCGCAGTACCGGCGCGGGTGTCCAAGGAAATGCGCATGTCGGGCGGGATAAACCCGCGGCTGCTTTGGTTCGAAATTGTGCAATGGTACGTGCTGGTCGCGGCCATCGCTTGCGACCCGACTGTGACACAGGCAAAAACGGCCGCAATGTTTAACATGATTTTCAAATGCTTATTCCTAAATTAGAATTCGCATTCAATGTCACCCACACACCAAAATTGCGCAACCGCAAAGTGAACAATTACGCCGAACACACGCTGCGTTAAATGCGCGCGCCAACCAAATCATCAGCACGCGCGCGTGATATTTTCAGATCTTTACAAGTGGTGTACTTCACTGCCAGTTTGCGCGGCGACTTTTAGCACATCAAACACGTATTGCCCGACGGATCGAAAGCACACGATCTGAAACGTTTCGTCGTCCGTCATCCAGAACGCTGCCGCGACTTGAGCCATGCGTGTGCGGCGGAACATGCCCACCTTGAACGCGTCCTTGGACAGATCAACAGGCACCAGTTTTGCCATCACATCACGCGCATTTGGCCCTGACACGGTGAACGAGGCACGCGCGTCCGACACATCAACAGCCAAACTATGCGCTTTGCCCAATGCCTTGGTCATTTTAGCCAACTCAGGCGCGACGCTATCGTAGGCGCACAACACCAACAGCTCGTCCGTGCTCATCCATGCGATGCCGCTGTCGCCGTTCATGTTGGCGTGCCCTTGGGTCGGCATGTCGACACCAGCCACGCTTGTCGCGGCTTTTTTCACGGCCGCTTTTGACAGATCACCGCGCAGGGTGATCATGCCTTGCAGCGCGACTTCGGTGATGGTGACGATGCCAGCGGCGTCTGTTGCGCCGCCCAGTGCGGTGACCAGATTAGACATTTGGCTTCTCCCCTTCCGGGTCATAGAAAATCGGCGACACGATCTTGGCCTCGTAGTTTTTGCCATCCGTGCCGGGGAATGTGATCACCTCGCCCATACGATCCGGCCCGTGCAGCACAAGGCCCATCGCGATGCCCTTGTTCAGGTTTGGCGAATGATACGACGATGTGACCCGCCCGATCATGTTGCGCTGCCCGTTGGCGTTGGTGCCCGCGCCCACGGCATAGGCACCATCCGGCAAGGTCGACCCATCGACAGTTTCTAGCCCCACCAACTTCCAACGCTCGGCTGACACCATGTGCTCGCGTTCCTGCGCGCGTTTGCCGAGGTAGTCTTCTTTCTTTTTCGAAATCGCCCAGCCGAGGCCCAAATCTTGCGGGATCACGGTGCCGTCGGTTTCGTCCCCGATCATGATGAACCCCTTTTCAGCCCGCAAAATATGCAGACATTCGGTGCCATAAGGCATTGCGCCCAAATCAGCGCCGACAGCCATCAATGTATCCCAGAACGCTTGGCCCTGTGATGCAGGCACGGCAATTTCATAGGACAATTCGCCCGAGAAACTGATCCGGTACACGCGCACATCAAAGCCGCCCAGCGTGCCGTCTGCCCACTCCATAAATCCTAACGCTTCGGCGCTGACATCCATGCCACCCAGGCGTTCCAACGCGGTGCGTGCATTTGGCCCGACAACCGCGACCTGCGCGTATTGTTCGGTGACGTTGGCGACGTAAACATCCCAATCCCACCATTCGGTTTGCAGCCATTCTTCCATGTGACCATGGATGGTTTCGGCCCCGCCCGTGGTCGTGTGACACAGGAATGTTTCATCATCGATCCGCGCGACAACGCCGTCATCGCTTAGGAAACCGTTTTCGTTACACATCAGGCCATAACGACATTTGCCGACCTTCAGCGTGCTCATCATATTGGTATAAAGCATGTCCAAAAACTTGCCCGCATCCGGCCCTTTGACGATCAACTTGCCAAGGGTCGAAGCATCCAGAATACCCAGCGCATCACGGGTGTTTTTGGTTTCGCGCATCACCGCGTCATGCACGGTTTCGCCGCTTCGAACATAGGCATAGGGGCGACGCCACTGGCCAACAGGTTCCCAATCCGCACCGTTTTCATCATGCCAATCATACATCGGCGTGCGGCGCACAGGTTGGAACACATCACCGCGTGCCTCGCCGCCAATCGATCCCATCGAAATCGGCGTATAAGGGGGGCGGAACGTGGTTGTACCGGTTTGCGGAATAGGTTGATTCAATGCATCAGAAAGGATCGCTAGACCGTTGATATTGCTAAGCTTACCTTGATCCGTTGCCATGCCCAAAGTGGTGTAGCGTTTGGCGTGTTCAACAGATTCAAACCCTTCTTGCGCGGCCAATTGCACATCGCTGACTTTGACGTCGTTCTGGTAATCCAGCCAGGTTTTGGACCGCAGTTTATAACCCGCACCTTGGGGCATCAGCCAGACCGGCATCATCGGGGCCTCGGCCACAGTTTCGGCAATTGGCGCGTCGCTGGCAGGCGTTTCAAAGCCCACAGCCTGTGCCGCCGCTTTGCCTGCGGCATCCGCATCGACCATGATTTCAGCCAGACCCATTTCGCCATTGGCGCTGCCGGCAACGCTTACGAATGCCTGACCTTTGTCACCGGTTGGCGCTCGGTTTGGATCGGGGCGAAAATGCGCTTGGGCATCGTCCCACGTCAGCTTGCCGCCGCAATGCGACCACAGGTGAACAACGGGGGACCAACCGCCCGACATCGCAACCACATCGCAGGTGATTTCCTCAAGGACCGATCCTTCGCCTGCTTGGCTACAGACCGAAACGCCAGTGACGCGTTTGCCGCCCTGCACGGATGAAATCGCATGACCCGGAAGGACACGAATGCCCAATGCCTTGGCCTGTGCGACCAGCGCGGAATCTTCGGGCAACACACGTGCATCGAGGATCGCAGGCACATCAAGGCCTGCATGTTTCAGCGCAATTGCAGTGCGGTAAGCGTCGTCATTGTTGGTCACAACCACAGTGCGGTCGCCCATCGAAACGCCGTAGTTCACCGCATAATCGCGCACGGCACCCGCCAGCATAACGCCCGGAATATCATTGCCCGCAAAGCTAAGGGGGCGTTCAATTGCACCTGTCGCCGTGACGATGTGACCTGCACGAATGCGCCACAACCGATGACGTGGGCCTGCGGTGTCTGGCGCGTGATCCGTCAGACGTTCGTAGCCCAGAACATAGCCGTGATCGTACACACCCGACCCCATCGTGCGGGTGCGGATCGTGACGTTTTCCATCGCAGTCAGTTCAGCAGTGATCGCGGTGATAAAATCCTCGGCCGATTGGTCATTGATCTGACCACCATCCACAGGCGCGCGGCCACCCAGATGGGCGTTTTGTTCCAACAACAGAACCTTGGCACCAGATGCAGCCGCAGTTTTGGCCGCTTGCAAGCCAGCAACCCCAGCGCCAATGACCAGAACATCGCAGAACGCGTAAAAGTGTTCATACGTGTCGGCATCGCGATCTTTTGGGGCTTTGCCCAGACCAGCGGCAGCACGGATCATCGGCTCGTAAACGTGTTTCCACAACGGGCGCGGATGGATGAACATTTTGTAGTAAAACCCGGCCGGCATAAAGCGCGACAGCTTGGCATTCACCGCACCCACGTCAAATTCCAGACTAGGCCAGTGGTTTTGGCTGGTCGCTGTCAAACCGTCGAACAATTCGGTGGTCGTGACGCGCTGGTTTGGCTCGAACTTACCGCCCTCGCCCATGTTGACCAGACCATTGGGTTCTTCGGCCCCAGAGGCAACCAATCCGCGCGGACGGTGATATTTGAACGACCGCCCGATCAGCATTTGATCATTGGCAAGCAAGGCCGAGGCAAGCGTGTCGCCCTCAAAGCCGCGCATGTTGGTTTTGTTAAACGTGAACGAAACCGCTTTGGATTTGTTCAGCAGGCGGCCGCCTGTGGCAAGACGTGTGCTCATGATATCGGGCCTTTGGTGGCAGTGGATGTGTGAAAACGACAGCTGGTCATTACAACAAAATTACGTGGCATCATGAGAATTGTCCCCATGACCAGCCCGGGCGTTTGGCGCTGATTTTGGCACATAAATCCGCAGGCGGTTCGTAGGTTTGGGCCGCGTAGGTGCCAAAGACCTCAAGCGTCATGGTGCAGCGCGCGGCGTGAAACCATTTGCCGCAACCGTTGTTGTGACGCCAGCGTTCGAAATGCACGCCTTTTGGGTTTTCACGCATGAACAGATAGTTTTCAAAATCCGCGTTGTCGGATCCGGGACCAAAGCGTTTCAAGTGCGCTTCGCCGCCTCCGTGGAATTCGGTTTCTTCGGCTGTAATGCCGCAGCAAGGGCATGTGAGGATCAGCATGTGGCCGCTCCGATCAAGTGTGAGGACGCACAAAAGGCGGACGCCGAGGGGCGCCCGCCTAATGCGGTAGGTGTAAGGTGAAGTGGCTTATTCGACGATAGTTGTCGCGGGTGCTGGCGTTGTGTCAGCGGGCGCGATTGTGGAATCCAGCAAGGGTTGTGCTGGCGTGATAACGCCGTCAGCGCCAAGCCCAGCGGCCGGTGCGCCATTTGGAACGCCGTCTTCAGGCACGGTCGATGCGCCCAAGTAGGCGAGCGCAAAGATGAACGCGACAAGCACAGCAATTGCGATAAGTAACCCGCGACCGGTGATCCCTTGGCCACGGTGGATGTTTGGGTTTGTGTAGTCTGACATGGGAAGCTCTCCTTTTTCAGAGCCCCCAGAACATCAGATTTCACACGCAGTTCAACATAAGCGGGAATCCCCGCCCATTTTGCGCGAGTGCTGGCCGGAATGGATATGTCAGATGCGCTATAAATTGCCGAAATAGGGTGTTTTGCGGCGTTTTCAGAGCCAAATTTGCAAATTTGGTCCCGCGCACCTATTTTATTATCAGCCCCAAAGGAGGCCACAACGTGAATATCATCGCCATAATTGTCGGCCTGTTCTTTGTTGCAGGCGTTATCCTTGCCATCGTCGAATACCGCCGCGGCAAGGTGTTTTTGGCCCACGACATGAACAAACAATCCGCCCAAAACGAAAGCGACCGCGAAACTATTCGCAGCACCGGCATTTTCCAATCCGAGGGAAACAGCGGCTTTCATTAGTGCGCAACCCCGGCCGCAACCGATTCATCAATGAACCGGCCTTCGATGTAGCGCTCCATTCCAAAGGCGTCTGTCAGCGGCGAATGCCCCTTGGCCATCAGTTCGGCCATAGCCCAGCCTGACCCCGGGATCGCCTTGAACCCGCCTGTCCCCCAACCGCAGTTGATAAACACACCGTCGACTGGCGTTTTGGACAGCATCGGGGATCGATCGCCCGTCACATCCACAATCCCGCCCCACTGGCGCAGCATTTTCAGGCGTGACAGCATCGGGAATGTTTCGTTCAACGCGCGCACGGTTTCCTCGACGTGGTGGAATGAACCGCGCTGGGTGTAGTTGTTGTAACCGTCGGTGCCGCCGCCGATGACCATCTCGCCTTTGTCCGATTGCGACAGATAGCCGTGCACGGTGTTGGCCATAATCACGACGTCCATTGCCGGTTTGATCGGCTCGGACACCAGCGCCTGCAAGGCCACAGATTCCAGCGGCAGACGGAAGCCCGCCATTTGCGCCAGATCGCCGGAATGACCCGCGACCACGATCCCCAGTTTGTCACAATCAATCGCGCCTTTGGTGGTGTCGACGCCGACGACTTTGTCCCCCTCACGACGGATCGCCGTGACTTCGCATTTCTGGATGATGTCCATACCCATGTCGGAGCACGCACGCGCATACCCCCACGCAACCGCATCGTGACGCGCAGTGCCGCCGCGGGCTTGCCACAGGCCACCCAAAACCGGATAGCGCGGACCATCTAGATTGATGATCGGGCACAGTTCCTTGACCTTGGCAGGGTTGATCCATTCGGTCGGCACACCTTGCAACGCGTTGGCGTGGGCCGTGCGTTGATAGCCGCGCACCTCGTGTTGGGTTTGCGCCAACATGATCACGCCGCGCGGGCTGAACATGACGTTGTAGTTCAAATCCTGCGACATGGTTTCGTACAGCGAACGGGATTTTTCATACAGCGCCGCGGACGGGTCCTGCAAATAATTCGACCGGATAATCGTCGTGTTCCGCCCGGTGTTGCCGCCGCCCAACCAGCCTTTTTCGATGATCGCGACATTGGTGATGCCGAAATTTTTGCCCAAGTAATAGGCCGTCGCCAGACCGTGCCCGCCTGCCCCGATGATGATCACATCGTATTTCGACTTTGGCTCTGGCGCACGCCACGCCCGTTCCCACCCAGAATGATAGCGTGTTGATTCACGTGCGATGGCAAAGGCAGAATAGCGTTTCATGGGCATGGCTTTCAGCAAAGACGACGACAAAGATGTGCGCGCAACATGTACCACGAAATTGGATTCGCGGCCGTTCAGCGCACCTTGGCCTTGTTCTGGGCCAGATGCAAAAAAAGAGGATACTGAGCGCGGCATTTTCCACCGTTTTTGCGACATCTGCGCGCCTTGGTCGCATCTTGTGACCCCCCGCTGATTTGACCGCTTGCATCACATGGCCGTGCGCTGGCGACACCTGCGCCCAATTGCCCCTTTTTATAACGCGCATTGGCGGTTACATCTGCTTCAGGATTTCCAAAGGGGCGGCCATGACATTCTGGATCATCACTGTGGCGTTGACGCTTGTGATTGCAGGCCTTTTTGCGTTGGCGCTGCTGCGTGGGCTGCGTGATCCGCAGGCTGGTGCCGATTATGATTTGCGGGTCTACCGTGATCAGCTGGCCGAAGTCGAACGTGATCTGGCGCGCGGTGTGCTAAGTTCGGCAGACGCGCAACGTGTGCGCACCGAAGTGTCGCGCAGGATTTTGGCCGCAGACACCGCGATGTCGCAGGAAAATGCCAAAGATGGCGGTGCCCCTAAAATCATGGCTGCCGTGGTCGCCGTGGTGCTGATTGTCGGCAGTTTCGGGTTGTACCGCGGCTTTGGCGACACCTACGGTTTAGGGGTTCCAGGCTACGGTGATTTGGCTTTGGCGGACCGGATTGAACAGGCCGAAGAACGCCGCGCAACCCGTCCCGATCAAACCCAAGCAGAACAAAGCCTGCCTGCGCGTCCTGCCCGCGAAGGTCTGGATGAAAACTATGTCGCGCTGGTCGATAAATTACGCGCCGCCGTGGCCCAACGCCCTGATGACGTTAAGGGCCATTTGTTGCTGGCACAAAGCGAATCCAACCTTGGTAATTTTGCCGCTGCACAACGCGGTCTCCGGGTTGCGATTGACCTAAAGGGACCAGACGCAACCGTCGCGGATTTGACCGATTACGCCGATATGATGGTTTTAGCCGCCGGTGGTTACGTATCACCCCAAGCGGAAAACGTGCTGCGCGCGATCCTTGCACGGGACGCCGCCAACGGTCCTGCGCGCTACTACATGGGCCTGATGATGTCGCAAACCGGCCGTCCTGACGTGGCCTTTCGGGTGTGGGATCAACTACTTAGGGCTGGCCCCGCAGACGCGCCGTGGATACCGCCAGTCTTGGATCAAATCGCAGACACCGCAGCGCGGGCCGGTATCAACTACCAAATCCCCGCCATCGGAACAGGCACCAACCTGCGCGGCCCAACGTCCGGCGATATCATGGCCGCAGGCGACATGACCGGCGCAGAACGCATCGAAATGATCGAAGGCATGGTCGCAGGCCTGTCAGACCGGCTCGCGACCCAAGGCGGGCCACCCGAAGAATGGGCGCAACTGATTGGCGCGCTGGGTGTTTTGGAACGCCGGGGTCAAGCCGCCGCAATCTATGAAAATGCGATCGAAGTGTTTGGCGACAACCCAGCAGCCATCGACCTGATCACCCGCGCAGGTCAACGCGCCGGAGTCGCCGAATGATCCTTGATGATGTGCATGAATTCTACGCCGCCGTGCCGCCCATGCGCGCGCTGATCGGGCTGGATTTGGGGACCATGACAATCGGGCTGGCCGTGTCGGACACCTTTCAAACCATCGCGACCCCGCTCGAGACGATCAAGCGCAAAAAATTCGGCCTTGATGCGGCGCTATTGCTTGAGGTGATGCGCAAGCGTGACATCGGCGGGCTGGTGTTGGGTTTGCCGCGCAACATGGACGGATCCGAAGGGCCGCGCGCCCAATCGACCCGTGCATTCGCGCGCAATCTGGAAAAACTGTGGCCCGGCCCGATCACGTTTTGGGATGAACGTCTCAGCACCGTGGCCGCCGAACGCGCCCTACTTGAGGCGGATACGACACGAAAACGTCGCGCAGAGGTCATTGATCACGTCGCAGCAGGGTATATCTTGCAAGGTATGCTGGACCGCTTGTCGGTGATAAGGACCCCAAGATGACAACTCCTCCCGTGTGGCGCAGAAACGAAATCCAAAGCCCCTGTGTGCAGGTTTGTGTGGTGCATCCTGAAACGCGTTTGTGCGTTGGATGTTCGCGATCTATCGACGAAATTGGGCGCTGGTCAAAGATGCACGAAAACGAGCGGGCCGAGATTATGGCCGAGCTGCCCAGCCGTGATCCGTCGCCAAAAACACGGCGCGGCGGGCGCATGGCGCGCCTTAAACGTTAAGGTGCAGTGTCACGTGCAAGCCATTGATCTGGTTGTGAAACCTCTGGCCTGAAAAATGCGATCATGCGACCTTCGCTAGGGAGATTTCCAAACGCGGCGTCCCAGACATCGGTTCCATGCAGGGCAAAACGGTGCAGTAAAAATGACTGTCCCGGCGTTGCTGGCAATGGCACCATTTCACAGCGTTCGAAGACCTCGCGACGCGCGGCCTGATAGATGTCAGTCACATCAACATCAGCAGGGTTTTGGGCCCCTACGGCCTTGTTTAATGCAGCCTGCATAATCGTGTGACTGCCCTTCCAAATTACCGTTGGTGCGGTCGCGACATCGTTCAGTGGCAGCCCCAAAATATAGGCGTGCAATTCTTGGGGGTACCGTCTGCGTGCAGCCCCGACTGGCAGTAAACCATCCACATGTGCGGCCTTGCGCGTGATGCGATAACGGTGATTGGCATCGCTTTCGTCTGCGTCCTGAAGCGGGTAACCGGCGTAAACAATCGACACTTGGGCGCGGTGCAATGGCAGGTCCGGCACGTATTTTTGCCATGGCCCGATCAGCGGCGTGCCATTGACCGATCCATCCGAGGAATTCGCCAGCGCATCGACCCCGACGAACCACGTATTGCCATGCCGCATTTGCGCGGATTTGATCGCAGGATCAGACAGTGTTTTGCTGGTTTCAACGTAGGCCGCCGACGCCCAATCCGCGACACCCACGTCATAGTCAAAGGTCACAAAACCATCGCGGCCCATCATCCCATCAGCGCCTTGCGCAGCATGTTCAGCGCCACCAGCACCAGAAATATCCCGAACGCACGTTTCAGTGGTTTCGGGTCCATCGCATGGGCCAGTTTTACCCCCCAAGGGGCCGTGATAAGCGTCATCGCGATGATGATCCCAAAGGCGACCAGATTGACCGCACCAATGGTAAACGGCGGCACCTGCATGGTCATATCGACCAGCAAAAACCCGATAACCGCAGGCACCGCAATCACGACACCAAAGCCCGCAGCCGTCGCAACTGCGCGGTGAATGGCTGTGTTAAACAGGGTCATGGTCGGCACGCCAAAACTGCCGCCGCCAATGCCCATCAGCACCGACATGAACCCCAAAAGCGGTGACAGGATCATGCGTAGCGGGCCAGTTGGCATGGCCTGTGCGATGCGCCACTCAGAGCGTCCAAAGCTCATGTACAAGCCAACAATCAGCGCCAAAACACCAAAGATTGCCTGCAACGTCGTGGAACGTAATTGCGCGACAACCAACATCCCTAAAACCGCGCCCACAACGATGCCGGGGGCCCAGGTGCGCAAGATATCCCAATCCACCGCGCCCTTTTTATTGTGGCTGTGCACCGACCGCACCGACGTCACGATAATTGTCGCAAGGGACGTCGCCAAACACATTTGCATCAACTGCGGACCATCATAGCCAAGTGTCTGGAATGCATAGAAAAACGCAGGCACCAGCACAATGCCACCACCGACGCCCAACAGACCGGCAAGCACACCGGCAAAGGCACCGATCACCAGCAAAAGCACCAGCATTTGGGTCAGTAAAACAGGGTCATTCATCGCGCATATCCTTGGCTGTTGCCAGAATTGCTACACCGCTTCGTCTTGGGGTTCCAGAGGTGGCGCAAATGTCGTGACCTGATCCATCGCCGCCAGCACCAATTCAGGCCCAGCCCCCGGTTTGGTCGCATGATCCGACAGCATCCGACGCCATCCACGTGCACCGGGACGTCCCGCAAACAGGCCCATCATGTGACGAGTGATCTGGTTCAATCGCCCACCAGCGCTAAGGTGCGCTTCGATGTAGGGCAGCATCGCGTGCACCGCGTCTTCGGCGGTTGTGACCTCGCCGACGCCAAAAATCTCGGGGTCAGCGGCACATAGGACATCGCAGGGTTGATGGTAGGCGGCGCGCCCGATCATGACGCCGTCCAGTCCTGCATCCAGAAATTCACGCGCCTGTGCCAGCGTTGTGATCCCGCCGTTGACGGAAATATGCAGGTTGGGAAACAGCCCCTTCATCGACTGCACCAATTCGTAATCAAGTGGTGGAATATCGCGATTTTCCTTGGGGCTGAGCCCCTTAAGCCACGCCTTGCGCGCATGGATCGTGACCCGCTCGCAGCCTGCCCCAACGATGCGGGCCAGAAATTCGGGCAGCACCTCGGACGGGTTTTGATCATCGACACCGATACGACATTTCACTGTGATTTCAACGTCCACAGCATCGCGCATCGCCATCACACAATCCGCAACAACCGCGGGCGAGCGCATCAAAATTGCGCCAAACGTGCCGGATTGAACGCGGTCCGACGGGCACCCGACATTCAGGTTAATCTCGTCGTAACCAGCCTGAGCCCCAAGACGCGCAGCCTGCGCCAATTCGCGCGGATCAGAGCCCCCCAGTTGCAGCGCTACCGGGTGTTCGGCCACATCATGGTCCAACAAATGCAATGCACCTCCGCGCACCAAAGCGGGCGATGTGACCATTTCTGTATACAGCAACGCGCTACCCGACATCTGGCGATGCAAATAGCGGCAATGCCGATCCGTCCAGTCCATCATCGGTGCAACGGACAGGCGCGCATGGTGATGTAAATTATATCTTTTATTTTCCATAACTTAGCACTTTTGCAATCGATCTGAAGCCAGATTGTGGGGATAGTGCAAAATTGGGCTGACAACAATAGCAGGAATATGTAGCGATTGACCCGCGAAAACGGATGCAAGTCATACTTGGCCCAAATCATACGTTGCAACTCCAAGTATCAGGAGCCACGTACTTTCGACAAGGACGGCTTGGCTAAGAAATGGGCAACAAAGCGGGAAAAAGAGATTGATGCTGACATCTCCACTGGGATTGCGCCCAAGAAGTTAAGCGCAAACCGTGTGACGCTGGGGGATGCCATTGATCGCTATGTAGAGGAAAACCGCATTGCGATGGGTGACACCAAGACACAAGTCCTCAGCACTATCCGAGAAGAGTATGAAATCGCGGGTTTGAGGTGTGACCAGATGACAAGCCCAGATATCGTAGCCTTTGCCAAAAGGCTTTGGGACCGCCCAAAGATCAATAGCGGCGCTACGGTCAGCAATTTTATTGAACACCTTTTCAGCAGTGTTCACCGTCGCATCAGCTAGGTGAGGTTTTGCCCTAGATAATGAAGAAATGAGAAAAGCGCGAGCAGCGCTCAAACGATTGGGCCAGACGGCTACTGTTGATGTGTACGAATTTTTGGCTGTAGTTAGGTTTGGAATCGTTTAATCGATCCAATCGAAAAATTTCTTCGTCCAAAAATGACATGAAAACAGTGAATTAGATGACAGTAGAAAAAGAATTTGCCAAGCGGGTCGATTGCCCAACGATTGAATGTGTCTTGTTCAAAGTCAATTTAGGTGGGCTGCATCGTGGATCAAAAAAAGCGGCTTTTATCTTAGATAAACCAACAAAAACGCGCGGCGGGCGAACGACGATGACACATAACAGTGCCGTTGACGCCCTCAGCTGTCGCGTGCGGTTTTTGCCTGATCACCGTCCACTTTTTCGAACAGCCGATCCACCTTGGACGCGATGGCCCGAATACTGCGATCAAGATCGCGTAGCTTTCCGTGCAAATCAGACATCTCGGGCGTGGCAAGCGGGCCTGCATTCAGCGCAGCGCGCAGGCTTGATTGCAGGCGGTCCCCGGGGTCGACGCCCAGATCGGATTTTAGCACTTTGCAGCACCCGTTGTAATGTGCCGCGGCGCGATGGCGCAGACCTTTGCGACCATAAAGTTCGAGCAGCACGGCGTGAATATCCTCGCGGTACGGGTCCTCGCGGATCAGTGAGCGCGCCGCAGAAATAGACCGATCAACATCACCCGTAGTGCGGTGAACAGCGATCAATAATTCCAGCGCGCTCTCGTAAATCTCAAGGCAAACCTGTCGCGCGTCCTCGGCCCAGCTGTCGGTCAGCCCATCCAGAAAATCACCGCTGCGCGCTTGCAATGCATCCTCAAGGCGGTCGATGTTCGCGTCGTTTTGCACAAGGACCAGCGCGTCGCGCGCCTGCGCCAATTCGGCCATATCCGTCACCACGTCGGGAGACAGTGAAATGATCTGCCCGCCAGACCGTTCGCGCAGGATCATGTCGCCATGACGCCCCAGCCCCTGACGTAAGCGGCAAATTGCCGAACTCAGGCGCGAGGACGATTTTCTAGGGTCACATCCGGGCGATAAAATCTCTGCCAGTCTGCCTCTGGCGATGCCGCCACGATGCCCCGGGGTCGCGAGAAATGACAAAAGCGCGATGCTTGCCGGTTTTAGGGAAATACCTTCAAACGCAGCATTTTCGCCCCTAAAACGTAGGTTTGGCGGCCCCATAAGGTGTAAAAAGTACTTTTTCATCACTTTTCCTTTATTGGCTCGGGTTCCTTTTTTCGCTGTGCAGCGGTCCGATTCAAACAATTACTTAATTAAACAGGCTCAACTATAGCGAGTGAGTTTCCCCTGCGGCAAAGATTCTTTGCCCGCCCCCTGTGCCCGCCCCTTTTCGATCACCAAAACCACGGCCCCCGTGAGCCATCCGTGACGCCGAGGTGATCGCGTCGGTTCAGCCTGATCCAAAGCATTTGAATTGGGAAAATATTGATGGCCACGCTCGGAGCTGTTCATTCGGTTGGCGAAAGCATGATCCGCCACTTGACCGAGGCGCATCAGTTGCAGACCCAGATCGAAGCCCCCCTGCCGGTGGCCGAGCGATCCCTGCCCCCGTCTACATTCGAGCAAGTTTCGAGCGCGCAATTGTCCACGAATTTTGCGCCCAACGGCAACCAGCTGACCTTGTATCTTTACCGCGTTGGCATCGACAAACATCTGCGCACCGCCGGGGATGCCCGCACGCCCGGCCAGACCGAAACCCGCCCCCTTGGGTTAGAGCTGCACTATCTGATGACCGCATGGGCCGCGACGCCCGCCGCTGAACACACGTTGCTAAGTTGGGCGATGCGCGAATTTCACATGCACTCCAGTTTTGATCGATCCCGCCTGCGCCCCACCGCCCTTTGGCGCCCCGAAGAGGTCGTTCACATCACCCCCAGTGAAATGCCCCACGAGGACATGATGCGGATTTGGGACGCACTAAATCCCAGCTACCGCTTGACGGTCAGTTACGTGGCCCGCGTCGTGCGGATTGACGCGCTGCCGACGTCTACGTCTGGGCCTGTGGTCGCCACCCGTTTCAACATCGAGGCCCATGAATCGCTGGTCGATCTGGAGGACGCGGATGGTTGAACGTGTTGACAGACGTGTTCTTGGGTCTGTCCGGCTGATGGATGGGGCCAGCGGTGTGCCCATCGCGCGGCGTCTGGAAATTCAGGCGCGCGGGCTGGTGCTGACGTTCACCCGCTCGGGTCTGTATGTGATCATGCGCGCCGACGGTCTAGACGCCCATGTCACGACATTTGATGCGCCGCCGCCCGTGCCCGCGAACCAAAGCCTGCCGTTCACCCTGACAATCACCGACCGCCAGAACCAGTTCATGCCGCGCACCGCCGTGATTGATTTGCCGCGCTCGTTTGATCCGACAGCAGGTGTGATTGATCTGCAAACCCCCATCGATATCACGCTGGCCAGCGGTGCGGCGCGTCCGGCAAATCCCGGTTGGGCCGTGGTAGAAATGCGCATCCGCGACACCGCCGATTTTCATGTGCGCGGCGCATTGATCGAAGTGTTCCCGCAAGGCGGCGGCCCTCGGATGGCATGGGGCATCGCCAATCACCACGGCGAGGCACGCCTGCCGATCATGGGTCTGCGCCCCTACCGCGAGGTCGAAAATGACCCTGCCGATCCTGACGACAACGAAATCGTTACACGCGAAACCCCCGTCGAGGTCCGCGCCACTGCCGACCCCGCCGCAATCTGGCCCGCTGATCCCGATCGGCTGGCGGGTCCCGACCCCACATTCCGCCGCGCCACACTGCCGCTTTTGGCACTGACCCCCGGGCGCACCGACTCCGCCACTCTGGTCCTCGATCTGAGTTGACACATCCCTGACCGCGTCCTGCGCACGCTCCAAAGGAGAACAGACATGAACGAAGTACTTGCCCCAGGCGTCTCGATTTTCGAGAAAAGTTTCAGCCCCTCTTCGATACAAGGGGTCGGGACATCGACCACCGGTTTCATCGGCATCACCCGCAATGGACCGATCGAAGGACCGCCGCGCCTTGTCACCAGTTTTGGCGAATTCGAGCGGCTGTATGGTGGCCTCGCGCCCTTGGAAATCGCGGGCCTCGCGGGGGCTGCAAACGTCAACTATCTGGCCATGTCCGTGCGCGGTTACTTCAACGAAGGGGGGCGCAGGCTGTACATCAGCCGCACGTTCCTGCCCGCAGGCGGCACCGGTCATGCGCGCGCCGTTTTAGTGGGGGCAGACAACACCAATCCACGCCATTTGATCCTGCGATCGCGGTTTCCAGGGTCAGGCACCAACGCCACGATATCAGTTTCTGAAATTGCCACGCCAGCGACGGACACCGCCCTTGCCAATGCGCCAACAGGGTCGCTGGCCCGTTCACGCGGCGTCGCGGCAGAACCTGCGCAAGCCACCGCAAATGCAGGCCCCGGTGCGATTTTGGACGGCACGACATTGACCATCGACGTCAACGGTGCGGGCCCACAAATACTGAGCTTTAGCGCGACCCCTGCCGTGGCCAGCCCCACCAACACCGTCGCCACGACGATCACCATTCCTGACGGCACTGTGCTGACGCTGACCTTGGATGGATTGACGCAGGCGGTTCCGATCACGGCAGGCATTGACCGCCCGCGCACCGAAATCCGCGACGAGATCACGGCTGGCCTTGCCAATGGGTCTTGCGTGCTGACCGGTGACCGGCTGACGATTGTGTCGAGTACGTCGGGCACTGCGGTGTCCATTTCGGTCAGCCAGCTCGACATTCTGGGGTTCACCGATCCTCAAACCACAGGAACGGGCACTGGTTTGCCACGGCTGGATGCGGTGACGGCGGCGGATGTGAACGGCCTTTTGACTGCCGCCGCAATTGACGCCACAGCCGACACCGTTCCCGGCACCCAGCTTTTGCGGATCAGCACCAATGCGACTGGCAATGTCGCAAGCCTTGATCTGTCAGACGCGAGTAATCTTGTGGCCCTGACCGCGCTGGGGTTTGACCCGGCAGCACTGGCAGCGGCACAAACCGGCACCGATGGTGTCACCCGCCGCATTTTCCTACGCGAGGCCGCAGGGCCGGACGGATGGCGCGAACACACCGCAGGGGCTGCCGGCGTATTTACCCCCGCTGCCGCCCTTAGCAATGCCGCCGCCGCACTGGGTGACGAGGCGCACATCGTGACCTTAGCCATGTCGTGGACCAGCACTGACGCCGTCACCACATCGTACGAAGGTCTGGGCCTGGACGAAACACATCCACGCTATTTCGGGCATCGGATGATCACGGTCACTGACCCGCTCGAGGAACCGCTGGGCGACCCGTTGGTTCTTGAGGAAGACGGGTTAAACGCCGCCGAAGTCCACGCCGCCCTGTTTGCCGGCGGTCGATCAGACGAGGACGATTTGTTAAGCAATACCATCGCGCTAACAAGCGGTCAGGACGGCACTGTGCCCGCCTTGCAAACCATGACCCGCGCGTTGGACAACCTGAACCTGATCGACGATATCGCCATCGTGGCCGCCCCCGGCACCACCGCCTATGACGCCCTTGGCAACGCCGTGCGCAACGCGATGATCGGACATGCGGAGGATTCAAATTTCCGCATCGCCGTGTGCGACCCGCCACTGGGACAAGAGATGGCACAACTGCGCCGCACCCGTGGGCAGTTCGACAACACTTACGCTGCGTTTTATGCGCCGTGCATCCGCATTGCCAACCCGCTGTATCGCCCCGGAAATGACGCCACCAGACGCGAACTGATCCTGCCACCATCGGGCCATATCTGCGGAATTTATGCGCGAAATGACACGCAGCGCGGCGTTCACAAAACCCCCGCAAACGAGGTCATCCGCGAGGCGGTCGGATTTGAGCGCGATTATAACCAGCGCCATCAAGAGGTGCTGAACCCAATCGGTATCAACATTCTGCGCAAGCTGACGGGTCGTGGAAATCGCGTTTATGGCGGCAGGCTTGCCACCTCTGATCGCGAGATCGTCTACGTGTCGGACCGCCGCTATCTGAACTTCCTCAAGCATTCGATCCACACGTCGATGCAGTGGGCTGTGTTCGAACCAAACGGCCCTGCGCTATGGTCCGATATTCGAGAAGCGGTCTCGTCGTTTTTGTTCAACCAGTGGCGCAACGGGGCCTTGTTGGGGGCCCAACCGGACAACGCATTTTTCGTGCGCTGTGACCGGTCGGTGATCACGGCAGACGACATTTTGAATGGCCGCAGCGTCTGCGAGGTCGGCTGCGCCTTTATCAAACCCGCCGAATTCCTGATTTTCCGCATTGGTCAAAAAACCGCCGACAGCCGCAGCTGATAGAAAGGACACCACCCCATGACACGCGTAACCCCATACAGTGCCTTCCGGTTCACGTTTCACGACGAAACCGGCCAGATCGTCGCCGGATTTTCCGAAGCCTCAGGCATCACCGGCAGTACCAAATTCGCCGAATACCGCGCCGGCAGCGACCTACAAAGCAATACCGTCAAAGTCCCCACAGGTCGTGAATTCGAACACCTGATGCTGAAACGCGGAGTCGTGGATTCAACCACCTTTTGGGACTGGATGAACGAGGTCTGGACATCAGGACCACAAGCCAAACGCAACATCCGTCTCGTGATGCAATCCGAAAGCAATCAGGACGTGCAGTCATGGAAATTCACCGGTGCGTTTCCGATCAAATACACAGCCCCCCCATTGGCGGCGTCACCCGGCACCGAACTGGCGGTCGAGGAATGGCAACTGGCCTTTGATGTCATGGAATTCAAGCAAGAAGGCGTTCCAGACTAAGCCACGCAACCGATCAAAGGACAGTGAAACAAACCGATGCAACAATCAGCCATCCAGTTTGAAACCTACGAGGTCGCAGTGCCGCCCGATCCTGCGCGCATGGATGTGACCGCTTTTGTCGGTTACGTCACACCGCGCAGCGATGCGGTGGTGCCAACACACGTGCGCGACGGACTGGCGCAAACCTATGGCGATGACGGATTATCACTGCTGAACCGTCCTGTGCGGGTCGGGTCCGTGGCGATGTTCGAGGCGCTGTTTTTGCCCGACGACAGGCTGGCGGCCCTCGCACAATTGACCGGGGGACCCTTGGCTGCGACCTTGCCCCGTTCCGGTGTCGCCACCACGCTGACGCTGATCGTGAACGGCATTTTGCATGACCTCGACCTGTCGCCGTTGCCTGCCACACCATCAGACGCGGTGCTGCGGATCACGGATGCCATCGCGGCGGCGGGCCTGCCTGTCACCGTTGAATTGGACGTCACCGGCACGGCGCAGGCTCTGACCTTTACGCTCAATCCATTACTGGGGCGCGGCACGCTTGCTGTTTTGACGTATCCCACGTTGGGATTTGCGCAAACCGCACGGGCCGAGGCACGATTGCTGCCGTCGCCCATGGCCCTTGGCGTGCGCCAGTATTTTGCCTCTGGCGGGCAAACGGCGGTGATCGTTGCACTGGGCACCCCGCCCGCCTACGACACCCCCCGCACGGCGCGAATGGCGGCCCTAAAACACCTGACGCTGGGCGCCGCGCGCACGCAAACAACATCGCTGGGCGCGTTCACATCGGCCATTGCGCGCGGGGCCCCGTTTGCCCCGATCGAACCTGCGCAGTGGCACGGGGTACAGCATCTGATTGGCACGCCTGACGTGACATTTATCTGCCTGCCCGATCTGGCAGAACTGGCAGCCCCGCGCCCACGCCACCTGCCCGATCTTCCAGCGCCCGCCGCCCCGGACGAAGTTTTCACCGAATGTGTACCGCCCGCAGGCACCTCCGCCACGGCGGACGCGCATCGCTACAGCGCGCCGGACCTTGACGCGGTTGGTGCCCTGCTGTGGTCCACATCGGTCGACTATATTCTGGGTACAATCAGCACCGAATTACGTGACAAATTCCTGATCGCCGCCCTACCGCGACCCCAAGCAGGCGCTGCTTTGCCACGTCTACCGGACAGCGCGTTTCTGCAAATCGCAGAAGGGTGGGTGCGCAGTTATTCCAGCGCCTTTGCGCCCGAAGGATTGATGGCCCCCGATGCCGTGCTTGCCGGCCACCTTGCCCGTCAATCGCGCGCTCAGGGCACGTTTCTAAGTGCAGCCAGCCAGCCGGTTCTAGGTGTCCGAGATGTCGAAATTCGACCCAGTGCAGACAGGCCCACCTGCAAGCTAACAACCGATCTGCGCGGCATCATGCTGTCTGCCGATCTGACCACCAGCCGCGATAACGCATGGGCCGACGCGCCCGTTTCGCGCCTGATGGCATTGCTGCGCGGCGAAAGCTTGCGCCTTGGACAGGCCATGACATTCGAGCCTTCAGGCCCTGCGCTGTGGCAAACAATTCGCACGGTTTTGCGCGGTTTGATGCAGGCTGTTTACCGCAGCGGTGCCCTTGCCGGAACAGGCAATGCCGACAGTTTCGAAGTGATCTGTGACCGCACCACCATGAGCGAAAAAGACATCCAATCTGGCCGCCTGATCGCAGAGCTTTCGTTTCTGCCTGCACGCCCCGTAGCACGGATCACCGTCCGCTTGCCGCTTGCATCCGGGGGGCGGTCGACATGAGCCTGCTTGGCCCCCCACCGCCCATTGGCGCGTTCAATTTTCGTGTGGATTTTTACGAACAATCCGCCACCGGCACGCCCGACAGTGCGCTGACGCCAATCTGTTCTGGACGCTTCAGCGAGGTCAGCGGGATCGAAGCCACGATGGAACCAAAAGCCATCCGCGAAGGCGGGCGTAATTTTGGCGAACACCAGCGCGCAGGCATGGTTAAATTCTCAACCGTGATCCTGAAACGCGGGGCCACCACTGCGCCCGATCTTTGGACCTGGTTCGAATTGGTCGGCAAGGGAAAATCAGCCATTCGCATGCAGGCCAACGTGATCCAGATGGCCATGGACGGGCAAACACCGATCATGACGTGGGTGCTTGGCAACGCCCTGCCGATCAAATTTCGGGCCACAACGCTGATCGCCACCACGCCTGACATCGCCATTGAAGAACTGCATTTCGTGCACGAGGATCTGCGCCTTGAGATTGCCGGAGGCGCGCCATGACCCAATCAACCAGCTCGCCAAAAGCCAAGCTGATCCAGATCACAAATGCCAGAGGCGCGCCAATAAACGGGCCCAGCGTGAATGCGCATTTCAACCCCGAAACCATGTCCATGACCATTCGAAACGCCATGGAAGAAGCCAAGCACGACATGATCCAAGGGCGGCCTTCGCAACTGATCGCCTCGTCCGAAGTGTCGCTGTCAGTGCAGTTATTATTCGACACGACGATGGACGGCACGGACGTGCGCATCAGCACGGCGCAGATAGCAGAAATGATGCACCCGGGATCGGTCGTACCGCGCGAAGAAGGCAACAAACGCCCCTCACGGGTGGCCTTTGTGTGGAACGCGTTTCGCTTTGAGGGGGTCATCACCGATTACGCCGAGACGCTGGATTATTTCTCGCAAGAAGGGATTCCGCTGCGATCATCCGTTGATCTGGCGCTAACAAAATATGACCCCGGCGTACCTGCAACAGGGTCATCTGCGGCGGCCAATGGTGTCGGCGCGGGCACACCGCCGCCCACCGCACCCGTGGCCCAAGGTGACAGCGTCGATGATGCCGCCGCAAAATCCACAGGCGGCGGCGCGTCCAGTGGTCCGGCCCGCGAACAGGCCACAAACGCACTGGCGGCGGCCAATGAAATCGACAACAAAAAGAACCCGCAAGTCAGCGAATTGGCCAGTCCGGATGCTGCATTTTCCGCTCGCGCCGCCGCTGGTGCCTATGGGTCCCCGATGAGCGGCAGTGCCTTTGCGACCGCTGGTGCAGGGTTTGGATCTGATGCCGGTGCGGGCCTCGAATTTGGCGCGCCACCTGTTGCATTTGCCTCTGGCGATGCAGGTTTTGGCCTTGATCTGGGGGCCTCGGCTGCTGCGGGGATCAACCTTGGCGGTGGCGGTGGCTTTGCAGCGGGTGCTTCGCTTGGCCTTGGTCCTGATGGCCCCGTCGCAAGCGCGAGCGCGGGCCCAACCGGCACCAGTGGCAGCACCCTTGGCCTCGAAGATTTCGGTGGGCTGAACATGCCGAATGCTTCGTTTTCCACAGGCAACAGTTTGGGCGACGATCTGTCGTTCGATTTGCCCGTGCTTAGCGCTGGCGCATCAACGGGTGGCCCGGGCATTTCCCTTGGCGGGGTCGCGGGCCTGTCAGCGGGCGCGGACGGTGGCATCATCGCAGGTGCCGGTATCGGTGGCGGCCAGATCAGCACGGTTGGCCATGACATCAACCTCGCCGACATTTTGTTCAAGGAGGATCGCTGATGCCCGTCATTCCCACCACCGGAATTCAGATCGACGAGGTCGAGGCCGAAATCACCGGGGCCGCGCGCGATGCCCAAAAACAAATGGCCCAGCCCACAAGCCCCGACGCCGAAAACGCCGCACGTCAAATGCGCGAAGCACTGGCGCGCGAAACATGGCGTGCCCTGCGCCTAAGCACCGAATGAAAGGACGCCCGCCCCATGCCTGACGGACAAATTTACAGCGCCGAAGTCGTCGACGCCCGCCCGGTCATCGAGGTGGACGGCGTCCAAATTCCCGGCCTGTCTGACCTTTTGATCGGGCTTGAGATGCGTGAACAATTGGGCGGGCTCAGCACGTGCGAAATCCTGTTTTCCAACTTGATTGATCACGACGGTGCGGGCCGCAATTTTGCCTTTGAATTCAGCGAGACAAACCATTTTGCCCCAGGTGCTGCGATCCGCGTGCTGATGGGCGATGCGACTGGCCCGACCGAAGTTTTCCGTGGCCTGATCAGCGCCGTTTCGTTTGAATGTATCGACGCGTCGCGGCCACGGCTGCGGATCATGGCAGAGGATGGGCTGATGGGATGGCGCATGCGGCGGCGCAATCGCAGTTTTCCCGCAGGTCCGTTGCGCGATGTTTTTCAGGCGCTGACGGCAGACACCGGACTGACGGCGGTTATCACTGGCCTGAATGATCCGGTGGACGAACAACAGCAGTTGAACGAAACTGATCTGGGTTTCTTACGTCGTTTGTTGGCCCGCTATGACGCAGATGCGCAGGTGGTCGGTACGCAATTGCACATCTCGCCGCGCGCAGCGGTGGATCGTGGTGCAGTCACTTTGACGCTGGGCGATCACCTTAAATCAATTCGCGTCACTGCCGATCTGGCGGACCAGCGCCCGCACACGCAAATCCACGGTTTTAGCCTGCTCGCGGGTCAGACCGAGGCGATTGTTTCGTCCGAAACCGAACTTGGCCCAGGCGAAGGCATCACGGGCAGCCAGATGGTGACGCAGGCGTTTCCGCAGGCTGTCGACGTCTTGCGCATGACCGCCTTTCAGGACGCAACAGAGGCGCAAACCATCGCGGATGTGGCCCAAAACACCCGCACCCGCCGCTTTGTCATCGCCGAAGGAACCTGTGTGGGAAACGCCGCCTTGCGGGTCGGTGCCTACGTTACATTGCAAGATATCGGACCACGGTTTTCCAACGTGTATTACGCCACACGTGCCTGCCATCGCTACGACGAAAAAGCTGGTTACGTCACTGATTTCACTGCTGAAACCGCATTTCTGGGGAGACTGTAATGTTCGGATCTGCCACCACACCGCCGACAGCCCCGATCGAAATGGGCGAAGTCATTAGCGTCGCTGACCCCGAAGGATTGAACCGCGTACAGGTCCGGTTTTCGTCGCGTGGGCCGCAATCAGGTGATCCGGCGCGCGACAACGTGGCGTGGGCGCTGGTCACCACCGGATTTGCGGGCGATGCGGCCGGTGCGTTCCTGATCCCGGATGTTGGAACGCGCGTCGTGTTGTCCTGTCTGAATGGCGATTCGCGCTATCCCGTCGTGCTGGGCGCTGTGTGGGATGGCACCACCAAAAGCCCCGAAACATTGCCCGGTGACACCGTAGATCGTTGGAGTTTTACCGGCAAAAACGGGACCCGCATCGCCATGGTCGAAAAAGACGGCAGCCAGATTATTCTGGAAACTGCCAATGGCAACAAAGTCGAGATCGACGACAATCGCGGCAGGGTCAAGATTACTCAAGGATCAAACCGCCTAACGATGAGCGGCGGCGGCATCAAGCTGGATAGCCACACGGTTGAAATTAATTGTTCGACCTTTTCGCTGACTGCGATCACCGCCACATTCGACACCCCTATCGCCGATTTCAGTGGCTTTATCATGAGCGAATTGGAACAAACAAACACAATAATTTCAACGACCTACACACCAGGTGCGGGGAACATGTTATGAAACATGACACGCTGCTGGACGGATTGAAATTAGACGCCACGCCACGATCCGAGGTGATCGCGCCCTCGTTTGTGCGCTATGATTTGTCGCGCGATCTGATGAAAAATTTCCTGAACGATCTGCGTGCAGATGACTGGATGGACCGGCTCAAGGCGCGTTCTGATCTAGAGGTGCGCGACGGTCTGCCGTTGATTGACCAGCATCTGCACCGCAAGGCTGTGATCGTGATTGTCGATGCGGTTTGCCTGACACCGGGGTTTCCGCGCCTTGATCCGCGCAAGGTGCCAGAGGCCGGTTTTGTCATCCGCCGCGATGTCTCTGACACGCAAGAAACCAACCTGTGGTCCACCGATCGCGACGGCGCGCCGTTAGGTTGGGTCGCAGCGCCCGAGGGGCTGAACGCGGTTGCATCGGATTACGAACCAGACGGCGTACGCCGGCGCGACATTTTGCGCGGGACCAATCGCGCACTTGCCCATAAAACCAGACTGACCGGCGATGCCGAGGGCGTATCCGAAGTCGTCCACAAACTGTTTGCGATCCCCGACGACATTGCCAAAAAGATCGGGCGTAGCATTCTGTTCGCGGTCCTGCCCACGACATCGCGCGCCGAACAACCCGCGACCGCACCGCCGCCGCCTTTCACCGCCAAGGACGTAGCCGAACGGGTGCCAAACCTGTTGCGCGCCGACCGCGACGACACGTTGTTGGTGCAAACATCGCAGGTCACGCGCGCAGCCTTTCGCAGTGGGAATTCTAGTGCGGTGGCCGACTTGCGATCGACGCTTACGTGGTTGGCGCAAGAGATCGGGCTGTTCACCGGAGTGCCACAGGCCACGGCCCTGCGCGACAAGTTAGAAGCCGTGCCGCTAAGTGGTGCGGACCAGCCGAACTTGCTGGCGTGGCTCGAGGCGGCGCAGGCGATCTTGGTCGAAAACCGTGATCCCGCCGAAAGCGCGTCTTTTACCGACCGCATCGAAGGGTCCGGCACCATACCAACGCCCGACAATTGGCCTCGCATGACCAACGCACAGTTTGATGCAATCACCGCCGCCGCCTATGGTGCGATGGCCGCGCGCTGGTCGACAATGGCCCCCACCGTGACCCGGTTTGGCCCCATCGGGGACCGCTATCATGTGCGTTGTTTTGCCCACGTCGATGATCGCCCGGATTGTCCCTCGCGCATCGTGTGGTCGCCGCTGTCCAAACGCTATTCGATCCGTCCGTGGTACGAAAGCGGCGGCGCGCCACCTCAGCAAATCGACCTGCCCAACCTTGGCGATCTCAGCAACATCAAGCCCGACGTGGTGATCAACGTACCGCCTGAAATCCAGCCCTTTATGGACAAGATGAACCTGCAAAGCCTGATGGACGGCGACGCCCCGAAAGGCGGCCTGACTTTTGGCATGATCTGCGGTTTTTCGATCCCTATCATTACCATCTGCGCGTTCATTATTCTGCAAATTTTTCTGCAGCTTTTGAACATCATTTTCTATTGGCTGCCGTTCGTAAAGATCTGCATCCCCTACCCCAAACCCAAATAATGAGGCCGCACACATGACCTCTCCACTTTTTCCTGGCCACCCGATTGGCTTTCCTTTGTTGGCCACGCCTGACGACACTGGCACGTGGCGCTGGCCCAATCTTGAGCAATCGGTGCGCGATACCCTGCGCGCAATCTTGATGACGCGGCCCGGTGAATGGCTGCTGCATCGTGGGCGCGGCGTTGGGCTCGTGGAATTCCTGCATCAACCCAACACCGCCGAAACTCGCAAAAATATGCACGATCTGATCCGGCGCGAAATCGGTCTGCTGGAAAAACGTATCCGGCTGGATGGTGTCGACATCATCCCGACTGGCGAGCGCGAAAACGAGATCGCGATCACCCTGCGCTACCGCATCCTGCGCACAGGCACGGCGGCGACCCAGACCGTGTCGATGAACCTGACAGGAGCCTCATGATGTCCGCATCCATCCCCCAGTTCAACCTCGCGGATATGACGGCACAGCAGCTCGCCGACGAGATGATCCGCCGCATTCCGGCCTATACATCAGAGTATTTCAACCCGCAGCTGGGCGACCCCGGGCGCACGATTATCGATCTGGTCGCGTGGATGGGCGAGACGATCTTGTACCGCGTCAATCTGCTGCCGCGCCGTCAGCGGTTGGAATTTCTGCGCCTGCTGGGCCTGCAATTGCGCGCCGCCGAACCTGCACGTGGGCTGGTGACCCTTGCCCATAAAAAGACCACTGGCGTTGCTCCGAATTTTGTCGCCGAAGGGGCACGCCTGACCGGTCCTGTCGTTTTTGAAACGCGCGGGCCCGTGACGGTGCAGCCGTTCACTGGACAGGTCTATTACAAGCGCCGCCTTGAGGATGCAGAGGCCTCGGCTCTGACAGATGTCATCAACGATCTTGCGGAACTTTACGGCGTCGAGACCGCAGAACCCTACGCCACGACCCCGCTGTTTGAAAACGGCACAGCCACAATCGCGGGCATCGATCCCTTTGCTGACAGCGTCGATCAGACCGTTTGGATTGCACTATTGGCCCTTGATGAAACCGACGCGGCAAAGGATATGGCCCGCGCTGCATTCGATGTGCAACCCGCACTTTTGAACATCGGTGTGATCCCCAAATTAGGCAGCACCGCACCTGACATCGACGAGGCCGCAGCGCAGGAACAGCTGTATTTTGATTGGGCGATTACGTCGACGAACCAAGTGGGCAATCTGGTGCAAGACAGCTTTTTGTCCCTGCAAACACAGGCCGACCAAACGCGCCATCTAAGCGTCGAGGGGACCTTGCGCCTCGTCTTGCCCGGTGCGGTGAATGTCGCGGTTCCGGCCAATGATCTGACCCAAGATCTGAATGCCGGTCTGGGGGACAAGCCGCCGCGCATCGACGATTCAGACATCGCCCAGCGACTGATCGGATGGCTGCGTTTGCGCCCGCGTGACAGTGGCGGAAGTCTGGCGGCGTCGCTGCCCCTGTCGTGGCTCGGCGTCAATGCGGTGAACATCAATGCCCGCGAAACCAAGCGCCGCGTGCAGATTGGCATCGCCGCTGGTCGCCCTGCACAAAGCTTCAAATTGCCCGCGCGCAACATCGAACCCGACACTCTGAGGATTTCGGTCCAAGAAGGCGGCAAGGGGTTTGTGCAATGGTTCCGCGTCGATGATTTGGGCGCACAAGGGCGCACCGATCGCGCCTATACTCTTGATCCTGCCGAGGGGGTGATAACGCTGGGCGACGGGCTGTCAGGGATGATGCCGCAGCAAGGGTCGCGCATTCGGGTCGATATTTTGCGCGCGGGCGGTGGCCCAGAAGGCAACGTCGCTGCGGGCAGTTTGACCCGGATTGAAACGCCCGGTCTGGTCGCCCTTCAGCCCGCCGCCCTATCCGAAGGGCGCGCAATCGAAACCCTCGAGATGGCCGAAAAACGGGTGTCCGCGTTCTTGCAGCATCAAGACCGCTGTGTCACCGCCGAGGATTACCGCGCCATCGCAGGCACCCTTGATGTGGCCCGCATCGAAGTGCTGCCGCGCTTTCGCCCCTACCAACAGCGCACTGATGTGGCTGGCGTTGTGTCTGTGTTGCCGCTGCCGGAAAAATCAGTGCAACAACCGCCAAATCCGCGCCCTGACCGCCGTTTGATCGACCGCGTCTATGCGCATCTGGATGCACGCCGTCCACTGGGCACCGAACTGTTTGTGATCGCGCCAGATTACGTGCCCATCGGTGTGTCGATTGCCGTCGATATCCGCGAGGGTTTCGCCGAAGAACAGGTCATCAACGACCTGCGCGCAGCACTTTATGCCTTTTACTGGCCCCTGCGCGGTGGCGGTCGCGAAGGCACCGGTTGGCCCATGGGTCAGGCCGTTTTCAATCTCGAGACCGAGCTGATCGCCTCACGCGTGACGGGGGTGCGCACGACGTCTGGCGCGACGATTTTTGCCATGGGCGCGGCAGGGTTGCAGCCGGTTCACCGCGACCCCAACACCGGTACGCAATCCATCGCGCTTAAGCCGTGGCAACTGCCCGAATTGCTACAACTCGACATTGCGGTCGGGGCCACATTCCCCCCCGACACCCTGTCTGACGGCACGGCAATACGCGGCACTGGCGGCACTGCAATCCCCGTCGTTCCGGAGGTGTGCTGATGCATCAGGATGCCCTTGGTCAAACCTATTGGCAGCTGTGCAGTGCGGCCGATTTCACGCCCGCCGCGTCGCAGGTGCAGTGGAATGCGAACCGCCATGCGCTGCACCTTGCCGCCATGCCCCAGACGTTTCCACCCCGTGTCGCGCGGGTCACCAGCCGGGCTGCCGCGCGCCGACCTGCCCTGACCCGCGATGCATTTGACGGCTGGGCGCAAGTGATCGCAAATGCGGCGGGCGACGAGGTGCGCGCAGGTGGGATCACCACGCCAACGATCACCAGTTTCACCGCGCCTGCAGGCATCGCCATCACTGATATTGCGACAACAGCGCGCGATTGGTTGATCGTGCTTTTGGCCGATGGAACGGTGCATATTCGCGACCTTCTTGACCGGTTCGAACCGCAGGATATACGATCCCCCGCCTTTACGCCCGACCGTGTGATCGAGACCACGGATAACCGCCTGTTTGTGTTCGATCGCGCCACGCGCATTTTGATGCACCTTAAGGGTGATCCGCTGCCACAAAAAGTGCGCAGCAGAACGCGGGCCGCGCATGTATTCCAGCGCACACCGCTGAATGATGATCCGCTGCGTTTGACGGCGACAGGCGTTGATCTAGCTGATATTACTGACGAAATTATTGATGCTGCGGGCCTACCTGACGGGCGCATCGGGTTTCTTGCGCTAGATAGTACGCGTGCCAATGTGTTACATATTACCGACGGGACGACGCCGCCTTTGGTCGTGCCCTTGCCCGGTTTACATAGTGGTTTTAGCCTGCGCAGCGATGGCAAAGGTCGCATTCACGTGCTGGTTCCAGAGGCTGAAAATGCCGTGACATTTACCCTGTCACAGACTGATACGGCCATCTATCACGCGCCCAGCGCGGTTCTGAAAGACTACATTTCAGGGCGGCTTTGCACCACTGTGCCTGGGCAGGATGCCAGTTTTCCGGTGCCGCCATTCATGCTTGTGCAGGGTGGGCCGCAGCGCCCTTATCGCCGCCTGATCGCGCCGTCGCGACCGTCTTATGCCAGCCATGGACAGGCGCAGGGGGTGACCCTGACAGGCGATGTGGACTGCGGCATTTGGCACCGTGTTTATGCAGAACTGGACCTGCCAAAAGGTTGCGGCATAACCCTGTACCTTGCAGCGGATGATGATCCTGTGGCCCTTGCCGCGCTTCCCTTGCGCGACATGCATCCTCACAGGTTTGGTCAGACTGACACGACAGGCCCCGGTCCGCGTGCTGTCTGGCTTGATCAAACCAGCGAGCGCGCGTGGCTGGGGGCCGCCACCGATCATCCGCGCAGCCGCGATCGCTGCGGTTTGTTCGAAATTCTGGTCCAACAACCGACAGGCGACAACCGCCGCATCACGGGCCGTTATCTGCGCATCGAAATCACGCTACACGGCAATGGGCGCGCAACGCCTGCACTGTTTGCCTTGCGGATTTGGGGCGCGCGGGTGCCGTGGCGCGACCGTTATTTGCCCGACCACATGACAGTCAACGCCGGGCCACAAGCCGCGGGCAGCGATTTTCTAGACCGGTTTCTATCCCTGTTCGAAGGCGTGCTTACCCCACTTGAGGAACAGGTCGCCGCCGCCCACCGTTTGACCCGACCAGACACGGCGCCTGCCTATGCGCTTGACTGGATCGCAAGCTGGATCGGGGCGGAACTGGACCCTGCCCTGAGTGACACTGCCCGCCGCAGTCTGCTTGCCAATTCCGTTCAGTTGTGGCGGCGTCGTGGGACGTTGCCGGGGTTGTTGAACGTGCTCGAGATCGTGACCCAAGGTGGTGTGTCGCGCGGTGATCTGGTCGTGCTGGAACACCATCATCTGCGCCGCACGTTTTCGACGATCCTAGGTGTTGATCTGTCGGACGCCGACAACCCGCTGACGCCTTGGGCGCGGCGCAGTGGCAATAGCCATCTGGGCACGACGTTCTTTTTGGGCGACGCGGACCGCAAATCGTTTTTTGCGCTGTTTCGTCCTGAAATGATCGATGATCCACTGACCACACAAGCTGATCGTGTCGCCGCCGCCGAAGCTTTGCAGACCTTTTTTGACGATCATGCCTTTCGCCTAAGCGTCCTGATCCACGCCGATCTGCCCCAGTCGATGCGTAACCTGATCGCCCGCGTGCTGGAACGCGAAGTGCCCGCCCATGTCATCGCGACCACCCGCGACGCGCCCGGATCACTGGTGCTGGCGCTGTCGTCGCTGGTTGGTGTCGACACCCGTCTTAGCCCTGCGCCCCAGACACCGCCGCTGCGCATTGGCACTGCCCAAATCGGACAGGTCGCCCTGCGCGGTCTGCCCTCGCTCGATCCCCGTTCCGAACAAGGAGGTCCCTGAACCATGGCGTCATTCGTTGCACATCCCGTCCCCGATGATCTTGAAATGCGGCCCATTCCCGAGCGGCTGAACTTGTCGGATGGCGTCCTGTTAACCCAGTCACATTTTCGCACCGAACAGGCGTATCACCGTGGGCAGGTTTCGCGGTTGGCGTTGCATTTGCACGGCGCTGGCACTGTGGCCGGTCTGGACGTCACCTATGATCCGACCACGGGTGATAACGTCGAGGTTAAGGTCGCGCCGGGCCTCGCGCTTGACCGGTTGGGTCGCATCGTGGAAATCCACCAGCAAAGCTGTCTGGAAATAGCCATCTGGCTTGCGCAGCAGGGCGATGACCCGCTAACCCGTGCGCGTGTTCTGGCAGGCGCGCGCGCGGCAAATGCGGGGCTGCCTGCGCATTTGGTGGCCGATGTTTACCTTGGTTTTCACGCCTGTGCCCGCGCCCCCGAACCCGCATTCGCCAGCCCCAACGCCGACACCATCGACGGTGTTGCCGCCAGCCGCGTGTTGGACACCGGCCAGCTTAGGATCATCGTGCGCCCTGACGGGGATGATCGCGCGCCACTTAGCCGCGTCGCCGCCGATCACGCAGGGGCCGCCACCCCCGACAGCATCCGCGATTTCAAACGCCTGCGCGCGTGGGACTTAACCCAGCCGCAATCCGATCCGTTTGGCCTGCCGGCGGGGTCAGCCCTGTCCGAACATATCGTCGCCGGTGATTTACAGGACGGGTCCGAAGTCTTGCTTGCCCGCCTGATCGTGCCTGTGATCACCGACGGTGGGTTTCCCGTTTTTGACGCGACCATCGACCTGACCCAGCCCGCCTTCGTGCCAGACCAGTCCATCCGCCCCTATTCTTATTCCGCGGATGAACTTGCCCTGCTTCTTGCAACCCCGATCCGGAGATAAACCATGGCAAATTTCAGCCCGACATCGTTCCGACGCCCTAAAATCGCGCCCGAAGCCTTGCCCTCCAAAACCATCCTCGTGGACCAAACCCGAACCCGCACCAGCTGGTTCGAGGGGATGTTTGTCACCGCCGCGCATTTCAACCGCGATCAGTCCTACACGATCGCCCGCCAGACGGATCTGGGGCTGGCCATCGGTGCGGGCGTGGTCGAGGGACTAGAGGTGACGCAACCTATTGATGACCCCGCAGCAGTGATCGTCCGCGCGGGTCTGGGCATCAGTGCGGGCGGTGAAAGCGTGATGTTGCACGCCGATCTGCGCATCGCACTGGCCGACATTGCATTACAAAAGGGGCTGTCGCGCGCCGCAGGTCTGATCGAAACCCTGCAACTGAACGCCGAAAGCCGCACGGGCAGTTTCGTTTTATGCGCCACGCCGGTTGAATTTACCTCGAACCCCGAGGGGTCCTATGCAACGGGTCAAAACGGGCAGCGACAACTGCGCGACAGTCTGGTCAACGAGGCGACGCTGTTCACGCTTGTACCGTTCAATTTATCGCTGAATGATGCCGATAATTTTGCCCAGCGCGCCACTGCTGCGCGGCGAATATTTCTGGACGGGGCCGTGGCTGACATCCCGCCGTCGTCGTTGCCACTGGCGATGATGGAACTGGACGGCAACGTGCTGCGCTGGCTGGATATGCATCTGGTACGCAGGCAGGCGGGATCGGGGCGCGCCGACAGTTACGGACTGGGTTACGTCGACACACCGACCCGCGCGGCCCACGCGCTGCATTACGAGGCAATGATCGACGAAATCGTCACCGGCGCACCGGGCCAGTCGTTTTCCGCAACTGATCGGTTTGATATTTTGCCACCCATGGGGCGCATGCCAGCTGCTGCAATTGCGGCGCGCGCGCCTGCACCGGGGCAACCGCCTGTCCTGTCGCAATTGTGGTTGCCTGCCGAAGTGCCCGTTGAATTGACCGCCCTGCCCGAGGATGAAATCACCCAGCTTTTGGCCGAAAGCCTGTCGATGCCTGCCCTTGATCTAAGCGCGTCGTCAGCAGCCCTTGCGCAGACGCCCGTGACCGTGATCATCCCGATCCCGCGTGCGGACTGGGCCACCGCCCCGCTTGAAATCCAGCAAAACACGCTGAGCCTGCGTGCGGCAAAACCCCTTGGGGCTGCCCCCAAAACGCCTGGTGATCTGATCCGTGCGCTGCTGGATCAAGGCGCTGATGACATCCTTGAACCCGCCGAAGACAGCGCTTGGCGCACCTTGTTAAGTGGCACGCAAACCCTGTGGTACATGCGGCGACGGCAGGTATTGCGCACCGATGATTTGGTCGGCGAGGCCTATTCCTTTCAAACCGGTGGCGGCGATGGCGGCGGCGGCGATCCGGTTGTGGTGCCCGTGGGTCCAACGCCTGTCGAAATCCTGCGTCCGGTCCTGACCCCGATCAACGATCAGGTCGTCGCGACGCTGTTGCCCTTTGGCCTCGACCGTTTGTATGCCAGCATCCGCACCCCTGACGACCGCGCAGGGTTTCAGGCCCGCGCCGACCTAGACGCGCTGATCCTGAATGCCGCAAGCCTGCCGTCGCCGTTGGCCCTAACAGAAATCGTGCAGCGCATGGCGGCCATCGGCACGGTCAGTACGGACGAGGTCGCCCGCCTCGCGCGTGGTCTGCCGCTCAAGGCGCTCGTCGCACGGTTCACCGCGATGGAGGCCTTGTTGATCGGCGGCCCCGTGGATTTGCATTTTGCCGATTTTAGCCCGTCGATCCAGCCGCCCAGCGTCACAACTGCCTTTGCGCGAACCATCAACAACGGCACCACAGTGACCAATGTGCCGCCGCGCGCCGTGCCCGCAAATATGGGCGAACGGGTCAAGGAAACGCTGTCGCGTCTTCAGGCCCCTGACAGGGTCATCGAAACGGTGCTGAACGCAGGTGGCGGGCAAATCTCGATGCTGAATGCGCGTGACATCGACGAACGGGTCAACGCCCTGAAAATCGCGATCGACAGTGGTGCGCCGCTGGTCGCGCGCCTGCCCGATCAAGGCAGTCTCGAAATCCAGACCCGCCGCAATCTTTTGATGCGCACCGGCCTATTGCCAAAACTGATGGAGAAAATCGCCGACACACCACTGGGCGATCTTTTGGCACCTTTGGGATCACACATGAGCCTGATGGATCGCGCGCTGGATCAAACCCCGGCGGCGGCGATCGATGTCACCTCCCGCGCCCTCGCCCCCCTGATGGAAGGCTGATCTTATGTCCGTTCAACTGCCCTCGTCCCAGACGTTCCTGACCTCTCTTGTGTCGCTTAGTCCCGAGCGCGCGCGCCATGTGCCGCCCGGTGCCGCGATCCAGCGGCTGAACTATAAAACCGGGCGCACATTGACCGGTGCCGCGATGGGGCGCGAACAGCTTTGGATCGAAGAACGCCTTGGTGTGGCGGGGCGCAGATTGACCGCTGGCATCGTTGACGGATTGGGCATTGCGCTGGCAGATCAGGGGGCTGAGCCGGGTGGTTTCACGCTAGGCAAAGGGCGCGGCATCACTACCACGGGGCAGGATGTGTCGATCCTGAAACCTGCCCGCCTTTTGGCCAGCGATCTGCGTGAACTGGGCGTCACCGAAACGTCCCTGAGCCCGCCGACCGGTCTGGTTGTTGTGGTTCTAACCGCCGTCGCCGTTGAAATGGAACGTCTGCCCGACAGTGCGGCCAGCCGTCTGCACGCCTTTGAAGATCCCTGTCCGCCAGACCGCGATGCCCTGCCGTATCTGGATTTCGTGATCCGTGATGCCGCCCAGTTGGCGTTTGTGCCGCTTGATGACACTTTGGCCGCTGGCACTGCGGCGCGCGCTCCCAACCGTGTCGCCCACGCCCTGCGCCAGATTGAAATCGACACGCCAGCCGCAGCCACATGGCGCGATGGCACGGTGCCGTTGTGTGTGATGTTTATCCGCCCCGACGGTGCAATTGAATGGGCGCACCGCGCGGCCGTCGCACATCAAGGCGGGCTGTTGCCACACAGCGGGCGCAACCGGTTTACGCTGATGCGCCAATCGCAACTCGAAGGGCTGGTTGAGGAAACGGCCGTGGCCACCCGCGAGGCCGCGTGGGATGGAAGCGACCTTGCCGGATTTGTGCAACATCTGCCGCCTGCGGGTATTTTGCCGCGCAAATGCTGGGATGTTTCGGGATGTTTTCCCGACAGTTGGGCCATCGCGCAAGCGCCTATCCCGCTCAGCCAACTCGACGCCGCATTGGACGCCGCAAGCCACATGGCCCCCTTTGATTTGGACATGGACGCTGACCGGCTCAAGCTGCTGATCCCCGTGCCTGACCACCTGTATTCAGCCGACCTGTTAGAACCGTTGACGCTGCCTGATTTCGCGCCTGTTCTGGACAGTTTGCGTACTGATGTTGGCACCGGCCTCGCCCTGCGCAACGCCTACCGCAGCCAAGCATTGTCAGTGCAAGGCGCGCTGAATTTTGCACAGGTCAGCCGGTTTACCGACGCCGAAGAAGACCCTGTGCCCGGTGAAAACGGATTTCCCGCCGATGCCCCCGCGCCCGTGCGCCACGATACCGAAGCGCGCCAAATCCTTGGTCGTGTGCACGGCAGGCTCAGCGCGGTTTTGTTTCTTGATGCCCAGCGCAGTTTGCTGGACCCTGCGCGTTTTGACGACCCGCTGTTGCCCGACACGGACACCTTTGGCGTGCAGCCATTTTTAAACACGATGCGCAAGGCGATTGATGCCGCAAACGACACCGTCGATTTTTCGTTCAACCGCGTACAGGCCGAAATTTACCGCCTGCGCCAGATCATGCTCAACAACGAAGAAGCCACCAAACTCGCGACGTTTCCCGCCCTTGCCGGTCTTGCAAAAGGATCCAACGCCTTTGCGCTGTCCGAGGGGCTGAAACAGCATTTTGTCGCCAAATCAGTCACCACAGAAGCCTCCCCAAATGTCGGCACGCCCACCCCCAGCAACACCGCGACCAACGATTTGCAGATCCTTGCCTTTGCCCACGCCAACGCGCTTGGCCAGCCAGCGTTTGATGGTTTGGCGATCACCCCACAGTTCAACGCGGCGACATTTGGTGTCACTGCAGATTTCGGACGCAGCCTGCCTGCGTCAACGGGTGCGACCTTTGATTTTCGCAGCGCAACCACGCTGACCGGGTTTGGTGACAGCGCGCCCAGCCGGTCCTTTGGCGCGAATTTCATCGAAATTGCAGCTGTTTCCGGCACCGACACCACGTTGGTCAAGGACCTCGTCAACAACACGCGCGCGGATTTGGTGGATGATGCGATCCTTAGCGACGCGATCTCAAAACGCACCGGAATTTTGCAGGCGTCCCCCCTGCCCGGCGACATTCGCGACGTGCGATCTGCAACCGTGGCGGACCGGCTCAAGGCGTCGGCGTCGGTGGATGCAAAGGCCTCAGCCGTGCGGATCAAGGCGGACGTTTTGCGCGCCATGCAAGCCCTCGATATCTCGCTTGAGGGGCTCAAGGCGCCACTTACGTCGTCGCGCAATCGTGTCCTGCTGCCAAAGGCCGAAATTGACGCCGTGCGCGACGCCGTTGTCAGCGACGCCGCCCTCCCTGACGCAGAACGCATCGCGCTGCTGAAACAAATCCAAGGCGCGCGACGCCCCGTCGCCGGAACCGGAGGCGACTGGGAATTAATGACGATCCTAGAGGCCCGCGCGTCTACCGATGCGACCGCAGGCGTCACGCCATTGTCGCGTTTGGGCACCGCATTGCTAAGCCGCAAGGCCGCGATCAATCTGGCCGTTCTGCCTGATCTGGCCCTTTCAAAACAGCTAGATCCTGATCCAGGCAGCGGCGGGGCCGAAGATGACCGCACCGACGACGAAAGCGCCTATCTGGGGTCCTCCATCGCCACGTTAGAAGGCGCTATTGCGTTTTTACGTCTGATCGAAGGACGCGTGCTGGCGATTTCAAACGTCCTTGATGACGTCGCAGGCCAGTCCAAATTGTTGTACGCGATCCAAAAACGGTGGTCTGCAACCTTGGCCCAAACGGAGCAGGACCTGGACGAATCCCGCCATGATCTGCGCGTTGCCCAAAGCCTGATTGCCGAGGAAACAGACCGACTGGAAACACGACAGGCCGAAAAGGAAAAGATCCTCGCGCAGGCCGTGACATTGGTGGCCTTCACCCGTCCGCGCGCGTTGACGCCGCACAGCGCAGGCACGCGATTGGGCCTGCCCCTGCCCGGCGCATTGGCCGACCCACTGCCCGCCGCCCTGCGCAAAGATCTGACGCTGCCTGTCGAATTGGCAGACATGATGGGCGCGCTGCGCGAGATGCCGATTGGTTGGTTCACCGCTAATCCCGAAATCGCGCGACACTTTAAACAGCCTGCCTACCTTGATCATTTGCTGGGCGCCGTGCGGACCCGTGCGCAAGGCGCGGCAGTCAAATGGGCAGCTCCGATACAGGCCCGACAGATCGGCACCACCGTGGCGCAAGCCCAGATCATGCAGGTCGCACAGGCCTATTCGTCGCTGACCTATTCGGTGATCCAAAGCCGCCAAACCTTTGACGCGCCTGCCTTGATTGCCCGTCCATGGCGCGAGAAAAAAGAAGTCGCGCTGACGCTGTTGTCGCTGAACGATTTGATCGCTGCGGGTCGTGCGCCACAGGTCATCAAACGCGCCAACGCAGAGCTGGAACAGATCGAACGCGTGCTGGCCGCATTTTGGCAATACGCCCGCAAAATCCCCGCGCCCATTCGCCTGCTTTGGGCACAATCGCTGTCCGAATTCGACACGGTCACATCGCTTGCGAGCCTCGCGCGCCTACCTGGTTGGGAAAATTTGAATTTCACCCTGCGCGCGCAACTTGACCGGCTAAACACTTGGCTTTTTGCGCGAATGGAAGCAACGCCGGTGCAGGCCCGCGCACTGATGACCGACGTGGTGCGTGTGGCCCTTTTGCTGGCGTCCCATGCACCCGTGGCCGACATCATTTCAGCCACCTTGGAAGAAGAAAAAACAGTGCGCCCTGGTCATTTTATCAACATCCGGATCAAGCGCGGCGCGCCAAGCATTGGCGCACAGGTGACGTTTCTGGACGCGGGTTTGGTGATGGCGCGCGGCACGGTTCAGGACCTGTCGGGCAGCCGCGCGCAGGTCGAAATCCGCCACACAACCGCCCCCCTTGTGCACCTAACACGCACCCAGAATGTTACCGTGTATCAGGCGAGTTCACTGGCCTTGCAGGCGCTGTGATGACGGTGTCTGGGCGTCATATCCATGTCGCAAAAGTATCCTTGCGCGCGCCGCTCCCTGCTGTTGCGCAACGTTTTCGCCACGATTTCGAAAACGCCCTGCGCACCGCAGTATGGCCCGGTCAACAAACCGGAACGCTGTTATTGGTGCGCCGTTTAAAGTTAGGACGCCTGCGCGCAGGTCTGTCGCGGCAGGCCCTTTCGGCACATTTAACGCAGTGTCTGGCAGAAACCCCGATCGCGGTCCTGCGTTGGGATGCGGCCCCGCCACCGCCGGACGCAGAAGTCGTGCTGATCCCCGACATCGTGACCGCCGCCGCCTTTGCCTTGCAAGCCGCACTTGATGGTGACCCGCCCCATTGGGCCGTGGCACGCGTCTTTGCCCAGACGACCCAAACCGCCGATGCATCTGCGCAGACCGCCGTAATATTGCGCGCGCTGATCGATACGGGCGGTGCAGTTTTACCAGGGCGGATCGCGCAGCTAAAAGGGGGTCTGGCGTTGCTTGTTCGCGCGATCGAAACCCTGCTGCCAGAACACCTCGCGCAGCTCGTCACGTTATCAAAAGTGCAAACCGCGCAGCCGCCAGTAGCACCGCAAGTGTCACGCGCGTCGACGCCAGACATGGTTTCACCGCGCAAACGAGAAAACCCGACAGCGGTTAAGATTTCCGCCCAGTTCAAAGGCACCGCCGTTCCGCTGCACGCCGCTGCCTACGCGGTGATCGCGCGCTGGTCTGCAGACGATCCGCGCACCGCCGCCGTGCTTGGCTGGATCGCCCTCGCGACTGAAGGTCCAACTGGTCCACCGCGCGTCATGCAACGACTGACCCGGCTTGTCGCGCAGCAAAATAATAGCACAACATACGACCCTCAGACGTCACGCATCGACACTCTGATCAAGTCTGCGGTGCACTCTAATTCCAAACGCGATATCACGCCTGCCCCTGCTCTACTCAGATCCAGAACGCCTGTGCAAAACACCGATGCAACGCCCCCTGTTCCCGACGCGCCTGACACCGCTGACACGCCGCTGCCTGACGGCAATATCCACGCACACGCCGGCCTGTGGTTGTTGATCCCTGTGCTGCGCTTGATTGCTTGTGATCACGCCGAAGAGGCCCTTGGTCTGCCAATAACTCGCGCAGTTCTGGGGCGGTTTGCCGCGCGTTTGGGCCTTGCACACGACGACCCTGTTTATAAGGTCCTTGACCCCGATCTGGCCTGCGACACGACGATCACCGCGCGCGCACCTGACTGGGCACCACACCCTACAGTCCTGCATCACATCGCCGGTCAGCGCGGGTTGTTTGGCCACGAAACTGGCGACGGGACGGCGTTGTCCTTGCGCCGCACATCCCCTGCATTTGCCCGTCTGGCGACCCGCGATCTGCCGCCTGATTTGCCCCTGCGACCCACCGCCACCGATACGCTGCATGATCCGGTTACGGGCCTTACCTTGGCCGCGCAAAGGTTGATCAGCCAGTTGCTTGGCGGGCGCGGTTGGCGTTGGCTGGTGGCGCGGCGCGCGCCTGTTTCGATCACGCCAACCCATATCGATGTGGTGTTTGACGGGCATGATACCGATACCGATGTGCGGATTGCGGGCCTCGACCTGAACCCTGGCTGGGTGCCGTCGCTGGGACGCGTCGTGCAGTTTCATTATGATTACAGCAGCATGCACCCCTACGCCGGTCCGCCCGATGAATGAGCTGGCCCCACCTAGCATTCCTTTGGTCGGCACGCCCGATCTGGTGCAGGCTGTCACGGCCGCGCTTGCCTCAATTGTGCCGGGTGCCGCGCCCGCTGTCAGCCTGCCGCCTGATGTGATGCTTCAGGCCGGGATGGGCGCAAATGGTGGGCCACGCACTGCCTATCAACAGCTGCCCGATTGCTGCCACGCGCTGGGTTTGTCGCAACCGGTGATGATCGCCGCCGCCCTGTGCATCGCGCTAGAAACTGACCCGCAGGTCGCCACGTGGTTACGCCTGCTTCAGGGCGACAGTTTTGGTGCGTGGCCAGCAGTCGCCACATTGGCGCAGCTTTTACCGCCCCTTGGCGTGTTGTGCCGGACCCCGCTCCCCGACTTAAGTGCCGGTTTTGATCTGGGTTTACTGACGCGCATCGGCGAACGCGCACCGGGGCCCGAAGACCGGTTTTGCCTACCGCCACCGGTCTTGTGCGCGCTTGACCTGCCGTGCGTGGACAGTGGCGTGACACGATTGCCCGCGCACAGCGCACCACCCGACTGGACAATGTTGGCAGGCGACATTGTCGACCGATTGGCACCGCAAACTTGCATTGTATTGCGGGGCGGTGACCGCCCGGATCGCATGGCTTTTGCCGCGACAATCGCATCCGTGTGCGGGCGCGCAGCCATGGATATCAGCGCGGCGGGCAGCGGTTCGGGCATTGCCGCGCGGTTGGGAAATTGGCTACCGATCTGTTCAGTGCACACCACGTTGGGCACCCGCAGCACCCTGCCAACCTTGCGCGGATACTCCGGTTTGCGCATCGCGGTGCTGAACAGCGACGGCGGCCTAATCCCCGATCCCGACTGGCAAATGATTGACGTGGCCCTACCCGCCCCGACGTCCACCGAAAACAATCCGTTGTGGCGGATGGGACTGACCCGCACCGCCGCCGTCGCCGCGCGCATGCACGCACAGCCCCCCCAAATTACCCCTCGACAGCGCCAGCGCAGCGCCTTGGGTGACGAATTCCGCGCCGACATGGAACCCCACGCACAGCTGGTTCCCGAATGGACCCCGCCCGAGGATTTCATCGCGGACACCACCACCCTGAGCGACCTTGATGTGCTGACGTCGCGATGCCGGTTTCTGCTGGCCGGTCACAGCGCATCGGTCAAAGGGGTCAAGGCGCTGCTGTCGGGGCCGTCGGGCACCGGCAAGACCCTCGCCGCCTCGTATCTGTCCACGCGTTTGGGTCTGCCGCTGTTCAAGCTTGACCTGTCGGCCGTCGTTTCAAAATACATCGGCGAGACGGAGGAGAACCTGTCCTCCCTTTTGGATCACGCCGAAAGCGGGCATTTGGTGTTGCTGATGGACGAGGCCGACAGCCTGTTTGCCGGGCGCACCGACGTCACCGACAGCTCTGCGCGGTTCGCCAACAACCAGACAAATTTCTTGCTGACCCGGTTCGAGAGTTTCGGCGGTATTGCTTTGCTGACCTCAAATAGCCCCGAACGGTTCGACACGGCCTTTGCGCGGCGTTTGGATCAAGTGATCGCGATTGATCCCCCCGCAGCGCCGCAACGGCGCGATATTTTGCGGCGCAATCTGGGGCCTGAACACGCCCTGACGTCAGGTGATATCAACCGCATCGCGGGTCAAATTGATCTGACCGGCGGGCACATCCGCAACATTGTGCACACCGCGCGGGTGCTTGCCAATGATGCGAATACGCCCCTTGGCCTTGCCCATATTCAGGTGGGGATCGCGCAGGAATATCTCAAGCTGGGGCGTCAGGCCCCAAGCGATTTTGCACCATGAAACGGGACCCTCACAGTTTGCCGCAATCGCTGGTTCTGACGATGGATCATGATTTTGATGCGGTCCGCGCAGCCCTATTGGCCTGCGGGTTTTCTGAAACAACCGCGGGTCTGCGCCGCGCTGGTCGCACGCCACGCAAGGCGGCGTTTGCGATGGCAAATGGGCTACCGACGGCGCTGTATACGCATGCGGCACCTGCAGCGTTGGGCATGTTGCATCTGGCGACAACACCGCCATCATTGCGCGCCAAAATCGCGGACAGCGTGCCGTGGGTGACGCCGTCACGCCTGCCCGCACTACTGAACAGCGGCGATCCGCAGCAGCAAATGTTTGCGCTTTGGGCGGCCCACGCTGATGAACGGGTCGAGATGCTGCACGACATTCGCACGCTTGCTGCACAGGCCAGCGGCCAGATCAAAACCGAGGCGGACCGCATCGCGCGCGCCTTGGGGGCGATGGCGCAAGCGCACCTTGAAACCCTTGTCGGCACCCAACTGATTGTTCAGTCGGCCCTGCCGTTGATAGCGGAATTTCAGGACCGCGCATTTCTGCAACATCATCTGCCCAAACCCGAGGATTGCGCCCACCTGTTTGTGCCCGCTATCGCCGATCAGGTCGCGGACGCGCTGGCCGATCAAATCTGGCCCACGCGCGGCATTCCCGCGCCACCTGCGGGGATCGAGGACGTCTTTGCCGGGCCTGCGGGATTGCTGCGATGGCCAAATATGATCAGCGACCAGTTCCCGCGCGGCTATCGCACGATTGCGGGTTGGATGCAGCCCGGGCGCATCTGGATGGGGTGGCGCGGGCATCTGCCTTCGGGTGGAACTGTGCGTTTTGACGGGCTGGTGTTTGCCAATGACCGCTGGATTTTCTTTCCCAAACCCTACCGCGTGTTGATGCCTTTGCTGCCCGATTTCGCCCCCACAACGCCGCCCACGCGGCATGCGGAATAGGGGGTGATATGGACGCAGGGCACAAAAGCAAAACCCGAAGCAGCACAGTGCGGCAAACACCGCGCGCCACACCTGCGCCCCTAGCCACGCGCCCTGGTCTGCCTGCACATGTCCCCGCACGCGGTGCCCTTGCCCCGCACGCACAATCGCCGCCATCATCCGTCCTTGGGCAGACTGCGCGCAACGCGGCGGGCGCGCGACGGGCAGCGACAGACGAGGCCCCGCGCGAGGCCCGCCAAGATGTAACCGAGGGCGGTGGCGGCGCATCAGGCGAGACCGAAAGCGCCCCAGAAACCCAAACGCCCACACAGGTTCAGGCTGCACCTGCGCCGGACCAAACCAGCGCAGACACAAGCCCACAAACCGATGCCACATCAGCGGATCGTAGCGATCGTCGCGACACGCCGCTAAGGGCTAGGGCCGCGCATACCCGTGATCCGCACCGCGAAACAAAACTGCCACCGCTTCCCAAAGTCCGGTTGCCCAATCAGGCGGGTTTGCGCAGCCCAACCGTGCCCAAGCCGCCAGCTTCTGCGCAAAAAAAGCGGGCCGAGATTCTTAAAACCACCGGCATGTTGCCCGACAATCACCACGCCGCTGTGCAGCGCGGCGTCGATGCGATTACGGCCAAGGCGCGCATGGCGCAAAACCATGTTGTCTTTGAAACCGGTACGATTGCCGCGCGCGCGCGGTCGCGAATTACCAACCTAAGCCATGATGTTGACGGTGTGGTGGGCGGTGGCGTGGCGCGTATTCGTGCGGCTGCAAGCACGGCGGTTACTCAGCTGGATCAGGTGACCAACGACCAGATACAAAAAGTGATCGACAAGGAACACACCACCGCCGACAACCTTGCCACTGTGCAAAACGATGCAACTGTGCGCATGCATAATTTGCTGATGATCGGCGCGCGCGGGCGGCTGAGCGAAGTCAAAGACGCGATGGACGCCGAACTGGCGCTGCTGAACACCCAAGCGGGTCAAAAGATGGCGGCGATCAAGGCTGGAACAAAGCCAACACCGATCCCCCCACCAGAGGGCATGACACCGCCCACACCGCAAACGCCAAACCCCAACAACCTGCCCCCGTCACCGCCGACGTGGGATCAAACCGAGCTTGAGATCAACGGCCAGCTTGCCACCTCCAACACCGAGCTGAAGCTGACGGAATACGCAAATTTGCGCTGCCGTGGTGCCCTGCCCGGTTTGGTCAACACCCACCAAATGCGCTATGATGAATCCAACGACGACGCAGTGCAGGATCTGACCAGCGACGAAACAAAGGTGCGGTTTTTCGATCAAACGATGGGCCTGATCGCGCCCACCCAGCTTGACCTCGAAGGGCACACAAACCCCACTGATGACGCGTCCTATGTTGGCAATCTGAATGAGGATATGCGGCTGGCCTACACAGGTCTTGACGCGGACAAGCGCGCGATCATTCGCCAACTTGACCAGAAACGCACGGTCCTAAAAGAGCAGACCCTGAACCCCGATTACGAAGAAAGCCAGCCTGCAAAGGCCATCGACGGGCTGCGCAAAGCCGGCAAAAAAATCGAAGACGGGATGGTCCATCAGGCGCGCATGATCGAGGCGACGCTTAAGGCCAATCTGGCCAATCTTGCGGCTGAATACCCCGGTGTGGTGGCCCGTCTGATCCCGATTATCGAAACTGGCGGATTTCTTGAGGCGGCCAGCGTTTTGCGCGATCTTGATGCTGCTGAGGCCAGTATAAACGTTCTGCAAGACGGACAAATTGCGCAGATCGCTGAGCAAGCCGAGGCCGCCTACGTACAGTCGCGCAAAGGCATCACGGCGCAACTGGATACCTTGCGCAAAACTGCGCGCAAGAGCGTCGAGACCGTCGGTGAAACCTCTGCGCGGATCAAGTATTCGCTGATGGCGACCACCGCGTCTTATACTGGCGATATCGATCTGGGCATGCTGCAGGCATTGCCCCAGATCATCGCCCATGCCGAACGCACCGCAGAGCATCTTTTGAAACCGGAAGCCGCGGCGGGGGGGGCGTTGAACAACCTCAAGAATGCCGCGATCAATTTTATGAACGGCATGATTAATGGCGAATGGGAACGCTACACCGCCACCCTCAACGGGCTCAGTGATCGTCTTGGCGGCATCCAGCACACCTACCTTGGGGATGTCGACAATGCGAACTTACCCTTTGGTTTGATCCGCAAAGGCGTGGTGGCGGACAGCGTTGATCGCGCCACAAAAGTCGAGGACGCACTGACCCCTGCGCCGCTGACCCCAACCAAGCGTAATGTGCTTTATGGTGGCGCGGCAGTGCTGTCGACCATCGTCCCCGGGGCCGCCTTTGGGGTGCTTGGGTATGATTATTTTAGCGATCCCAATGAGACAGAGGTGGTCGAGGCGCTAACGCTGCCTTTTCCCGGTCCGGCCGCGGTTGAAGAGGCGCAAACCAATCGCACACCCTTTAGGGGCCGCGAATCGCTGATCGAATTGATCACCACGCGCATGCAATCCGAAGGCGAGCAGGCAGATATTCTAAGTCTGTTTTCAACGGATCCCAGTGTGACGCGGCAGGCCAAATTAAGCCTGTTCGCCGGCGCGGAAAGTTCGAGCGGCATCAGTGCCAGCGCCGCACTGGGCCTGCTGCAATCGCTATCGGCCGAAGAACTGAGCGCCTCTGTGATGACCGAGGCCGAAAACCGGCGCATGGCACAAGCGATCCAAGACACGCTCAGCGACCCGACTGACCGCGAAATCGCCGCCGCCTACATGAACGGTGAACCGGATCAGGCACTGGCCTTGCGGATGCGTCGCCTGATCGATTCCCAGCGGAACAAGGAATACAACACTCAGCTGCGCACGGGTCAGGAACTGGACACACTGGTGCGTCAGGAACTGTTTGGCAGCCAGCGGGCCTACATCCCCCCCGAAGAAATGACACGCATGCGCAACGCCGCGTTTTTACGGTTCGACGAGGTAACGCGCGAGGGGCACACGCCCGTCACCCTGAATGCGGACGGCCCACGCCAGGGCGCAGTCGACAGCGGCGCGCTAACACCCACGCAATTGCGCACCCAAGGCTGGCAAACCGACATGTCCATCGGACGGGCGGATGGCGCTGGATACGACAGTCGCATCGGCGGTGTGCAGGACGCACCGATGATGTCACAGGCCCCAATCAGCAGCCCCCAAGACGGCGAAATGTCACTGCCGCCGCCGCCCGTTGCCCCTGCGCCAAATGCCGCAGACCCCCTGATGCCGCGTGAAAACACCGACCATCACGACCCCCAAACTCTCGAGGATGCCGCTGACGGGGCCGCCACCCTAAGTGCTGCGCAGGACGCGGTCCTTGCCTACATGCACCGCCCGTTGAAACAGTATTCTGCCCGCCGCAATGACCGCTACGCAGGCCAGCGGTTTGAGAATTTTCACCGTCACGATCACCGTCATCCGCAGACATCCTACGATCCTGAAACCGGAAAAGTCGTGGTCAGCACGGCCAGCGCGCTGATGGCCTATAACACCGCGTTAATCCGTCACGGCAGTGGCCATCCCGAAACCCGCGGTGCCCATGCCGCCGCCACAATCGCGCGTATTCCCGCCAATCGCGAACCCTCCGAGAACCAGATAAACCTGCTCAACGACAGTTTTACCAACGGCAGTTACAACCGGATCAGGGTCGAATGGCAGCACGCCAGCCCGCAAAAACGCATCGCGATGCAGGCCGACTGGGTCAAAGCTCAACAAGACCATCAGGATTTCCTGCACGCCACTGCCCGGCAGATGGGGTTGTCTGAAAGGAAACTTGCTGATCCGGCCGCAGTTGAGGAATTCCTCACAGATCAGCTTGGCGATCGATTTGCACAGGTCGGCAGCAGTTTTCGACAGGCCGGACGCCAGATCATTTCGAAAGGCCGCATGGACATCGACACCGGCATGCGCCTGGCCGCCGAAGGCTGGGGCACCAACGAGCCGCTGATGCAATCGACCATGGCCAACCGATCCGATTTCGAATGGGACGAAGAGCGCGCGGATGGCCACAACATGCGCACCTTTGCCTACAATATTGCCGACAGCGAACTGTCTGGCGACGACTGGCAGCAGGCCCGCGAAAAGCTGCGCGGCGAAGACAGTGATGATCTGGAACGTGCCGATACGGTCGAATTCCTGATCGATCAACAGCTCGAGGACGGCACCGGATTTCTGGCCTCGTTTACCATGAGCAATTCACGCCAGCGTCAGGATTTGCTGGATCAGCGCGACAGAGTCGACAATCGTTTGCTTGAGGCGGCACAGGCCGGGATCGATGATGCCCGAATGCGGGGGGCCAACATCCCCGATGATTTCGAAATTGGTCCGGTCCGCCTGCCCTATGGCGCGCTGAATCCGGTGATCCGACGTTATGCGATGGACGGCGATGGCGCATTGCGCGGTTCGGGCGAAAACATATCAGCAATGATCGATGACGTGCGCCAATCTGCCGATTATTACCGCGCCGAAATCGACCGACAAGAAGGATTTTTGACCTCAGCGATTATGGCCGTTGCGATTGTTGCATCGGTGTTGGCGATGATCATTCCGGGCATCAATGCGGTGGTCGCTGGCATCTGGATCGCACTGCTGTCGGGGGCCGCAACTGTCGCCGTCAAACAGGGCATGCGCGGCGATCGCTACGGGATGGAAGAAGCCGCGGTAGACGTCGGGACCGCCATGATCGAGGCCGCAACAGCAGGCGTGTCCGGCCCGCTGTCAAAAGGCGCGCAATTGGGCACCGCAGGCAGGGCCGCAATCGCCGCAAAAGACACGGCCAAAATCACCGCAAACGCAACCAAGGTCGCCAAGCTCGGGCGCGTCGGGCGCGCAGGATTGGCAATGGAGGCAAAGCTGGGGCCAAAAAGTGCAGCCATGGTCACCGAAGTCACCACAAACGTTGCATCGGGCACCGCCAATGCCGCGATGAACGACGAAATGTGGAATGACGGCATGGGCAAAGGGTTGGCGCGCCTGGCCGGTCACGGGCTGCAATCGGGGGCCACTGCGGCGTTGAATGTGGCGCTGTCGGGGACGGTTTCGCGCAGCTTGGATAAACATCTGGCACCGCTGGTCGGCACCGCCCAAACTGTGGGCAAGATGAACCGCATCGGGCGTAAACTGGGGCCACAGGGCCGTGAATTGTTCACCGAGGTTACCGCGGGCCTTGCCGGTAATCTGTCAGCCGAAGGGGTCAATATTTTGGCTGATCTGGCGCGCCATCCTGACCAGATGACTGTCAGCAAAGCATTCGAAAGGTTGGGGAAATCCGGCCTCAAGGAACTGCTTACCACAGCGGGAAAAACCAGCATCAAACAGATGCACCGCGCCCGTGCAAACGCTATTTCCACGGCTGGCATGCGACCGGGTCACAGCCTCAGCGACACGGATATGCTGCTGCTGACCAAGCTAAGCCAAAGCGGCGGACTGGTTCCGCCCAGCACCACGGTGTCGGAAATGTCGCGTAATTTTGCCCATGCCAAGGCGCGCATCGCCGAAATGCCCCCCGCCCTACATCCCTACTTGCACGCGATGAGCCCGGACAAGGCGATGTTGGTCGTAAACATGATGGACACAGGACGTCTGGGCACCCGCACCGAACGCACCGATTTCACCAACACGTTGGGCCAAGAAATCGTGGATCTGGATGTGGGCGCATTCGACGCGGCACTGGTCAAGGCAAACGTGACCCACGCCCCAAAACGCAAGGCCCGCAACGCCCGCCTGAAATCAGCGCGGCGCGCCATTTTGAACAGGCTGCCAGTCGCAGCGCGGGCGCGGGTCGGCGCACTGAACCTTGATGGCTTGGCGGACCTGTCGCCTGATGCCACGGCGCGCATCGCCCACGCGCTGGCTCAGGGCGCACCATTAGAAGGTTTGGTCACAAACGCTTTGGGCGACGGGCATGGTATCCAGCCGCATCTGCTGGCACAACTGGGACAGGCAAGCGCTGCCATCACCGACGTAAATGCCGAAATCGCGCAGGCCAAGGCGCGCGTTGATGATGACCTTGGGGTTGCCACGCCAAAGGCCTTGTCGCAACACATTACCAGCCTGCCTGCGCCAGCGCGCCGCCAGCTTCATGCCGCGCTGACGCAAGGTGACCAGACAAGTGCCCAGCGTATTTTGACACAGGCGGGCCTGTCGGATACGGTTGCCACACGCGTGGCCACCAGCATGACCCGCCACGTAAAGGCCCAGAATGTCCGGCGCAATTTCATGGACAATATCGCGCCCGAACACCACCGAACGATGGGGCAGCTGACCTCGGATATGTTGATGGAGGTACGCGTGGCGCAGTTCACGCGCACTCCGCTGTCGCCTACACGCCTTGAGGCTATTCTGGCCGAAGTTAAGACGCGCCGCCCGAATGCCGACGTTGAAACGCTGCGCGGTGCCATTGGCAAAACCCTGCAAACCCGCCATGGCAGGCCAGGGTTTCGCACGGGCCTCGCCCAAAAACGCGCCCTGCTTGATCTTGTGCCTGCGGGCATGAAACACAAGGTTCTGCGCACGCCGATCATCACCCTCGACAAGGCGACGTTCCTGAGTTTTGTGCACGGATCGGGGTCGGAAAATGCGGTTACGTTGATCGTGAATGGCCGGCCTGTTGTGGTGATGCGCGCGGACGCGGACCCCGTAAAACTGGCCGAAGAAGGCCTGCATGTTTTGCAGTTTCACGACCCTGAATTTCACCACAAGGTCACCGCCCTTGACGAACGACACGTGGCGCGCTGGGAGGAGTTGGATTTCGACAGTCGGATCAATACCTACAGCACCAAAGTTGATGTCGAAATTGACGGCCAGCGCCGGATGATCGCGCGGCTGGAAAAACGCCAGAAATCGGCGTGGATGGTGTCGACCAGAACCCAAGCGTCCAAGCAGCTGAAACTGGCGCAAGAGGCGTTGGATAACTTGACGGCGCGGCGTAAAGAAATGCGTGCCCTGCCCTCGGAGGCGATCGAACAAATGCGTCTGGGCATGCGGCCGGAACCTGATTGGTTGGCGCAACCGGCGCGCATGTTTTCCAAAAACACCAAGGCCGACAAACGCATGCGCCGTTTGCTGCCTCACCCGCGCCAACCGGTTGTGCACGCCTATCAGGGCATGCTGGAACGCGTCGGTCAACTGACGCGGGGCGAAGAACACCGCATGCTAAATCTGCTGCGCACCATGAAGGGGGCCGTGCCGTTAAATGACATGGTCGAGGCCCTGTACCATGTGAACCGCGACAACTCCGATCCCGACTTCAAACACCTGTCGGGGCTGGCACCCGGCGATGTTGTGGACGCGGTACAGACGCATATTTTCGACACTCGTTTTACGCGCGGTGCAAACGGTAAGGACCTTGCCACGCGCCACGACGGCCTAGCCGCCAAATTGCGCGGCAAAAAACTGTACACCACCGACGCAGAGGGGCGCGCGATCTTTGATCAGCTTACCGTGCAGGCCGGTGATGCTCATGAACTGGTACTGGCGAAACAGGCCATGTTCCTGTCGCTTGAACACAGTGTCGGCAGCAGTATCCGGAATTCGGAAATTCGCGAAAAGCTAGATCTGGTTGCGTCGATTTTCAACGTGGGACCGGTGCAAAGTCACATGACCGGCCTTGCCAATCGCCCGCTATTGCAGGCCTTCGCGCTTGAGGCATTGGCCACCAGCAAGACGTTGATGACCGACAAAAACAAGCCGCGCGCGACGGTTGGTGGGCTGGTCACAGCGATCCGTCAGCTGACCAAAAACGGCATCACCGATTTCGCCCCCGAACAGCAGCGCGCCCTGTTCCAGACCATCGGGCGTGCGTATTATGCCCGCCGCAACGATGCCACGCTGATGGCCATCGCCGAATTGCCCGAAATGATCCGCGCCCATGTTCACACCAACGATCTGCACGCTGCGGGCTACCAAATGGAGCGGATGTTGAACCACCTGACCTACAAAAGCCCATCCGAATACCGCACGATCCTAACCAAGCTCAAGGAATTTATGGCCGTCGCCGTGGCCTATGATCTCGACGGCGACAGCGTTAATTTTGTCGGTGATGACCGCATCACCCGCCTCGAGCTGAGCAAATATATCAGCAAGGTGCGGGCCGACGATCAATACCACCGGTCGTTCATGCGCATCGCGTCACGCTTTGATGCACCAGAGGCAGGCGAGGACCTGCGCATCCGCCCCAAAGATCGCAAAAGCCTGCAACAAGGCGATCTTGTCGACCTCGGGCAAGACGAATTCATGGCCCGTCACGAAAAACCGCTGCTGACCTATGGGCGCGGCCAAGACACGGACATTTTGCGCGAGGAAACGGTGATTACGGTACAAAAACTGGCGTTGCAGGCACCGAACCCTGTCGTGCTAAGTGACCAAGAAGCCCGCGCTATTGCGCAACGGATCGAAACGGTGGACCCGTCGTCGTTGTTCAGCGCGCTGACGGCCACACCGCAGACCCGCGACAGCATTATGCGCCAGTTTATCGGTATCCTGCATGACGCGCGGCTGAACGACATACCCGCCACCGACCGCAGTGCAGCGAACAAACGCGGAGAGCTGATCGAGGCGACATTCCGCAAATATGTTCGTGAAATCGCCGGTGAAAAACCTGCCGACCATGATCCGTCCATTGCCGCCACGCCAAAACCGTTTGATCCGCTGATGGCGCAAATTCTGGCCGGTGGGCACATCACCAGAACCGTTGTGCAGGATGACGGCAGTTCGGTGCCGGTTATCCAGACCCTGTCACCGGATGCGCGTGCGGAATTGCTGCTGATGATGGTGCGCGGCGCGCCTGCTGATGACCTCAAGCATTTGCCTGACGCAGTGGCCACCGAAATCCGTGAGGCGACGCACGCCATGGTCGCCCGTTACACGGCCTCGCTTGGCGATGATCCCGCGACAGCTGACCAAAGTAAGATCGAAACATCCCTGCGCGCAATGCTTGGCGAGGGGCTGGTGCATGTCGAAAAATCCGGCAAAGGCATCATGCTGGAACATATGATCGAAAGCCTGCTGCATCTGGACAGTGGCATGGGGGCTGCGGGCCAAACACCAACCCTGTTTGACGATCTGGTGTCGATCACGACCAAAGCGAACACGGAATTCACCAGCTTTGACCAAAAGGCCGATGGTGCCAAACGGTCCTTTGATCACGGGATCGAAGTGGTGGGCACGCCTGCGCATTTGCCTGCGGGAATTCAGGTCGGCGACCGGCTTGGTGTTGATGCCAAAAACGGCTATGGCGCGTTTAGCCGCAGCCAGTTCAAACGCTACATGGTCGAGATGCTGAACGGTGCCACCGGAAAAGACGGATCGCTGTTCCACGGGCCCGATGGTGCGGATGGCAGTGCGACAAAAAACTTAGCCGGTATGCTGTATGTTGCTGACAGTCCCAAGAACGCGATCCATGCGCAGGCGCAGGCGATGTCGGTCCTATCCGAGGTCTTGGAACATGGGGTCGAAAACGGGCGCGTCACGTTTGAAATCGATGGGCAATCAACGTCGTTTTCCGTGGCCGAGGTTATCAAGGCCGCCACCCACATCAATGTTCATTTCGGGCGCTTGTCCACCGCGGGCGACACGCAAACCGCATTAACGCAACAGCTTGGTCCCTTTACCCTTGAGGCACAGGACAAAACGATCAGCAGTGAATTGATACGCCGCCTTCAGGAGATCACCGGCCAGAAATAATTTGGCCGATGATCCTTGGGGTTTTTAGACGAGTGATGGCAGCCAAAGCACGATGCCCGGGAATGCGACCAATGCTGCAATTGTTGCCGCATCAGCGAGGAAAAACGGCATAACGCCTTTGAACACGTCCTGCACGGTCAGATCATCGCGCACGCCGGCCACGACAAAACAGTTCAGACCGATGGGCGGCGTAATCAGACAGAACTCTGCCATTTTGACCACCAAAATCCCGAACCAAATTGCGCACATCGGGCCCGACATGCCAAACGCGCTGTCCGCCGCCGACACGTATTCACCGCCGTTCAACGCCATGACCGCAGGGTACACGACGGGCAATGTCAGCAACAACATTCCGATGGCATCCATGAACATGCCCAGCACCGCATAGGCCAACAGAATGCACACCAAGATCAGCATTGGCGACATTTCCAGACCGGTAATCCATTCGGAAAACGCATCCGGTAATTTGGCAAATCCAAGGAACCGCACATAGATCAACACGCCCCAGATGATGGTGAAAATCATCACCGTCAGCTTGGCTGTTTCAAGCAATGCTTCTTTTAATTGGCCCCAGCGCATGCCGCGATACAGTGCCATGCAGAACACGATGAATGCGCCGATTGCGCCGCCTTCGGTGGGTGTGCCCCATGCTTCGCCAAACGGGTTGTAGACAAAGAAAATGATGATCACGACCACGGCCACGATTGGCAAGGCGGCTGGCAATGCCTCAAACCGCTGCTTCCATGTGAACCCTTTGACCGGTGGGCCAACTGTCTTCCAGATCATCGCGATGCCGATGATAAGGCCTGCATAAACGATGGCCGAAAACGCGCCGGGAATGAAACCGGCAAGCAGCAGTTTGCCCACGTCTTGTTCCACGATGATGGCGTAAATCACCAGAATCGCCGAGGGCGGGATCAAGGACGCAAGCGTGCCCCCTGCCGCCACAACGCCTGCCGCGAATTGTTTGTTGTACCCGATCTTGAGCATCTCCGGGATGGCGATGCGCGCGAACACCGCAGCCGTCGCGACAGACGCGCCAGACACGGCCGAAAAGCCCGCAGTCGCGAACACAGTCGACACAGCCAGACCGCCCGGAACCCACGCAAACCAGCGTTTGCAGGCCTCAAAAAGGGCGCTGGTCAGTTTCGCATAATAGGCCAGATAACCGATCAGAATGAACACAGGGATCAGCGACAAAACATTCGCGCTGACCTTGGATTGCGGCGTTAAACCAGCGATGCGCACACTGATTGTCAGCGCCTTGCCGAACTTTTCAGGGTCATAATCATACCCGTTCCAGCGCAGCCAGACCAAGCCGACAAACCCCGCCATACCAGCAGCAAACGCCACCCGCATACCGGCCAGAACCATCACCAGCATGCCGCCAGACACCCATAATCCGATTGAAATGCTATCCATTAATCTGCCCCTTCCAAGGAACGGGCCTCAATGGCCGCCTGCTCTGCGACTGTCAGATTTAACGGCACACCAGCGGGGTTTTCGAGGTTCAGGATCAATGCACGCGCATATCCCCAGACTTGCAAAATCAGGCGCAAAACCAACACCCCAAACGCCACCGGCACCACCAGTTTTGACGGCCACAGCGGCAGGTAAATATCGGTTGTGCTGTCCTTGCTGCACCACGGACGCGCGCAATCGAATGACCGCATAAAGTGGTCCCAAGACCCCCACATCAACGCCAGCATCAAGATCAGGATCATCAAAACCGAGATCAATTCGAACAGCCACAGCGCCCGCCCGCTAAGTTTAGACACCAACATGTCCATCCGGATGTGCGTGCCATCGCGCTGCACATACGCCACGCCCATGATCGCAATAACCGGCATCGCCATTTCGATAATATCGACGTAGCCTTGCATCGGGCTGCCAAAGAATTTGCGCCCTGACACCGAATAGGCCGCCAAAAACATCAGTGAGAAAATCGCAAGGCCACTGAGCAACGCGCAAAACCGTTCTATCGGTAAAAGCGCGCGATCCAAGCGGCTGAGTAAACTGGAATCCTCCAGTACGGCACCTGAGCCTGCCATATTCTATCCCCCCGTTTTCGGCATTTTTGCCGTTTTTGATCAACAACCTGCGCGGTTACTCATCAAAAACGAAATCGGGCCGCCACACAATGTGGGCGGCCCGTGGTGGTTAAACCTTAGTTTGCCATTTTGGCTTCGGCCAAGGTTTTGACAACCAGATCATACAGCTCTTGACCCGGCAGGCCTTGGGCTTCCATGTCTTTGATCCATTCGTCGCGGATCGGGTCTGCGGCGATTGTGCGGAATTCAGCAATTACGTCTTCGCTGATTTCGACCTTTTTGACGCCTTTTTCTTCCAGAACGCTATCCCAACGGGCCAGTAGTTCGCCGTAGTTGGCCAGATAGTGATCCAGCGCTTCGGGAATGGATGAATCCAGGGCTTCGCGTTCGGCATCTGACAGTGCGTCATAGGCGTCGATGTTGGCGACAACCGGGCAGTTTACGGTCCCTGGGTTCAGGTTTGCAGTCCACCAGGTGGCTTGGTTGATTGTGCCAAATGACAGGTGCGCGTGCTGGGCAAATGCAACTGTATCGACCAATCCGCCTTCCATTGCTTGGTAGGCTTCGGTCGCGGTTACGGATGTCGGAACACCGCCAACGGCTGCGAATGCTTTGCCGATGCCGCCTGTTGCACGCACACGCATGCCTTCGAAATCAGCCAACGTCATCCGCGGCTCGCCTGTGCCAACCAGATTGTACTGCGGCATGGGTGAGGTCATCAGCAGTCTCGCGTTCCACTGTTCCATTTCTTCGGCCGCAGCAGGGTGTGCATAGACAGCCTTTGAAACAGCGACTTCTTGTGCGAGGTTTTCAACGCCCAGGAATGGCAGTTCCAGAACCGTCACAACGCGGTTTTTATCGCGGTGATAGCCGGCACAGAATTGCGCCATTTCAAACGCGCCAATCGAAATACCATCAAGGTTTTCTTTGTTCTTGGACAGACCACCATAGCTGATGTTCATCGTGAATTCGCCATTGGTTTTTTCGGATACCAATTCGGCCAGCTTTTCAACGTGCTCGGTAAAGGCGCGGCGCTTGCCCCAAACTGAAACGTTCCATTCTGTCGCCGCTGCTTCCAAAGCAAAGGCGCATGTCAGCGTGCCAGCAATGGCACCCAGTGCAATCTTGTTCATTCTTTTTCTCCCTGTACGCGGGCGCAGATGCCCAACTGTCAAAGAGGCTAGCCGACCCCCCGCAAGGTGCCAAGGCCCAATGTCGCAAATATACGGTGCACCCCCCGTACGCGTTTGTATCAGGGGGGCTACCTGCAACCTGTGGTTAATTTCAGGCGCTTACGACGTCACGGCACTACAACAATGTTGCCGATGTGGGTTTTGTCGATGAATGTTTGCTGCGCCTCGCGCAACTCGGACAAGGCAAATGTCTGGGCCAACATCGGGCGGACTTCACCGCGTTCGATGTAGCCGATCAAGTCGCCAAAAATATGTGTCGGCACAACGGTTGATCCGGTGAATGTCAGATCGCGCAGATAGAATGTGCGCAGGTCCAGTTCAACAATTGGCCCCGCAATTGCGCCCGAACAAGTATAGCGCCCGCCGCGTGACAAGGCGTCGATGACCGTGCCAAAATACGGGCCGCCAACGATGTCTGCGACAACCGTGACCGTGTCCTGACCGATGGCCGCCTTAAGCGCTTTTTTCAAATTGGCAGGGCTGCGGGGCAGTAACGCGTCCGCCCCCAGATCAGCCATCTGTGCGTGTTTTGCCTCTGATGCCATGGCGACAACTTTGGCCCCGCGCCGTTTTGCCAGTTGGATCAACGCAGACCCGACGCCGCCGGATGCCCCCGTGACCAAAACCACGTCATTTGCATCGACGTTTGCGCGCGATAGCATTCCTTCGGCTGTGGTGTAGCTGCACGAAAACGTGGCCAGTTCCGCGTCAGACAACGGGCTGTCGATGACCCCAACATTGCGGCGATCCGCAGTGGCGTATTGGGCAAAGCCGCCGTCGCGTTCACTGCCGAAATAGCCCGTTTTGTCGCGGTTGTCAGGGTCGGACCAGTCGCGCTGCCAGCAATCTGTGATCACCCGCTTGCCGATCAAATCCACTGATGCATTGGCCCCCACGGCAACAATTTCGCCCACCGCATCGGCCCCTTGGATACGCGGCATCTGGATTGGCGCGCCACCCCAGCTTGGGTCGTCTTCGGATACGTCGTCATATGCGTCGCCGGTTGTTGCTGCGGTTACCGTGCTCGAATACCAGCCAGACCGGGTGTTCACGTCGGTATTGTTGAGCCCGCAAGCGCCAATTTTGATCAGCACATCGTCCGGCCCGACCTGCGGCATCGCCCAATCGGTGTGAAATTCAATCGCATCCATGCCACCGTGTTTGTGCAAGACAAAAGCGTTCATCGTTTTGGGCAGTGAATTGGGCATGTGGGCGTCCTTTGGGTTGGCGATATCCGGTAGCGTTGTGGTTGGTGTACGCAGGTCTGGATGGTCCAGCAATGGGGTTTGAACGGGCGCGATGATTGCGGTGACGGGCGCTTTGCGTGCGTGGCTATGAATGCAAGTGTGATTCTGGGAAATCGCCATCAAATTCGCCAAAGAAACTTTATGTCGCAGGTGCTTGTTAACCTTTACGAACCTTTCGCGGCGCAGCACCGACCATTGGCAAAACATACCCGCAGCAAACAGCCCGCAGGCTTTGACAGACAAAAGCTGGAAAACATGGGGAAATTTACAGGCTTTACAGGAAAGTTTACAAACACCCGCGAGCCTACGGAAAAAGCTTTACAAGCAAAGCCTTATATTACCGTAAGTTATTCCTTTCTTTTCAGATCACAGTATTATCCCCACCAAGGGAGGAGCCGGCGCCAGATTAGGCGCCACAGCTCCGCACGACCAGAACACACCGACAGGAGCCACCAATGTCAGAGACCGCCGCGAAAACCTTTCCTCCATCCGCCGAAATGGCTGCAAATGCGCATGTTGATGCGGCGAAATATGACGCGATGTATGCGGCATCGATTGCGGACCCGGACGCCTTTTGGGGCGAGCACGGCAAACGCATCGACTGGATCAAACCCTACACCCAAGTTAAAGACGTTTCGTTCGATTTGGGCAATGTCGCGATCAACTGGTACGCCGACGGCACGCTGAACGTCTCAGCCAACTGCATCGACCGCCATTTGGCCACGCGCGGCGATCAAACCGCGATCATTTGGGAACCCGACAGCCCGGATGATGACGCCCTGCACATCACGTATAATGAGCTGCACAAGAACGTCTCGAAAATGGCGAATGTGCTAAAAGACCTGGGCGTTGGCAAAGGTGACCGCGTCGTCATTTACATGCCGATGATCCCCGAAGCTGCCTATGCGATGTTGGCAAGCGCGCGCATCGGTGCGATCCACTCCATTGTTTTTGCAGGATTTTCACCAGACGCATTGTCGGCCCGCGTCAACGGATCAGAGGCCAAAGTGGTCATCACCGCAGACGAGGCCCCACGCGGCGGTCGCAACACCCCGCTAAAGGCAAACGCAGACAAAGCATTGGCCGATTGCGACGCCAGCGTGAAATGTCTGGTGGTCCGGCGCACAGGCGGCGACGTGGCATGGAACGAGGCGCGCGATTGCGACTACAACGTGCTGAGCGCTGCGGCCTCTGCCGATTGCCCACCCACAGAAATGAACGCCGAAGACCCGCTGTTTATCCTGTACACATCCGGATCAACCGGCATGCCAAAAGGCGTCGTGCATTCGACCGGCGGCTACATTGTTTACGCGTCGATGACCCACGAAATCACGTTCGATTACAAAGACGGCGATGTCTACTGGTGCACAGCTGACGTTGGCTGGGTCACAGGCCACAGTTACATCGTGTACGGACCGCTGGCGAATGGCGGTACCACGCTGATGTTTGAAGGCGTGCCAACCTACCCCGACGCCTCGCGGTTCTGGCAAGTTGTCGAAAAACACAAGGTCGCGCAATTTTACACAGCCCCAACCGCCATTCGCGCATTGATGGGCCAAGGCAATGATTTTGTTACAAAATGTGACCTGTCATCGTTGAAATTGCTGGGCACAGTTGGCGAACCAATCAACCCCGAAGCATGGAATTGGTACAACGAAATCATCGGCGGCGGCACGTGCCCGATCGTCGATACATGGTGGCAAACCGAAACTGGCGGGCACTTGATGACCCCCCTGCCCGGCGCGCACGCGATGAAACCCGGATCAGCAATGAAGCCGTTCTTTGGCATCGAACCAGTCGTTCTAGAACCAACATCCGGCGAAATAATCGAGGGCAATGGCGTCGAAGGTGTACTGTGCATCAAAGACAGCTGGCCGGGTCAAATGCGATCCGTTTGGGGCGATCACGACCGCTTTGAAAAGACCTATTTCGCCGATTACGCAGGCTATTATTTCACCGGCGACGGCTGCAAGCGCGACGCAGACGGCGATTATTGGATCACGGGGCGCGTCGATGACGTCATCAACGTGTCCGGCCACCGCATGGGCACAGCCGAAGTCGAAAGCGCGCTGGTCGCCCACCCGAAAGTCGCGGAAAGCGCGGTTGTTGGCTACCCGCACGACATCAAAGGCCAAGGCATTTATTGCTACGTCACATTGATGAACGGCGAAGAACCATCCGAAGAATTGCGCCTTGAATTGCGCAACTGGGTCCGCCGCGAAATTGGCCCCATCGCATCCCCTGATTTGATCCAATGGGCCCCCGGTTTGCCAAAAACCCGATCCGGCAAAATCATGCGCCGTATTCTGCGCAAGATCGCAGAAAATGATCACAAAACGTTGGGCGACATTTCGACATTGGCGGATCCGTCCGTCGTCGAAGACCTGATCGCCAACCGTATGAATAAGGCGTAAATCCATGGATGGAACAGACACATCACCCGCGCCCGTTCTGATTTTGCTGGGCCCTCCGGGGGCTGGCAAAGGCACACAAGCCCGCATGTTAGAAGGCAAATTCGGCTATGTGCAGCTGAGCACCGGTGATCTTTTGCGCGCTGCTGTGGCCGAAGGTACCGATGCCGGACGCGCCGCTGACGCCGTCATGAAAGCTGGCGATTTGGTCAGCGACCAGATTGTTATCGACATTTTGCGTGATCGTTTGGCAGCACCAGATTGTGCCAATGGCGTGATTTTAGACGGTTTTCCACGTACAGATGTGCAGGCAACGGCGCTTGACGGATTGCTGAACGAAACCGGTCAAAAGATCGACGCGGCCATCAGTTTAGATGTCGATGACGCGGCCATGGTCGAACGTGTTGCCGGTCGCTACACCTGTGGCGGCTGCGGCGAAGGATACCACGACAGCTTTAAAATGCCTGCAACATCAGGGGTTTGCGATAGATGTGGCGGCACAGCCATGAAACGCCGCGCCGATGACAATGCCGAAACTGTTGGTGACCGCCTAAAAGCCTATCACGCGCAAACCGCCCCCTTGATCAATTATTATGACGCCAAAGGTGCCCTGAAACGGGTAAATGCGATGGGTCCGATTGACAAAATTGGCGCGGATTTGTCCGCATTGGTCAAACAAAGCACAAACTGACGCAGGCATGCCACGGGCGGTGGACAAATCAAACGCCCCGTGGCACCGCTTGCGCCATGAATGATGAGCAAAAATTTACCCCCGGCCCGGACAACCGCGAACATTTTCGCGCAGCGATGGGCCGTTTCGCGACAGGTGTGACCATCGTGACCACGCAGTCCGATATCGGGCCGTTGGGGATGACCGCAAATTCGTTTTCATCGATTTCGATGGAACCGCCTTTGGTGATGTGGGCCCCCGGTCGGGGTTCGCGCCGTCATGATGCATTTGTGAATGCTCAATCATTTTGCATCCATGTTTTGGCCGAAGGTCAGTTTGCGCTCGCCAAACATTTTGCCACCCAAGGCGAAGGTTTTGATGCTTTTGACTGGACCATTGGCGCAGATAACGTGCCATTGCTGGCAGGATGTGCCGCGCAAATTCACTGCACGCAACACAGCACCATCGAGGCCGGCGATCACACAATGATTTTAGGCAACGTCACCGAGGCAAGCTACCGCGATGTGTCCGGTTTGATTTTCCACAAAGGCAAATTCGGTCAGTTTCATTTAGACGACTGAGCATTCGCAAAAAACACCTGTTTACCATCGATCTGAAATGCGGTGATCGCGGCCTGTCCGATCGGCGACACCAACCAATCCGAAAATGCGCGCGCATCATCTGATTTGACGTGCGGGTGCAATTCAGGGTTCACCAAAATCACACCATACGGATTGAACAAACGCGGATCGCCTTCAACCACAATTTGGTGCGCACCTTTGTTCCCGAACGCGGTCCACGTCGCGCGATCCGCCAACGTGTATGCGCCCATTCCAATCGCGATATTCAACGTTGCCCCCATGCCCGCGCCCGCCTCGCGGTACCATGGCCCGTTCGGAAAAATGCCGGTGGATAACCACAACCGCTGTTCCGCTTTATGGGTTCCGCTGTCATCACCACGCGAAACAAACAGGGTTTCACTGGTCGCAATTTGGGTCAAAGCCGCGGTCGTATCTGCCCTGCTATCTGTCATCGAAGTTAGGTTTGCAGGCCCGACAATCACAAAATCATTGTACATCACGTCACGGCGATCGATGCCAAAACCATCAGTGACAAACTGATCTTCCGCCGTACGATCATGCACCAAAAGCACATCGCCGTCACCGTTTTGGGCATTGCGCAAAGCCTGCCCTGTGCCCACAGCAATCACGCGCACATCAATACCTGTTTGGGCACGAAACTGCGGAATCAACACATCCAACAGGCCCGAATTTTGGGTCGAAGTCGTTGATTGCAAAGTGATAAAACGATCCTGCGCAAATGCAGGCACCCCGCACAACAACACGCAAATTATTGCGAAAACGCGGATCATAACACCAGTTCCCCTTTGATAAATTGCGCAGCCTCACGACTGGTGGGACCGCTCAAAACATCTTCGGCCAAGCCTTGTTCCAGTACTTTGCCTTTGTGCATAAACGCGACGTCTTGGGCCAATCGACGGACCTGTCCCAGATCGTGGCTGACCATCACAACCTGCACGCCAGACGCCGCAGCCTGAGTGATCAGCGCCTCGATCCGCGCGGTGGCGGCGGGGTCCAGATGGCTGGTGGGTTCATCCAAAAATAACAGCTGGGGACCCGTTGCAAGTGCGCGAATGACCGCCAGCAATTGCGCTTCGCCTCCGGACAATTCGCGCGCAGGCATCTGGGCTTTGTCGCCCAAACCGGCCTGATCCAACCACGCATGTGCTGTCGGCCCACCCTGCCCCAAAGCCCGCGCGAATTCGACATTACGCAACACGGAACGGCGCAACATCACCGGTTTTTGAAATACCATCGCTTGGCGTTCGGGCACATCACCAAACGTTCCAGCATCGGGAACAATCAGCCCGTGAAGCACCCGCAACAGTAGGCTTTTGCCTGCACCGTTTGGCCCAATCAACACCGTTATGCCCGCGCTAAACCGGATAGAGGCCGCGTTCAGCACCCGCACACCGTCGCGCTGCAACACGATATTTTCGGCTTGAAACGTCACGCGCGATGCTCCTTTGGGCCGATCAAACTGACCGCGCCCGTCACGATCACGGCCAACATCAACAGGATCACGCCCAATGCCAAGGCCAGCGCGAGGTTGCCTTTTGACGTTTCCAGCGCGATCGTTGTGGTCATTACACGGGTTACATGATTGATGTTTCCGCCGACAATCATAACCGCGCCCACCTCTGCGATGGCGCGCCCGAAACCGGCCAGCAGCGCGGTTAACAGGGCTGTGCGCCCCTCCCAAAGTAGGGTTTTTACCGCGGCCCAACGTCCCAATCCGAACGACGCAAGCTGTTCACCGTATTCATCCTGCAGCCCTTCGACAGACTGACGGGTCAAGGCCAAAATGATCGGCGCGACCAAGATAACTTGGGCAATGATCATCGCAGACGGTGTGTACAGCAGGTTCAAAACACCAAATGGACCGGCGCGTGACAACAGCAAATACACGCACAATCCGACGACGACAGGCGGCAGGCCCATCAACGCATTGCTTAGCACAATCACGATCCCACGCCCGCGAAACCGGCTGACAGCCAAAATCGCCCCCAGCGGCATTCCGATCAGTGCTGCAATAAAAACCGCGCTTAGCGATACGCGTAATGACAGACCCACGACCTGCCAAAGGGCCGCATCCCCGGTCAGGATCAGCCCCATTGCGCCACTCAATTCTGAGGCAAAATTGCTCAACCCTCAGCCCCACGCCCATCTGTTAAATCACGATATCACGTCTGCCTCAGCCACCCGGCAAGGTCCAGAGCGCGTTGATACCCCTATAGCGAAAATGCGTGTCGATGCGGTTGCGTTTCGCGCCATTTCACCAACAAATCGCGCCATCGCTGCATGGCACCGGTGTTCTTTTTGCCCTCACCGCCGTATTTATTGCGTGGGCCCGCCTGAAATCCATTGGGAATAGAACATGACCGAACACGTGCCAAAATACAAAATCGCCCGCACAATGGAACAGTTCTGCGCGCTTTTGCAAATCTCGATCAAAGATGTTTTGGCCAAAGTTGACCTGCCATCTGACTATCTTGAATCCGAAGGGCGTGGCGTCAGTGCGCGGCAGTATTTTGAGGGATGGAGTGCCGCGGTTGAGCTGGCGGATCGGTCCGATTTGCCGCTGTTTTTGGGTCAGGCCTATGCGCGTGGCCCGTTTAATCCTGCGTTTTTTGCGTTCACTTGTAGCCCGACAGTTTTGGTTGGGTTGGAGCGGATGTCCGTCCTGAAACCGCTGGTTGGCCCATTGCTTTTGAACATCATTCCAGACGGCGATGAGTTGCGGTTGGTCAAATCCAGCTCGGTCCTTGGGCTAGAATTACCGCACAAATTTGCCGCGACAGAAATGGTGTTTTTTGTCGAAGCCATGCGGATTTGCACGGGCCACGCTGTGCGCCCATCGCGTGTTGTGATGTCAGATAAACTAGAATGCGATCCAGATCTTGAGGCCTATTTCGGCACCAAGATCACCTATGGCAGCACGCCCGAAATCAGCATCCTGAAAGACGACGCAAACCGCCCGTTGCTGTCGCGCAATGCAACGCAGTGGGCCTCGATGGAGCCGGAATTTCGCCGTCAGCTGGACGCGTTGAGTGCCGGGGAAACCATCACCGCGCGGGTGCGTAAAACCCTAAGTGAGATGCTGCCGAGTGGCTTGTCTAATATCACCGAAACCGCCAGTCGTATGCATCTGTCGACGCGCAGCTTGCAGCGAAAACTGTCATCAGAAGGTCAATCATATCAATTGGTTCTGGATGATACGCGGCGCGCGCTGTCCATGCATTATTTGCGTTATACGGAACTAAATAGCGAGGAAATCTCGTATCTTTTGGCCTACCGTGATCCCAATTCGTTCTATCGCGCATTCCATGGCTGGACAGGCATGACCCCAAAAGCCGCGCGGGTTTCAAGCTAAAGTAAATGCAAGCGATGCTTTTCCAATAGGTCGACAATAATCCGTTTTGCTTGGGTTCGGTGGGCACGGTGAATGCGCCCAGCCAAGGTCACATCACCGCTTTTGATCGCATCAAACACACCGCGGTGATCGTCGTTCGATTTGGTGGGCAATGGCCGGATAAACAGCGTCATTGCGCGGGCACGACGGACCTGATCGCTCATCATTGCGACAACAGTTATCAATCGCGAATTTTGCCCCAAACGCACCAATTCCGTGTGGAAGCGATCATCGGCCTGTGCCCATGCAGCCAAATCCTCGGCGTCGACCGCAGCGTCCATATCGGTAATCGACTGGCCCAATTCGACCAATTGCGCATCGGTGTAACCCGCATCCGCCGCACGTTCGGCAGCCAACCCTTCGAGTTCGGTCAGAATGTCGTAAATTTCGCGCATGTCGTCAGCAGATACCGGCAAAATACGCACGCCTTTGCGCGGGCGCAGCGTCAACAAACCTTGGGTTTCCAACGTCAATGCCGCCTCACGCACCGGTGTGCGCGACATTTGCAATCGATCCGCCAATTCGCTTTCCAAATGGTCCGATCCAGCGGCCAATTCACCGGAAAAAATCAACTGGCGCAACTCGTGAATAGCACGCTGAGAGCTGGACAAAGGCATCAAAGCCCTCCTTGGTTAATCCCCCAAACGCACCTTTTTTCCGGTGTTTGCCGAGGCATAAATCGCTTCTTCTATCTCTATCACCTTTAGATAATCCTCCGCGAGGTTCTCAAAAGGGGTGTGGCCCAAAAAGGCTGAAATCACGTGATTTTGCAACCCGTGAACACAATCGCCGCCAAATCCGTCAAACGTATCGGGGGCCAGTAATTGTGTTTGCGCCCGTTCACCGAATTTTCGCAAGCAAACCGCGCCATCACCGCCCAAGGTCAGGCTGCCTTTTGTGCCCTCGATCAAGGCCTCGCCCATGGTGCGACGATGGTTGTCAGCACTGTGATCAAGGTGGCGATTGCCGTCAAAAATCGCCCGCGCGCCACCTGCATGTTCAAAGATGAAATACCCCGCGTCTTCGCCTGCGATTGCCGGATTGATCTGGCGTAAATCGGCGTAAACGGCTGTGGGATTGCCCAGCAAAAACCGGAACGTGTCGACCCAATGTACACCAGTCTCGTGGATCAAAAACTTGGACATGTTTTGAAAATACGGCTGGCGATCAAGATAGGCATTAGGCCCCTGCCCGTCGCCAGGACGCAGGCGAAACGTCAGTTGTAAAACGTCGCCTAATACACCATCCGCCATCGCGTTTTTGATGCACCGATACCACGGCTGAAAGCGGAAATTTTCATGCACAATGATCTTTGTGCCAATGGCGTTTGCCTCGGCGGTGATCGCGCGCGCCTCATGCAGCGACATGCAAAACGGCTTTTGGCAGATCAGGGTTTTGACACCCGCCGCCATCGCCGTTCGGATCGCCTGTGCGTGGCCTTGGGGCGGTAAAATGATGTCCAGAATGTCTGGCTGAACCTCATTCAACATCGTTTTCAGATCGTCAAAAGCCTGCAAACCTGTGGCTTTTGCGCGCTCAATTTCCAGATCGCAGGCCCCAACCAGTGACACGTCATCAATGCGCGCCCAGCTGTCATAGTGGAATTGCGCGAAATACCCCGCCCCTATGCAGGCGACTTTTATCATGCCGGTGACAACGCCTGCATGATCGCATCTGCGGCCTCGCGCGTGCTGGCTTTGCCCCCCAAATCACGGGTCAAAACGGTGCCTGCAGACACGACGCCTTCGACCGCTTCGCGTAGGCGCACACCATCGGCAACCATCGCCGGATTGTCGTGCCGCAATCCCAACCAATCGAGCATCATCGCCGCTGACAAAATCATCGCCATCGGGTTTGCAACACCTTGACCCGCGATGTCAGGCGCAGATCCGTGGCACGGTTGAAACACCGCATTGTGCAGCCCGATATCCGCGGACGGGGCCAGCCCGAGCCCCCCCATCAAGCCGGCGCCAAGGTCTGACAAAATATCGCCAAACATGTTTTCAGTGACCATCACATCAAAATCCCACGGCTTTTGCACCATCCACAAAGCCGTCGCATCGACATAGGCGTGATCTGCAATCAGGTCCGGATGCTTGGCCGCTTCAGCGTCGAACATCTCGCGGAAAAAAGCAAATGCGCGGAACACGTTTGCCTTGTCGACACAGGTGACTTTGCCCGGTCCACGCCCTGCATCCTTGCGGGTTTTGGCCAGATCAAAGGCGAATTTAAACAGTTTTTCAGAAATGTCGCGGGTGATCAGCAACGTTTCGCGCGCCTCGTCTTTTGTGACTTCGCCGCGGCCTTGGGTGTAAAACAGACCCTCGGTGCTTTCGCGGATCAAGACAAAATCGACGTCTTTTCCAGCAGGTAAATTCAACGGCGTCGGCTGGCCTGCTTTGATCGTAACGGGGCGCACACCAGCAAACAAAACAAGCGCTTTGCGCAGATCAATTTGCGGTGAAATTTCAGTGCCATCTTTGTATCGCACATCGGGTAACCCCATGGCAGACAACAAAATTGCATCTGACGCGCGGGCAATTTCCATCGATGCATCAGGCAGCGATTCACCTGTTTTTGCGTAATGCGCAGCCCCCGCAGGTGCCCCGACAAACGACAACGAATACGCCGGATTATTCTGCGCCATCGCAATCAAAATATCGACAGTTGGCGTGGTGATTTCCGGCCCAATGCCGTCGCCTTCGAATACGGCGATATCAAAGTTCTGTTTCATCGGGGCCCTTTATGTCGTCTGTTTTTGCTGCGCTAATATGATGTGATATTCAATTTCTTGTCAATGCATACATTATCGCATACGTTAATTTTAACCCCGAGACCCAGAACCTGCCCTCCAGTTTGAATGTGCCATAATTTAACCTCAAGAAAAACAGCGCACCTGACGCGCAAAACTTTGCAAAATTCGTCCGCGCAGTCATAAACGACCATAACACCGCCTGCCCGATCACCTGCGCGCCAAAATATCTCGTGCCCCAAAATAGAAAGACCGCTCATGTTTGCTGTTGTTGTCACGCTCACGATTGATCCCGCGCAATGGGACGCGTTTTTGCCCTTGATGCACGCCAATGCGGATGCGTCGATGACCGAAACCGGCTGTGCGTATTTTGATACCTGCACCGACCCCGAGCGCCCGAACGAGGTGTTTTTATACGAACTATACGATGACGCTGCTGCCTTTGCGGCGCACCTGAAAACCGCGCATTTTCTGGCGTTTGACAGCGCTGTGACCAACATGGTGATCGGCCGTGACGTGCGTACATATGCCGGTGTTCGAAAATGAGCGCCCCTGACGTGTGGGAAATTCACGCGATAAAATACGCCGATCGTGACGCACGTACGCGGGCTGATAGTTTTATCTTTGATGACAACCATGACGCGCCGCATGCCATGGATTATTTCATGTGGCTGTTGCGTAAAGGCGATCAAAATATTCTGGTCGATACAGGGTATGACACGGCAGAGGCCACGGCCCGCGACCGCCCTATTCGGCTAGATCCTGTGGCCGCCCTTGCGCCTTTGAACATCACGCCGCACGATATTTCACAGGTTATCGTCACGCATTTGCACTATGATCACGCTGGCGGATTGCACCTGTTTCCCAACGCCACCTTACACCTGCAAGAGGCGGAAATGGCCTTTGCGACCGGCCCGTGCATGTGCCACGACACCCTGCGCATGCCCTACACAGCAGGCCATATTTGCGAGGCAATCACGCGATTATATTCCGGCAAAGTCCGTTTTTATGACGGCGATGCACAGGTCGCTGACGGCGTAACGGTGCACTGCATTGGCGGCCATTCACGCGGCCTGCAAGCCGTGCGCGTCAAAACCCAAAGCGGGTACATGGTGCTGGCATCAGACGCCGCACACTTTTATGAAAATCTGTATCAGCGTAAACCGTTTCCCATCGTGGTTGATCTGCAAAACATGCTGGACGGGTTTGAACGGCTGATGACGCTTGCCAGTGCGCCAAATCTAATTATTCCCGGACACGACCCGCTGGTGCGCGACTATTTCAACGTGGGCGTCGCCCCGCATATTCACCGGCTTGACCCCGGACCGATCAAGGATTTCGAGACATGAAAATTGGCGTCATCGCAGACGATTTTACCGGCGCAAGCGACATCGCCCTCACCCTCGCGGAGGCGGGAATGCGCGTCGCACAATTCATCGGTGTGCCGGATGTGGACGCCGATCGCGCGTTAGACGCCGGTGTTGTCGCCCTAAAAAGCCGCACAGCCCCCCTGACTGACGCGATCGCGCAATCGCTGGCCGCATGCGATTGGTTGCTGAGCCAAGGCGCGACGCAAGTTATTTTCAAGGTTTGCTCGACATTCGACAGCACAGCCCAAGGCAACATCGGGCAGGTTCTGGACGCATTGGCCGACCGCATGAACGTCAAAACAACGCTGGTGTGCCCGGCATTTCCCGAAAACGGGCGCTCGGTCTATCAAGGGCATTTGTTCGTGAATGACGTTTTGCTTAGCGAAAGCGGGATGCAAGACCACCCGTTGACCCCCATGACAGACCCCGATTTGCGTCGCGTTTTAGGCGCACAAAGCACACAGTCCATTGGCCATATCCCCGCCCAAACGGTGGACAAAGGCAGCGACGCAATCATCGGCGCCATGACCGCCACATCGGGCCACCTGATTGTCGATGCCATTCAGGATTCCGACCTGTTTGAAATCGGGCGCGCAGCGGATGGCGTGGCACTTTTGTGTGGTGGATCTGGCATCGCCCTTGGCCTGCCTACTAACTTTGGCATCGCGCCCAGCCAACCCGCGTGGGCTGCTGTTTTGGGGCGCGGCGTGGTGTTATCAGGGTCATGCAGTCGGGCAACCCGCGCACAAGTTTCCGAATATCAAACCATTGCACCTGCTTATGAAATCACCGCAGAGGCGGCAGTTTCAGGCGATGCAAATGCCGCAAAAATCGCGGACTGGGTGTTTGATCAAACAACGGCACCTTTGGTCTATTCATCGGCTGATCCGGACATCGTGCGCACAGCGCAACAGACATTTGGCCAAGATACGGCTGCCCACGCCATTGAAAAACTGTTTGCAGATCTGGCCGCGCTTTTGGCCGAACGGGGCATCAAACGCATGGTCGTAGCCGGGGGCGAAACATCGGGCAGCGTCGTGTCTGGTTTGGGCGCAACTGTGCTGGAGATCGGGCCACGGTTGGCTGCTGGCGTTCCGGTTGTACGGGCTGATGGCTTGGCGCTGGCCTTAAAATCTGGAAACTTTGGGGACACGCATTTCTTTGCCCAAGCCCTTGAGAAAATGGAACAATCACAATGAGCGAACAGGCCCGCCTACGCGAAGATATCTGCCGCATTGCCAAGTCGATGTTTGACCGTGGTTTGACCGGTGGATCGACGGGCAACATCTCTGCTCGCTTGTCAGACGGCACGCTGTTGATGACGCCCACGGGCAGTTCGATGGGGTTTCTTGACCCTGCGCGCATCAGCCATTTGGACAAAAACCTAACGCTGTTGTCTGGTGACAATCCGACCAAAGAAATTCCACTGCACACCGCATTTTACGACACGCGCAGCCAAACCGGCGCTGTGGTGCACTTGCATTCGACGCATTCAGTTGCGTTATCGATGCTACCGGATACGGATAGCGACAACATGCTGCCCCCTGTCACGCCCTATGCGATCATGAAATTGGGCCGCGTGAAACTCCTGCCGTTTTTTATGCCCGGTGACGCAGGCATGGGCGATGCGGTACGCGGACTGGCAGGCAAACGCAGCGCCGTGGTGTTGGCCAATCACGGCCCAGTTGTCGCGGGAAAAGACGTTTGGGCCGCATCCTATGCCATTGAAGAACTTGAAGAAACTGCGAAACTGGCGCTGCTCACCCGAGGGTTAGACCCCGTGATGTTAAGCCCAGATCAGATCGGAAAACTGGTCACTAAATTCGATGTAGATTGGTGATGGAATTCACACGTTATGCCGTCTATTTGACGCCTGAATCTGGTAGGTTTGCACACGCCGGTGCCACATGGTTGGGGTGGGATATTTCGACGGGTCAGCCTGTCGGCACCCCTGATGACGCAATCACAAAACGGCCACGAAAATATGGGTTTCACGGTACAATAAAGCCGCCATTTCACCTTGCCCAAGGACAGAATCGTGACGCATTAGAACAAGCGTTTTCAGCCTTTTGCGCGGACGCCCGCCCGATCATGTTGCAAGGCCTAACGCTCGCGCGCATCGGTGGTTTTATCGCGCTGGTTCCAACGGGTGATTTTTCTGAATTGGCTGATCTTGCAGGTCACGCCGTGTCGAATTTAGACACATTTCGCGCGCCACCATCGGAACAAGACCTCGCACGGCGACGCCAAGCACGGCTGACACAGGATCAGGATGCCAATTTGGTCAAATGGGGCTATCCATATGTTTTTGATGACTTTCGTTTCCATATGACTCTAAGTGGGCCGTTAAAAAACGATCTGTTTGATACAGTGATGGACCAAGCACAGACGCATTTCGCGCCCTGCCTGCCTTCACCCTTTTTGATCAAATCATTGACGCTGGTCGGCGAACGACACGATGGCATGTTTCAGGAAATTCGTCGTTGTCAGTTGGGCTAAATGTTCAAAACGGGATGTCATCACACCCTGAAATAAACCGCGAAACGACATTTTTCGTACCTGCTTTTTCGAATTCGATTTCCAGCTTGTCACCTTCGATGCCTGTCACGACGCCGTAGCCAAATTTCTGGTGGAATACGCGCTCGCCCATTGTGAAACTGCTGACGGCTTGCAGGTCAATCACCGTGCTACGGCTTTCTTTGGGTTGGCTGACGGGGCGTTCCTGAGCACGCGATTGCAAACGTTTCCAGCCAGGTGAATTGTAGACATTTGCCTCTGCTGCGGCCTCGTGCAGGGTCGATTTTGGGGCCGCGGCACCGTAGCCACCGCCATAAAGACCGGGGGGCGTCAAAACATCGACGTGTTCTTCGGGCAATTCATCGATAAATCGCGACGGCAACGATGATTGCCACTGCCCAAACACCCGTCGATTGGCGGCGAAACTGATCGTACAAATCTGTTCTGCTCGCGTAATCCCGACATAGGCCAAACGACGTTCTTCTTCTAAGCCTTTGATTCCGCTTTCATCCATCGAACGTTGTGACGGAAACAGCCCGTCTTCCCACCCAGGTAAAAACACCTGCGGAAATTCCAGACCTTTTGCGCCGTGTAAGGTCATGATCGAAATCTTGGCCCCACCTTCGTCGTTTTCGTTGTCCATGATCAGGCTGACGTGTTCCAAGAACCCTTGCAGGTTTTCAAACTGTTCCAGCGCTTTGACGAGTTCCTTAAGGTTCTCTAGCCGCCCCGGTCCTTCTGGTGTTTTGTCGTTTTGCCAGTGGGTTGTGTAGCCGCTTTCATCCAGAATGGTTTCAGCCAATTCCAGATGCGTGACTTCGGGTGGGCCGTATTCAAACCGCTGCGGGCCGTCGTCGATGACCGCGTCGTCGCTGACGCTTAGTAACGGGCCGCGCGTTAGTTTAGACCACCGCGCAATGCCCGCGACCAGCTTGCCCAGTTCGGCGCCGCCTTTGCCTTTGATCAGGCCTTGTTCCACGGCCAATCGCGCGCCTTCGATCAATGACACGCCGTTGCCGCGCGCTGTCATTTGAATGGTTTGCTGCGCTTTGTCACCAAGCCCGCGTTTGGGCGTATTCACGATCCGCTCGAATGCCAAATCGTCTTCGGGGCTGGTCACGACGCGAAAATATGCCATGGCATCGCGGATCTCCATCCGCTCGTAAAAACGGGGGCCGCCAATGACGCGGTACGGCAGGCCGATGGTCAAAAACCGGTCTTCGAACGCGCGCATCTGATGTGACGCGCGCACCAGAATTGCCATATGATCCAATGATCTAGGCGGCATTCCTCGCGTACCACTTTGAGAAGATTCGACCTCGTCTCCGATCCAGCGCGCTTCTTCTTCGCCGTCCCAGTGACCGATCAAACGCACCTTTTCGCCAACCGTTTCCTCGGTCCAAAGTTCTTTGCCAAGACGGCCAGTGTTGCCTTTGATCACGCCGGATGCCGCGCCCAAAATATGCGGGGTCGAGCGGTAGTTTTGCTCAAGACGCACCACATGCGCGCCTGGAAAATCGGTTTCGAATTTCAGAATGTTGCCAACTTCGGCCCCCCGCCAGCCATAGATCGACTGGTCATCATCCCCGACACAGCAGATGTTTTTATGTCCGGCCGCCAGCAGACGCAGCCACAAATATTGGGCCACGTTGGTATCTTGATATTCGTCCACTAGGATAAATTTGAACCAGCGCTGATACTGCTGCAACACGTCCGCGTGGTTTTGAAAAATCGTCACCATGTGCAACAACAGATCGCCAAAATCAGTGGCGTTTAATTCTTTTAGACGGGCCTGATATTGGGCATAAAGTTCGATGCCTTTGTGATTGTAGGCCCCCGAATCCGCGACTGGTACTTTGTCCGGTGTCAGCGCACGGTTTTTCCAACCATCGATGATGTTGGCCAATTGGCGCGCAGGCCAGCGTTTGTCGTCAATTTCGGCGGCGCGGACAAGCTGCTTGAGCAGGCGCACCTGATCGTCGGTGTCCAGAATGGTAAAGTTGCTTTTTAGCCCGACAAGTTCGGCGTGGCGGCGCAGCAATTTCACACAGATCGCGTGAAAGGTGCCAAGCCACGGCATGCCTTCGATTTGTTGACCCAACATGCCACCAACGCGGTTTTTCATCTCGCGCGCGGCTTTGTTGGTAAAGGTCACGGCCAAAATCTCGTTTGGACGGGCACGACCAGTGTTCATTAAATGCACGATGCGCGCGGTCAGGGCCTTGGTTTTGCCAGTGCCCGCCCCCGCCAACATCAGCACAGGGCCGTCCATCTGCTCAACGGCGGCGCGTTGGGCGGGATTCAACCCCTCTAAATAGGGTTGCGGGCGCGCGGCCATTGCGCGCGAAGACAGGGATGCGCCTTCAAAGGCGTCCATTTCGTCAAAACTGCTCATGGGCGGCACCATAGCGCCGCCCGAAGCAAAACAAAAGCTGTTCTTGATATGTTCCCGATACCTTTTTACGGCATCCTTCGGCTAGGTTTAGGACGCCTGTGCGTAGGCATTCATGGGCACGGCCGCGCGGGTCACCAAAGGCGACGGAACCAGCGGTGAAATGGCCGGCGTCATAGGGCGTTTCAAACTATTTGACGCCGCAGACAGGCTCATTTGTGCCCGCAAGGACGCAAGCCCCAACTGCACTGCAAAATCATTTGAAACGTCTTCGCCCAGCACACAATGTAGGGATGGAAAATGCGGTGACAGTTCATCGTGATCCGCGCCCACATCAGAGGTGCGCAGGATCGACACCAGGAATGGATTGCGTTCTTCGGCAATGCCCAGCAAATCGCCCAGCGCGTCACCAACAGTGCTTTTTTCGATCACCAAAAGATCAACAGCCATACGCGAAATACAAATCTCAGCCACATGAACACTGGCCGTTCCGGTCACGTAAATACCCGCTTCCATCAATGAAATTTGGCTGTGATCAAAGCGCGCGGCCTCTTTGTCGATAATTAGTGCCTGCATGTGTTCAACTCCTGAAGTGAATGCGTATCTGATGATTCTCATTTTGATCAAATGCCGTTAAAAAATGATTTAATTTCGTGACTGTTTATTTATCACGCTGGACATAGGGGGGGCTGGTCGGCCACATAGCACAATGAGCTTAGATGACCGATATCCCGCCCTGTCCGATCTGCGCGAAGGTGCGCGTCGCCGTATTCCCCATTTTGTCTGGGAGTACCTAGACAGTGCCACCGGCGAGGAGCGCACAAAGTCGCGAAATCGCGAACGCTTTGATGCGATCGGGCTGATGCCTTCGATCTTGCATGGTGAATTCACGCCTGATCTGACGACCACGTTTTTGGGTCAGAAAATGCCGCTGCCGTTCGGGATTTCGCCAATTGGCATGTCGGGTTTGATCTGGCCGGGGGCCGAACGCATGTTGGCGCAGGCTGGCAAACGTTTGAACATTCCCTACAGCCTGTCCACCGTGGCCACCGCCATGCCCGAAGACATCGCGCCGCATTTGGGGGAACACGGCTGGTTCCAGATGTACCCGCCCCGCGACGAAGAAATTCGCGCCGATATGCTGGATCGTGCCCGCAAGGCCGGCTTTAAAACGCTGGTGCTGACTGTGGATGTGCCCGTGGCCTCGCGCCGCGAACGCCAGACCCGTTCGGGCCTGACCAATCCGCCAAAATTGACGCCAAGGTTGCTGGCCCAAGTCGCAAGCAAACCCGCCTGGGCCGCAGGTATTATGCGCACCGGTATGCCGCACATGCGCATGCTGGATAAATACACCGATTCCAGCGCCAACAAAGGCCGGTCAACCACTGCGCACGTGGGTTATTTGCTGCGCACCTCACCAGACTGGAGCTATGTTGAATGGCTGCGTGATGCGTGGGATGGGCCGTTTATCGTCAAGGGTGTGACCCGTCCTGCTGACGCCAAAAAACTGGAACAAATCGGTGTTGATGCCATCTGGGTGTCCAATCACGCAGGCCGCCAATTTGACGGTGGGCCCGCCACAATCGATGCACTGCCCGCGATCCGCAAGGCCACCACCCTGCCCCTGATTTTGGACAGCGGTGTTGAAAGCGGTCTGGATATTTTGCGCGCGCTGGCTTTGGGCGCTAATTTTGTGATGTTGGGCCGCGCGTGGCACTATGCACTTGGCGCGTTGGGCGAAAAAGGTCCCGATCATCTGGCCAGTATTTTGGCAAAAGACCTTGAGGCCAACATGGGCCAATTGGGGGCCAAGACGCTTGATCAATTGCCCAAAGCGTTCGAGCTGCGCCGCTAAACCGCTGATTTTATTTACCCTAGGATGCAGACGCAAAAAGTGACTTTAGGTCACCCGTTCGGCGTTTCAGGTCATTTTAGTGCCGTTTTAGGGCAGTTATACCCACTTCTACGCGTTTACGCAGGGTATGAAACACCCTAACAATGCTGCAACTGCAAACGGGAGCCATCATGACCGAGTTCAACAAGATCCTAATCGCTAACCGAGGCGAGATCGCAATTCGCATCATGCGCGCCGCAAACGAGATGGGCAAAAAGACCGTCGCCGTGTTTGCAGAAGAAGACAAATTGGGCCTGCACCGGTTCAAAGCGGACGAAGCCTACCGCATTGGCGAGGGTCTTGGGCCCGTCGCCGCCTACCTGAGCATTGATGAAATTATCCGCGTGGCCCGTGAATGTGGCGCCGACGCGATCCACCCGGGCTATGGCCTGTTGTCGGAAAACCCTGATTTTGTAGATGCTTGCGAACAAAACGGCATCACATTCATTGGACCAAAGGCCGCAACCATGCGCGCGCTGGGTGACAAAGCATCGGCGCGCCGCGTCGCGATGGAGGCTGGCGTACCGGTCATCCCCGCAACCGAAGTGCTGGGCGACGACATGAAAGCAATCAAGGCCGAAGCGGCCGAGGTTGGCTACCCGCTGATGCTCAAGGCATCATGGGGCGGCGGTGGTCGTGGCATGCGCCCGATCTATTCAGAAGACGAAGTCGAAGAAAAGGTTCTAGAGGGCCGTCGCGAGGCGGAATCAGCCTTTGGCAACGGCGAGGGTTATCTGGAAAAGATGATCATGCGCGCCCGCCACGTCGAAGTACAAATCCTCGGGGACAGCCACGGCGGCATGTATCACCTGTTTGAGCGCGATTGTTCCGTGCAGCGCCGCAACCAAAAAGTTGTCGAACGCGCCCCGGCCCCTTACCTGACCGAAGAACAGCGCACTGAAATCTGCGAACTCGGTTACAAAATCTGCAAGCACGTGAATTATGAATGTGCCGGCACCGTCGAATTCCTGATGGATATGGACGACGGCAAATTCTATTTCATCGAGGTAAACCCACGCGTTCAGGTCGAACACACCGTGACCGAAGAAGTCACAGGCATCGACATCGTGCAGGCGCAAATCCTGATCGCCGAGGGCAAAACCATCGCTGAGGCCACAGGCAAAGCCAGCCAAGCCGACGTGCAACTGACCGGCCACGCGCTGCAAACCCGCATCACAACCGAAGACCCGCAAAACAATTTCATCCCCGATTATGGCCGCATCACCGCGTTCCGCGAGGCCACCGGTTTTGGCATTCGTCTGGACGGTGGCACCGCCTATTCCGGCGGCGTCATCACGCGTTATTACGATTCACTGCTGGTCAAGGTCACGGCCAAGGCGCAAACGCCCGAACTGGCCATCGCCCGCATGGACCGCGCGCTGCGTGAATTCCGTATTCGCGGCGTGTCGACCAATATCGCGTTTGTGGAAAACCTGCTGAAACACCCGACGTTTCTGGACAATACCTACACCACGACATTTATCGACAACACGCCCGAGCTGTTCAAATTCGTCAAACGGCGCGACCGCGGCACCAAGGTTTTGACCTACATCGCTGACATCACAGTCAACGGTCATCCCGAAACCAAGGACAAACGCAAACCTGCCGCAACTGCGCGCACACCCAAGCCGCCAGCCTTGTTGGCCGAACCGCAAATGGGCACGCGCAACCTGCTAGAGCAAAAAGGCCCGCAAGCCGTTGCCGACTGGATGAAGGCGCAAAAACAACTGCTGATCACCGACACCACCATGCGTGACGGGCACCAATCGCTGCTGGCCACGCGGATGCGTTCGATCGACATGATCAAAGTCGCGCCCGCCTATGCCGCCAATCTGGGGCAGCTGTTTTCTGTCGAATGCTGGGGGGGTGCGACCTTTGATGTTGCGTACCGTTTCTTGCAAGAATGCCCATGGCAGCGCCTGCGTGACCTGCGCGAAGCCATGCCAAATGTGATGACGCAAATGCTGCTGCGTGCCAGCAACGGCGTCGGCTACACCAACTATCCCGACAACGTGGTGCAGTCATTTGTAAGCCAAGCCGCCGCATCCGGCGTTGATGTATTCCGCGTGTTCGACAGCCTGAACTGGGTTGAAAACATGCGCATCGCGATGGATTCCGTGGTCGAGGCCGGCAAGGTTTGTGAAGGGACTATTTGCTACACTGGCGATATTCTGGACCCTGCGCGCGCCAAATATGACCTGAAATATTACGTCGCTATGGGCCAGGATCTAAAGGCCGCAGGCGCGCATGTTCTGGGCCTAAAAGATATGGCCGGATTGCTAAAACCTGCCGCAGCGCGCGTGCTGATCCGTGCCCTAAAACAAGAAGTCGGGCTGCCTGTCCACTTTCACACCCATGACACCGCCGGTGTTGCCGTCGCGACAATTCTAGCCGCAGCCGAAGCCGGTGTTGATGCCGTTGATTGCGCCATGGACGCGCTGTCAGGCAACACATCGCAGGCCACGTTGGGGTCGGTTGTTGCATCGCTGCGCAACACAGATCGCGACACCGGGCTCGACATGCAGGCAGTGCGCGCGATTTCCGATTATTGGGAGGACGTGCGCGGCCAGTACACCGCCTTTGAAACCGGCATGCAGGCCCCCTCATCCGAGGTGTATTTGCACGAAATGCCCGGCGGTCAGTTCACCAACCTCAAGGCTCAAGCGGCCAGTTTGGGGCTAGAAGATCGCTGGCACGAGGTCGCACAGACTTACGCGGACGTGAACCAGATGTTCGGCGATATCGTCAAGGTTACACCGTCGTCCAAAGTTGTCGGCGACATGGCATTAATGATGGTTTCTCAAGGGCTTGACCGCGCACAGGTCGAAGACCCCGAAACCGATGTGGCCTTCCCTGACAGCGTTGTCGACATGATGCGCGGCAATTTGGGCCAGCCTCCCGGTGGGTTCCCTGCTGGTATTTTGACCAAGGTTCTCAAAGGTGAAGCCCCAAGCACAGACCGCCCCGGCGCGCACCTGCCAGCCGTCGATCTAGAGGCCACACGCGCAGACCTAAGCGCAGAATTGAACGGCGCAACCATCGACGACGAAGACCTGAACGGCTACCTGATGTACCCCAAAGTGTTCCTCGATTACATGGGTCGCCACCGCACCTACGGCCCCGTGCGCACCTTACCGACCCACACATTTTTCTACGGCATGCAGCCAAGCGAAGAAATCGCGGTCGAAATCGATCCGGGCAAAACCTTGGAAATCCGTCTTCAAGCCGTGGGCGAAACCAACGAGGACGGCGAGGTTAAGGTGTTCTTTGAATTGAACGGCCAGCCGCGCGTCATTCGCGTGCCAAACCGTTTGGTTAAGGCCACAACGATCCAGCGCCCCAAGGCGGAATTGGGCAACGCCAACCACATCGGCGCACCAATGCCGGGCGTTGTGGCGTCCGTCGCAGCAACGGTCGGGGCCGAGGTCAAAGAAGGTGATTTGCTTTTGACCATCGAAGCGATGAAGATGGAAACGGGTATTCACGCTGAACGCGACGCGGTTGTTAAGGCCGTACATGTCGCAGCAGGCGGTCAGATCGATGCCAAAGATTTGTTGGTCGAGCTGGAATAAGACACTAAAAACGGACGGCATATGCGGTCACAACAAATGGTTAAGGGATTAGAATGTTAAATGACCGCTACGGCAATCCGTTAACCACGTCTTCGCGTGCTGCTGCAGATGCCTATTGTGACGCGATGGACCGCACCCTTGCGGGGGATGCGGGCTGTGTTGCGGCCTATGAAACTGCGATTGCCGCGGACCCTGATTTTGCCCTCGCGCACATCGGATTGGCGCGCCATCATCAGGTTTGGGGCAATCGTGATGGCATTGCCGCCCCCCTAGCTGCGGCCCAAGCGGCAACAGGGCTAAGCCCCCAAGAACGCGCGCATATCAACGCATTTGCACTGCTGTTAACGGGCAAGGTCGGGGCCGGTTACGCCGCCATTCGCGCGCATCTGGTGGACTATCCGCGCGATGCCTTGATCGCCCAAACCTGCACCGGTGTATTCAGCCTGATCGGGTTTAGTGGCCAACCGGGTCGCGAGGCCGAATTGCTGGCCTTTACCAGCCAACTGGCCCCTGCGTACGGCGACGATTGGTGGTTTACGGGCCAGCACGCGTTTTCGCAGATGGAAGCCGGGCAAACCGGACCGGCAGCCGCGACAATCGAAACGTCCCTGAACGGCAATGCGCGCAATGCAAATGCCGCGCACATCAAATCGCACCTGTTTTATGAAACCGGCGAAACCACTGCGGGGCGGGATTATTTGACCGATTGGATGACGGGTTATGCGCGCGACGGTCTGTTGCATTGCCACCTGTCTTGGCACTCAGCGCTTTGGGCGTTGGAACAGGACGATGTCGATCACATGTGGGCGGTTATTGATGCCGATTTGCAGCCCGAAAAAACCCAAAGCCCCAGCCTGAATGTCATGACCGATATGGCGTCGATCCTGTACCGCGCTGAACGGCGTGGCGTTGAAATTGCACCGGACCGGTGGCACGCCGTTAGTGCCTATGCATCGCAGTGTTTTCCAAAACCGGGGTTGGCGTTTGCCGATGTGCACGCCGCCCTTGCCCACGCGATGGCCGGTAATTCCGAAGCCTTGACCTTGATCATCGAAGGCGCGCGCGGTCCTGCCGGTGATGTCGTCAAAGTGTTGGCGCAAGCGTTCGGGGCCATCGCGGCGCAAGATTGGGCGCAGGCGCAATCGCATCTGAACATCGCCCTGCAAGATCACGCGCGTATTGGCGGATCACGGGCACAGCGCGACCTGATTGAATTTGCCATGTCCAGCGTGTTGCTGCGCCAAGGGCACGCGCAGACTGCCCGTCAGTTACTGTCGATCCGGCGGCCAAATTGCACCCATGCGGGTTCGGTTCTTCAGTAGCATCAACACAGGCTGTCAGATCCGTAATTTCAGCGGTGACACAAACCTTGCTCCTGACGATGCGCAAACCATTTGACTTAGGCCTAGCTGTGTATTTACACTTATAGGTAGTTCGCACGCTGCGTTCTGATTTTTAGAATACCTTTTTAAACAAGTCGATTGGAAGACCATGTCAAACGTAGCTGGCAAGGCATATGCGATGAACGTCGTGACGCCGAGCAACCCGAAAATCACTTGGATCAACCGCCTGTTGTTTATGGCCGCACGCGGAGTGCCGTCCAATCTGATGGGGCTGTTGGGCCTGTCGCTGATCCACTTTGCCCGCTGGGTGATTATCAAGCCAGACCAATGGCCTGATCTGGGACAAGGTCCGCAAAAGAACATCAAGAACGATTACATGCTGTTTTGTTCCAATTTTAACGGCACTTGGGATCAATATATTGATGCGTTTTCCGATGGTATTCCCAATGGTTTGAACCTGTTTTGGTATTCATCCATCAAATACCCTCTGTCGATTCCGATCACGCCGTTCAAAAATTACATCACCTACAACCAGATCGGCAACGACTACTATTACAACGCAACACCGGGGTCCGCACAGCGCGATATCAAAAGCTGCATCAAGGTCTATGACGCCCTTTTGGGGTTGGAAAAAGCCCACGCGACGCAATCCCCCGAAGAGTTTCAAAAGACCTACACCGCAGCGCTTTTGAATGTTCAAGGCGACCTTGGTGATCCTGGTTTTGGCCCCGTTGCCAGCCTTGATACGGAACGCGCCGATGTGCACCGCGAACGTTTTGTACGCGAGCAACAAGAGACATTTGACAGCGTGCGCAACGCAGCACCTTAAGGATATTTTCCATGGCTGATTTAGACACAGGTCATATTTTTCTGACCACCTTCGCCCCGATCAAAGATTCATCATTAAGTCACGAAAACCACACCTCGTTTGAACAAAACGTACGGATTGCCTTGGCCAAAATGCCCACGGCGATGCAGTCTCCTGCGACCCAAAACGCCAAAATCAACAGTCCGTTTTCACGCAACAAACGCAACCACTTGGCCCGTATGTTTGTGTTTAGTGACACGGTTTATAACGGGCGTATCGGTCAAAATGCGCTGGTGGCCACGGTCAAGGGCGTGAACACGGTTGTGCCCCAACACATCGATCAGTTGAACTGCGCCTATCTGGTGTTTGCCGCTGACATTGATGCGATCACGCGCGACGGCGAACCGCTTCCGACCCGCCTGACATCAGCCCAGCAAAAAGACGTGCGTGCATCTTATGCCCGCGAACTTTGGGACACGATGGAGCTGGAAATTCAGGACATTTACTCCAACTGTGTCGGGTTTGAAGACGTTGATACTGCGGATGATTTTGCTGATTATCTGGAAAAATGCCACGTCGAAACCACGATGCCGTTCCATGATTATTATATGGATTTGCCAAAATTTCACCTGCTGCCAACAAAGCCATTGGTGATCGCGGTTGTGATCCCGCTGCTGATTACTGTGGCCGCGTTACTCATGCGGATTTTGGGCTGGATTGATGTGCCAATGTTGGGCTGGAACACGTTGTGGACCTTCATTATTGCCGCCGCGTTGACCGTTCTCGCCGGATATCTGGCCGTAAAATATGTCATTCGAAACGGTGAAAAACCGCTGCCCCCCGCGACCTACGATGATTTACCATCGGTGCTAAAATCCCTTTATTCCCAACAAAAATTTTCAACATTCGCAGTGGAAAACCAAGGCGCGTCGCCTCAGGACCTTCACGATAATTTCGCGGCGTTCCTGGAGGCAAACAAGCCGTCGGACCGCACAGAACCAACACAAATTCCTGGCGTCATTTCCGTGGCCGCTATGGAAAAATTGAACACATAGATTGGCTGAAAAATGATTGGCCCAAACACGACAGGACTGTGCACATGACACGCCCCCTTAACCTCGAAGACATTCAAGGCAATGTCACCCGCGCCTACGGTCGATTTTCGTTTCCCTTTGCGCGTTATTTTTTCCTGAACATTACCAACAGTGAAGAAGGTCGCAAATTTGTTGAAAAGGTCCGCAGGCAGGTCACGACCGCTGCGCGCTGGCCGTCCAAAGCCGAACTTGAGGCCGGCGTTGTTGGCCCCGAGAAACCGCAATGCACGATGAATATCGGGTTTACGTTTTTCGGGATGCTCAAGCTGGAAATCCCGTCGCGAACGATGCAAGGCATGCCATTCGAATTCATCGAAGGGATGAAAGCGCGCGCGTTTATGTTGGGCGATCGTGACCAAACCGAAACCTCTGAAGAGGCCGGCAATTGGGACAAACATTGGGATCCGATCTGGCAAGGCAACCGCGCTGGCGACGGCAATGACAGCAACAACGTGCACATGTGGATTTCGCTGAATGCCCAATTGAAAACCGCGGGCACAACCGACCCTGTTGATGCGCTCGAAGAACAGACAAAGCTGCTGAATGAATGGTGCGCGCAATCCAAAGGTGGCGTCAAAATCCTGAAGGGCAACAGCCGCGACGGCAAGGCAGAATACCAATCAGCCTCAGCGGTTTTCGAGGACGTGCACGGCGTGAAAATGCCAACGCCCAAAGAACACTTTGGCTTTACGGACGGCATCGGCGATCCGGTGTTCAAAGGCCAATATCCTGATGACAGAATGAAAACAGCCGTGGTTGGCCGCGGTAAATTGATGGGAAATGGCTGGGAACCTATTGAAACTGGTGAATTTATCCTTGGCCATTCGGACGAATCTCAAGAATTGCCGCCCTGCGCGCGTCCCTTCGAATTTTCGCACAACGGCACGTTCATGGCCTACCGCAAGCTGCATGAAAACGTCGGATCCTTTGACGAAGTCCTACAAGAAGAGACCGTAGAATTCGCCGCGCAAATGGACATTCCACTGGAAGAAGCCCGCGAAACGTTGATGGCCAAAATGTGTGGCCGCTGGTCAGATGGCGTGCCGTTGTCCAAGGTTTCGACCTATGCAGAATGGACCGCGTTTGGCAAAAAGATGGGCTTCGATGTTGATCCGGATGCCAAAAACCCGATCCTTGAGGCAGGACGCGCGGCCAAAGCACAGATTGATTATATTCGTTCGCCAGAAGCATCCGATTTCCGGTACGCAGATGACATGGCAGGCCTGAAATGCCCTGTTGGGGCCCACATGCGACGGGTGAACACGCGCGACTACCTTGATCCGGTTAACGAAGTTGGCGTTGATCAAGACACCGGCGCACAGCCCGAAAACAAGGGGGCCACAACGGCCCTGAACCGTCGGCGTCGTGTGCTGCGTCGCGGCCTGCCCTATGGTCCTGCGAACTTTGACAGCAAGGACGACAACACCGAACAAGGTGTCGCGATGATGCTGATGGGGGCGTCATTGTTCCGTCAGTTTGAATTCGTGCAACAGCAATGGATCCAGTACGGTTTGGACTTTCACGAGGGCAATAACACCTGCCCGATGTTGGGAAATCATGAACATCACAAGCGTCATACGATCCCGTCAGATCCGGCCACGGGCAAGCCGCCTTATGTGATGAACAAGCTGAAAACCTTTGTGGAATGTCGCGGGGGCGATTACTTTTTCATCCCCTCAATGACAGCGCTACGAATGATCGCGATGGGCATCGTTGATCCCACTTAACCCACTGAAAGGGATCAAAACTATGTCTGCGATTACAAATATCTTCACCACCGTTTATCGGGTGGTTTCCGGCTGGCTTCAGGGACTATGGTGCCTGATCCAACTGATCGGCGTTGGCATCAAAGCGCTGTTCGGCGGCGGCGGCGCAAAGGCCAATTTGGCGGCCGCATTTGGCAAGGCATCAACCCAGCGGTTGGTGTTTGGCGTGCTACGCGCTTTTGTGCCAAATTTCTCGATCTCCAAGGTGTTCGTCAAGGCATACGACAACACGGGCACCGCCGTGATCACGCGCCATAATGATGTGCAAGACGTGCTAAACCGTGACGCTGATTTCGAAGTCGTCTACGGCTCGCGAATGCGTAAACTGACCGATGGGGATAACTTTTTCCTCGGGATGCAACCGGGCTGGGATTACACGCGCGACACGTCATCGGTGCATCTGGCCATGCGCAATACCGACGTCAAAGACCTTGTTCAGCCTCGTGCGCAAACTTTGGCAGATCAGATTGTTGCAGCCTCAAACGGTAAAATGGACATCGTGCCAGACCTGACATTGCAAGTGCCTTGGGACATGACAAATACCTATTTTGGCGCAGGTGGACCGGACAAAGAAACCATGCAGGATTGGGCAACGATCCTGTTTTGGTACCTTTTCGAAGACCTTGGCGCTGATCCAGATTTTGACGCAAAATCGATGCGTTATGCGGGTGAAATGCGCGACTATCTGGACAAGGTGATTGCCGATCTAAAAACGAACCCGTCGGATGACCCAACCATACTGAACCGTATGCTGGCATTACAAAGTGCTGACACCCCCGGCATGGATGATCTGGGCATTCGCAACAACATTTTGGGCCTGCTGATTGGCGCGATCCCGACGATTTCCAAGGCGTCGTGTTTTGCATTGGACGAATTGCTGAACCGCCCCGATGCGCTGGCCATTGCACACAAGGCTGCCCTGCGCGGTGACGATAAAATTGTGGCCAACACGATCTGGGAATGCTTGCGGTTTAACCCGCACAATCCAGTTGTGTATCGGCGCGCCACGCATGACACGACGGTTGCACAATCGACGCTGCGTCAGGTCAAAATCAAAAAAGGGACGATGGTGTTTGCCGGAACGTTTTCTGCAATGTTTGACAGTCTAGTGATTGATAAACCTAACGAATTCCGCACGGATCGCGCATGGGAAACCTACATTATCTGGGGCTACGGGATGCACACTTGTATCGGCGCGCAGATCAATATGGCGGTCATTCCAGCGATTTTGACGCCTTTGCTTAAGCAGAAAAACCTGCGGCGCGCGCCGGGGGCTGCGGGTCAAATCGACAGCAATGGCACCCCGCATCCGGAACATTTTCATGTCGAATTTGACACCTAAAGGAATTTCAAAATGGCCGCTGACAACCTATTAATCACGCTGCTGCCGTCCACGGATGTCGATTTGGGACGCTGGATGCTGCAGCACTACGAGGTCCCGTTTACGGAACGCCCGCACGCACCGATCTTTCACGTTCTGGCGCTGAAGTCCTGGGGCATGGGCGCAGAGGAATATCCGCTTTTTGTCCAGAACGGCAAAAACACCGATGCGGCAAAAATCCCGACTGACCCACAGATCCTTAGCCACTTTGACCCGTTGGCCGCACCTGAAAAACGTCTATTTCCAGACAAGGTCACGGAACCTGAACTGTTTGCAAAAGTCGATGAAATCCAACATTTTGCGCGAATGGATGTCGGCAATTCGGTGGTGAACTGGTCGTATTTTAACCTGCTAAAGTATAAATCTGCGGTCTGGTCGTCGATCACAACAGGCGTGCCGTGGTATGAAAAACTGACCTGTTTGGTGGCGTTTCGCGTGATTAAGGCGTTGATGTACGGCGCGCTGAAACTGGACCAGAAAGCCTCGGATGAAGCGTTGAAAACGATCTATGCCGGCTTTGACAAGATCGATTCCTATTTGGCTGACGGGCGCGAATATCTGGTTGGTGATCGCCTGACCTACGCAGATTTGGCGGTTGCTGCATCCCTTGGCCCGATGGTTTTGGCGCAGGGCTATCAGGGGTTTTTACCGAACCAAGCCGCCTGCCCCGCCTACATGCGCGAGGTCTATCGTGAACTGCGCCAACGCCCCACAGGTCTATTTGTGCAACGGATGTATGACCAACATCGCCAGCGCTGATTAACCATCTATATCGGGTTTTGCACCGGCCTTTTTGCCATGACGATCCGCAAAAGGCGGGGCGGTGCGATCCCGATATTTCACGGTAAATTCCAGCGGCGCATCGTTTTCATCATAGATGCCGACAATGATTCCGCGACCACGTGATTTAGTCCGCATTTCTTCCAATTGCGCGCGCGAACGTGTTGTGCGTTGTGCAGGCCGGCGCGCCCATGCGAACAAATGTGCATACATTTCATCGACTTGCGATGCGTGATCTGCACTTTGACCCAGGTCAACCAATTCATTCGGGTCGTTTTCCAGATCAAACAGGATCGGCGGATAGCCCCCTTCGCAATGGATCAATTTCCACTGGGTGTTGGCGACCATAAACATCACCGCTTCGCGCACATCCGCCTGCAATCTGGTGGCAATCGGCGACCCCGAATAGTCGTATTCGCAGATCGCATAATCACGCTGTGTGCTGGCCGCAGTGCCGTGTAAAATCGGCAACAAGGATTCCCCCTCAAGGATGTGATCAGGAACGTCGCCTGCCACCAGATCAACAAATGTTGCCGCCATATCGATGCTTTCGACCAATGCGTTGCAGACCGTGCCGCGGGTCTTGTCCGCCTCGGGTGACGGGTCATAAATGATCAATGGCACGCGGGTCGATGCATCGTGGAAAAACGTCTTTTCCCCCATCCAGTGATCGCCCAGAAAATCGCCATGATCCGAGGTTAACACAATCATCGTGTCGTCCATGCGCCCCGTATCATCAAGCCATTTGAACAGCAGCCCCATCTGATCATCGATCTGTTTGATCAGCCCCATGTAGGCGGGAATAACCGCTTTGCGCACGTGTTCCTGGCTGAATGCTTCGCCCACCGGGGTTGTCATAAACGCCTTTAAAACCGGGTGCGCATTGGCAAATTCCGCGTCCGTGCGCACAGGATCGGCCACATGTTCAGGCCCATACATCGACGCGTAGGGTTCTGGCACAATATAGGGCCAATGCGGTTTGATATAGCTTAGGTGACAGCACCACGGGCCATCGGTTTGTTCCATAAATTGCATCGCGCGACGGGTCAGATACGGGGTTTCACTATCGTCTTCTTCGATGTTCGCGGCTTGGGCCGAGTTCTTAAGAAACCAGCCCGACAATACGTTACCATCGTCATCCAAACCCGAGTTCGCAAAGTCGTGCCAAGGGTTGTCGCTGTCGTAGCCCTGTTCGCGCAAATATGCGTTGTACGCCTTTGCGCCATTTGCATCATAGGGGCCATCAGGACCTTCGGGATGCATGCCGTCATCGCGTTCAAACACGTCAAATCCGCACTCCGCCACACGCGCGCCAATCACGCTGTCCGGCGCAAGGCCAAGGCGCTTCATGCCGTCAACATCCGCCTTCATGTGGGTTTTGCCAACCAAGTAACAATCCATGCCGGATGCGCGTAAATGATCCCCGATTGTCTGTTCGCCAACCTTGAGCGGAATGTTGTTCCAAGACGCGCCATGACTGTGCACGTAGCGCCCCGTGTAGGTCGACATGCGCGATGACCCGCAGATCGGCGATTGAATGTAATGACGGGTAAATCGCACGCCCTTTTCGGCCAACCGATCAATGTTGGGCGTGTGCAAATGCGGATGCCCATAGCAGCTTAGGTAATCCAACCGCAGTTGGTCAAACATGATGAACAGAATGTTTTTTGCCTTGGCCATAGGTCCCTCGCAGGTATCAGAATTACGAGCAGTCTAGGGGCGCAAGGGCAGCCGTGGAAACAGGTAATCCACGACCGCCGTGATGTTTATGAAATCGACGGTAAATTCAGGTTGTTTTCGTGCGCGCATTTCACTGCGTCCTCGTATCCTGCATCTGCGTGACGCATCACACCAGTTGCCGGATCGTTCCACAAAACGTTGGCGATGCGGCGGTCCGCGTCCTCGGTTCCGTCACAGCAAATCACCATTCCGGAATGTTGCGAAAACCCCATGCCGACGCCGCCGCCGTGGTGCAATGACACCCACGTTGCACCGCTGGCCACGTTCAACATCGCGTTCAACAACGGCCAATCCGATACCGCGTCTGACCCGTCTTTCATCGCTTCGGTTTCGCGGTTCGGCGATGCAACTGATCCCGAATCCAGATGGTCCCGACCAATCACCACAGGGGCCGACAATTCGCCGGTGCGCACCATTTCATTAAACGCCAACCCCAATTTGTCGCGCAGCCCCAAACCGACCCAGCAAATGCGCGCAGGCAACCCTTGGAAATCAATGCGTTCGCGGGCCATGTCCAGCCAATTGTGCAGGTGCGGATCATCAATCAGTTCTTTGACCTTGGCATCAGTTTTGTAGATATCCTCGGGGTCGCCGGACAACGCAACCCAACGGAACGGTCCAACACCACGGCAAAACAGCGGGCGAATATAGGCTGGCACAAACCCAGGAAAATCAAACGCATTCTCAAGCCCCTCATCCAGCGCTACTTGTCTGATATTGTTCCCATAATCCAACGTTGGCACACCAGCGTTCCAGAAATCCACCATCGCTTTGACTTGGGTTTTCATCGACGCACGAGCGGCTTTTTCAACTGATTTCGGATCGGTTTCTTGTTTAGCACGCCACTGCGCCACGTTCCAACCTTGCGGCAGATAACCATGCAGCGGGTCGTGTGCAGACGTCTGATCGGTCACCATATCGGGCCGCACCCCACGTTTGAATAGCTCGGGAAACACGTCTGCGGCGTTGCCGATAAGGGCAACAGATTTCGCCTCTCCTGCTGCGGTCCAGCGATCAATCATCGCCAATGCCTCGTCCAGATCATGGGTTTTTTCATCGACATAGCGCGTGCGCAGTCGAAAATCCGCACGCGTTTCGTCACATTCAACCGCGAGGCAACAGGCCCCCGCCATCACTGCCGCCAGCGGCTGCGCGCCGCCCATTCCGCCAAGCCCGCCTGTCAAAATCCAACGCCCCGTCAGGTTGCCATCATAATGCTGGCGCCCCGCCTCAACAAACGTCTCGTAAGTGCCTTGCACGATCCCTTGAGTGCCGATGTAAATCCACGAACCAGCGGTCATTTGCCCGTACATCGCAAGGCCCTTTTTATCGAGCTCGTTAAAGTGATCCCACGTCGCCCAATGCGGCACGAGATTGGAATTTGCGATCAAAACGCGCGGCGCATCCTTGTGGGTCTGGAACACGCCAACAGGTTTGCCCGATTGCACCAGCAGCGTCTGGTTGTCCTCCAGATCCTTCAGGCTCGCGACGATCTGGTCAAAATCTTCCCATGTGCGCGCGGCCCGTCCGATGCCCCCATACACCACCAATTCATGCGGGTTTTCGGCCACATCAGGATGCAGATTGTTCATCAACATCCGCATTGGTGCTTCGGTCAGCCAGCTTTTGGCGGTAATTTCGGACCCTGTCGGGGCAAATACGTCGCGAATATTATGACGGGAATTGGTCATGAGGAAACCCTTTTTAGCTGGCTGGCCTGATTGGCCAATCTGTTCAAAATGTCGAATAAATGGGGGCGCAATCGGGCCGCTTTGATTGGATCGTAGGCCCAATCCTTGGCCTCGTTTTGCAGATGCGTCGATTGCGCCAGTTCCATCTGAATGGCGTGAATGCCCGTGTCGGGGCGGCCATAATGACGCGTGGTCCAACCACCTTTGAACCGTCCGTTCAGCACAGATGTATAGCCCTGCGCGTTTTGGCAGGCTTCAAAAACCACTGATTCGATCTCATGCGCACAGGTCGTGCCCATGTTCGTGCCGACATTAAAATCAGGCAATGTGCCATCAAACAGGTGCGGAATTTGCGACCGGATCGAATGGCAATCATACAAAATTGCCACCCCGTGAAGCGCCTTAACACGGACCAGTTCAGCCCGAAGTGCGTCATGATATGCGGCATGAAAATTGCGACGCTCGTCCATATCTTGGACAGGGGAATTCCAAATGGGCGCGCCGTCAAAATCCGTCAGCGGCACCAAATCTGTGGTGTTTTGACCGGGGTACAAACTGGCACCCGACGGGTCACGATTGGCATCAACAACATAACGGTGAAAGGTGGCGCGCACGGTTGTGACGTCACCCAGTAGACCGTCATAAAGAGTGTGAACGTGCCAATCCGTGTCCGACAGTTCTTGGCCTCGCGCGTTCAATTGTGAACAGATATGGTCGGGAACAAAGGTACCAGTGTGCGGCAAACCCAGAACAACCGGGCTGCTCCCTTGATGCACCTGAACCGGCATCATGCGACGCCGTCCATGCACGGCAAATCGAAGCCGACGCAAAACGCGCGTGTTCGCACCAAGGCGCTTGCGGCAACGATCGACGGGGCCAAATAGCGGTCTTTTTCTATCTTTGGTACGTCAACGCGCAGGCGTTTTACAACGATGTCCAAGGCCGCACTTGTGCGCAGTGGCGCGCGAAATTCGACGCCTTGGGCGGCGCACATCGCCTCGATCCCTAAAATCGCATTCAGGTTTGCATTCATCCGTACCAATCGGCGCGCAGCGTGGGCCGCCATGCTCACGTGGTCCTCTTGATTGGCCGATGTTGGCGTAGAATCCGTGGAACACGGATTGGCGAGGTGCTTGTTTTCGCTCATCAAAGCGGCGGTGGTGACTTCGGCAATCATCAGACCAGAATTCAAACCCGGTTCTGGTGTCAGGAACGGCGGCAAATCAAAACTTAGCGTCGGATCAACCATCAACGCGACACGACGCTGCGCAATTGCCCCAATTTCAGACACCGCCAGCGCGATCTGATCTGCGGCCAACGCCACCGGTTCCGCATGGAAATTTCCGCCCGAAACAATCTGGCCACTGTCCACCAAAACCAGCGGATTGTCTGTGACGGCGTTTGCCTCAATCTCGAGCGTGCGTCCCGCAAATCGCAACATATCAAGACACGCGCCGGTGACCTGCGGCTGACAGCGAATGCAATAGGGATCCTGCACGCGGGTGTCGCCGATTTGGTGACTTTCGCGAATTTCGCTGCCCGCCATCAGCGCCCGCATTGCTGCCGCAACTTCGATCTGACCGGGTTGCCCGCGCAAGCTGTGGATTTCGGCATTCAACGGCGCAGTTGACCCCATTATCGCATCCGTCGACAGGGCCGAAATCACTGTCGCGCTTTGCACATTGGCCCACGCCTCGAACAGCCCGACCAAGGCACAGGCCGTCGAAAACTGCGTGCCATTGATCAGCGCCAGCCCTTCTTTTGGGCCCAGGACAATCGGTGCCAAATCAGCCGCGGCCAACGCCTGCGCCGACGGCATCACCTGCCCTTTGAAAACCGCGTCCCCCTCGCCGATCATGCTGGCGGCCATGTGCGCCAAGGGGGCCAGATCACCAGAGGCCCCAACCGAACCTTGGTCCGGGATCACCGGCATCACGCCTTTGGCCAGCATGTTTTCCATCAACGTCACAGTGCCCAGCGCCACACCAGACGCCCCGCGCCCCAGTGACAGCAGTTTTAAAACCATCATCAACCGCGTGGTCGGCGCATCCAACGCCTGCCCGATCCCACAACAATGCGACAGGATCAGATTGCGCTGTAGGGTTTGCAAATCATCGGCCGCGATCTTGATCGAGGCGAGTTTCCCAAAGCCCGTATTGATCCCGTACACCGGTTCCTGCCCCGACGCCGCACGCGCGACCATGTCAAAAGATCGCTGGATTGCAGGCGTGGCAGCGGGCACCAATTTGACCGGGTCTGTGCCGTCCCAAATCGCGCGCAATTGCGCCAAAGTGGTCGTTGCCGGGGTCAAGGCGATCATTGCGCCACTCCTTTGAAAAAACGTTGATGCAGGGGGTTAAATCCGATGCGATAGGCAAGTTCGGCAGGATGCTGCACGTCCCAAATCGCAAGGTCCGCCTGCATATTTGGCGCAAGCGTTCCGACGTTATTGAGGCCCAGCGCGCGGGCGGCATTTAGGGTCATGCCGCGCAGGGATTCTTCGGGCGTGAGGCGGAACAACGTGCAGGCCATGTTCATCGTCAAAACTGGCGAAAACAGCGGCGATGATCCGGGGTTTGCATCCGTTGCGATGGCGATTGGAACACCGTGTTCACGCAGGGCATCAACAGGCGGCATTTGCGTTTCGCGCAAGGTATAAAACGCGCCGGGCAACAGGGTCGCGACCGTTCCCGCCTTGGCCATCAGCGCGGCATCGGACGCCGTCGCGTATTCGATATGATCCACAGACAGTGCGCCAAATTCACAGGCCAACGCCGTGGCGCTCATGTGCGACAACTGTTCGGCGTGCAGTTTTATCGGCAGATCCAATTCGCGCGCGGCGTTAAACACACGGCGGATTTGCGCGGCGTCAAATGCAATCCCTTCGCAAAATCCATCTACCGCATCGACCAGTCCTTGGGCGTGGGCCGCGCGCAGTGTCGGGATGCAAACATCGTCGATATACATGTCAGCGCGGCCTGCGTATTCAGGTGGGATCGCGTGTGCGCCTAAAAAACTGGTGCAGATTTTGACGGGGCGCAATTGGGCCAAACGGCGGGCTGCGCGCAACATATTCAACTCGGTTTCCCTGTCTAGACCGTAGCCTGATTTTATCTCGATTGTGCTGACACCTTCGCCAATCAGCGCATCCAGACGCGGCAATGCCAAGGCAACCAACCCGTCCAGATCAGTGGCGCGCGTGGCGCTGACCGTTGATACAATGCCGCCACCCGCCTTGGCCAATTCGGTGTAGGACGCGCCTTGCAAGCGCATCTCGAATTCACGCGCGCGGTTGCCTGCAAACACCAGATGCGTGTGGCAATCGATCAGGCCGGGTGTCGTTAGACGTCCCTGCAAATCGACACGATCCAAATCGCGGTACTGCGTGGGCACATCAGCCTGCGGTCCAACCCACGCGATTTGATCACCTTCAATCACCAACGCGGCATTTTCGATCAACCCATAGGGTGCCTCTGCATCGGCCTGCATCGTGGCGAGGGTGGTATTTGTCAGCAGCATTTGGACTCACCTGTTGATTTAGCATCTTCATTAGTAGATTATGTGTACTCATAATACACGTCAATGAAAGAAATCACGATGCCAGCACAGATTTGGGCAAAAACCGCGCGTACACCGCAAGGCTGGGAACATGCGGTTACGATTGAAATTGATGCAGAGGGGCGGATTGCATCTGTGACGCCGAACACCCCGCGTCTGGTCCATGCCTATGATTGCGTTTTGCCTGCGCCAGCAAATGCCCATTCGCATGCGTTTCAGCGCGCGATGGCCGGGTTGACCGAACGCCGAGGTCCTGACCCGAACGACAGTTTCTGGACATGGCGCGCGTTGATGTACCGGTTTATGGATCAGCTAACCCCTGATCAGATCGAGGCAATCACCGCCTTTGTGCAGATGGAAATGTTAGAGGCCGGTTATGCCACAAACGTCGAATTTCATTATCTGCATCATCAGACGGGCGGCGTGCCCTATGACAACCTTGCGGAGCTGTCAGATCGGGTAATGGCGGCGGCGGCGCAGACCGGAATTGGCCTGACCCTTTTGCCGGTCTTGTATCAGTATGGCGGGTGCGATTTGCGCGGTTTGGGTCACGGACAAATCCGGTTCGGCAATACCTTTGATCGCTACGTGCGCCTGTGTGAACTGGCACAAACCGCGATTGCGAATGGCTCTGATGACTGGGCTCTAGGCTATGCGCCTCATTCGTTGCGTGCCGTTGCGCGGGATGATTTGCATCAACTGGCCGCACAGGCAACGGGCGCGCCGATCCACATGCATCTGGCCGAACAAATCGCCGAAGTGGACGAGGTTCAAACCGCATGGGGGGCCCGCCCTGTTGAATGGATGCTGCAAAATCTGGACCTCAGCAACCAATGGCATTTCATTCATTGCACCCAAATGCAGCCTCACGAGGTTCAGGGGTTGGCGCGATCTGGTGCGACAGCTGTGCTGTGCCCGATTACGGAATCCAGCCTTGGCGATGGGATATTTGATGGCGTTCAGTGGCGTGCACACGACGGTGCGATGGCGATTGGGTCAGACAGCAACATCCGTATTTCACTGTCCGAAGAATTGCGCACGTTAGATTATAGCCAACGCCTGCGTGATCATTCGCGTGCCGCCTTTGCAACAACGGAACAATCGACAGCCACGGTTTTGCTGGATCAGATCACCGCCGGTGGGGCCACTGCTGCGGGGCGTAAAACCGGTGCCTTAGCGCCGGGGTATTGGGCGGATATGATGGCGATCGGCACGGATCATCCAGATCTGGACGGGCTAACAGGTGATGCGATTTTGGACGCCTATGTGTTTGCCGGTGACGACAGGATGGTGCGCGATGTTTGGGCGGCGGGGCGTCACATGGTTCAGGACGGGCAACACATCAATCGTGCCGCCATTGTCACTGCCTACCGAGGGGCCGTGAAAACCCTGCGCGGTACGCTTTAGCCGACCTCCCGCACCTGCCACACGACCAAAAACATCCCTCCGCGCAATACTACCCAGAATGGTAACGCCCGCCAAAATGATACTTTACGATCATTTTTTTTGCCAAAATCCGTTAATGATGTAATATTTATACATGTCGTTGTGACTATCGTATTGGATCACAGTGCGATGACGCGACACTCTGGTTGCACACGCTGCCCGCAGGTAGCGACGATTCTGGGAGGAAACTATGAATTTACTACGTAATACGGCCCTCGGGCTGAGCCTGTGCGTTGCCGCAGCACCAATGGCATTCGCCGGCGAGCTGACCATCGCAACAGTAAACAACGGTCACATGATCGAAATGCAAAAGCTGACACCGGCTTTTGAAGCCGCCAACCCCGGCATCACCGTTAACTGGGTGACACTGGACGAAGGCACATTGCGCAGCCGCGTCACCACCGACATCACCACCAAAGGTGGCCAGTTCGACGTGATGACAATCGGTATGTACGAAGCACCGATCTGGGGCGCACGCGGTTGGCTCGAAGAGCTGACATTTGACGCAGCCTATGACGTTGACGATATTCTGCCCGCCATGCGCGGCGGCCTAAGCCACGAGGGCAAGCTGTACGCAGCACCGTTCTATGGCGAAAGCTCAATGATCATGTACCGCAAGGATCTGGTTGACGCAGCTGGCATGACCATCGAAGACAACCCGACATGGGATCACATCCGCGACGTTGCGGCCGCGATCACAGACAAAGACGCTGGCGTTTACGGCATCTGCTTGCGTGGCAAGCCGGGCTGGGGCGACAACATGGCGTTCATCACCACGATGGCCAACAGCTATGGCGCACAGTGGTTCAACCCTGACTGGACACCAGCACTGGACAGCGACGCGTGGAAAGCCGCCGTCACTGACTATAAATCCTTGCTGGACAACTACGGCCCTCCCGGCTCCGAAGGGAATTCGTTCAACGAAATCCTTGCGTTGGTCAACGAAGGCAAATGCGGCATGTGGATCGATGCGACAATCGCTGCATCCTTCGTAACAGACCCCGGTCAGTCCAAAGTTGCTGATAAAATGGCGTTTGCACAGTCCCCACAAAAAGCCACGACAAAAGGCTCTAACTGGTTGTGGGCATGGTCATTGGCCGTACCTGCAGGCACAAAACAGTCCGATGATGCGAAGAAATTCGTCGCATGGGCCACGTCCAAAGAGTACATCGAACTGGTTGGCGAAACCAACGGTTGGGGCAACGTTCCAACAGGCACACGTCAGTCCACGTACGACAACAAATTGTTCCAGGACGCGGCAACATTTGACGAAGCCGAGCTGAAGGCAATCTTGTCTGCAAACCCGGAAGATTCCACGTTGAACCCATCCCCTTACGTTGGTGTTCAGTTCGCGGCGATCCCCGAGTTCCAAGCAATTGGTGCGGCTGTTGGTCAACAAATGACCGATGCTTTGGCGGGAAACATTTCCGTAGAAGAAGCGCTTGCAAACTCTCAGCAGATTGCCGATCGCGAAATGAAAAAAGCCGGTTACTACTAAACCCTGCTTTCTTGATTGGGGCACCCGTTTGCGGTGCCCCAATCTACCTTTGCCCCCTCTACATTTTTCAATGACCACCTGAGGACAGCGCTATGAATCCCGCACTTGTTAGATGGCTCCAAGCGCCAAGCATCATCCTGCTGCTCTTGTGGATGATCGTGCCCTTGTCGATGACGGTCTATTTTTCGACCATTCGCTACAACCTATTTTATCCAGAACGCACTGGTTTCATTGGTCTTTCCAATTACGAATTCTTTTGGACGGACGCGGCATTCATGCCCGCCCTGCTCAACACGTTGATCCTGGTTGGATCCGTTTTAATTGTCACAATCGTTTTGGGACTGGCCATCGCCATCCTGATCGACCGCCCGTTTCGTGGCCGCGGCATTGCCCGTGTCATGCTGATCTCACCGTTTTTTATCATGCCAACCGTGTCCGCGCTGGTCTGGAAAAACATGCTGATGGATCCAAACAACGGGCTGTTCGCCGCCTTTTCTAACGCGCTCGGATTTCAACCCATCGAATGGCTGTCGCAGATGCCGCTGTTTTCGATCATCATCATGGTCAGCTGGCAATGGACGCCGTTTGCGATCCTGATTTTCATGACCTCGCTGCAATCCCAAGACCAAGAACAAAAAGAAGCCGCGACACTGGACGGTGCCGGGTTCTGGTCACAATTCTGGAACCTGACCCTGCCGCATTTGGCGCGTCCGATTTCGATTGTGCTGCTGATCCAGATGATCTTTCACCTTGCGATCTTTGCGGAAATTTACGTGACCACATCCGGTGGTCCTGGCTATTCCTCGACCAACCTGACCTACCTCATTTACATCCAATCGCAGCAAGCCTTTGACGTCGGTGTTGCCTCTGCGGGTGGTGTGTTTGCGATCATTTTGGCCAATATCGTCGCGCTGTTCCTGATCCGGGCAGTCGGCAAAACGTTGACGGTGTAAGAAAATGACAGATAGACAAAAAACCGCCCTCAAGAACCGCGTCGCCGTAATCGTGGCGTGGATTGCAGCCTGCATTTTCTTTTTCCCGATCTTCTGGATGGTGCTGACCAGCTTTAAAACCGAAGGTCAGGCGATTCAAATTCCGCCCTTGGTGTTCTTTGAACCAACGCTGGAAAACTATCTGGAAATTCAGGACCGCACGAACTACGCAAAATTCGCGTGGAATTCGATTGTCACCGCTTTTGGGGGCACTGCCCTTGCGCTGCTTATCGCAATTCCGTCGGCCTATGCGATGGCATTCAACACCGGTCGCTGGACCAAAGACATCCTGATGTGGATGCTATCGACCAAAATGCTGCCTGCCGTTGGCGTGCTGATGCCGATCTACTTTCTGGCGCAAAAAGCCGGGCTTTATGACACAAAATCCCTGCTTATTATTATTTACGCGATGATGAACCTGCCGATTGTCATGCTAATCCTGTTCAATTATTTCCGCGAAATTCCCAAGGAAATCCTCGAGGCCGCGCGCATGGACGGCACATCGACGTTCAATGAAATTCGCCAGATTGTGCTGCCGCTGGCGTGGGGTGGCATCGCATCTACCGCCCTGTTGTCGATCATCCTGTGCTGGAACGAGGCGTTCTGGTCGATCGTTCTAACCACAACTGAGGCCAGCACATTGACCGCATTTGTCGCGTCATTCCAAGCGCCCGAAGGGTTGTTCTGGGCCAAGGTATCTGCGGTTTCCACCCTCGCCTGTGCGCCGATCGTGGTGTTTGGATGGCTGGCGCAGAAACAGCTGGTCCAAGGTCTGACATTCGGTGCGGTGAAATGACGTTAAACGCTGCCCCGACCGATTTGACCGGCAAGGTTTGTGTCGTAACAGGTGCCTGTGGCGGCATTGGCCTGGCGGCTGTTGAACATTTTGCAGCCCTAGGCGCACAGGTTTATGCCACTGATATCCAAGACAGTTTTGACGGGCCCGCAACCTACCGCGCGTTCGATTTGATGGACAACGACGGGCTGCAAGCGGCCCAAGACTGGATCGCAGATATTGCGCCAGACGTGCTGTTCAACAACGCGGCCCTATTCGACATGGGGTCGGTTCTGGATGCGGATTTGAACCAATATGACCGCCTGTTCGGGGTCAACGTTCGGGCATTTTACGCCATCATGCAGGCCACAGCCAAATCCATGGTCGCAAACGAAAAATCAGGGTCGATCATCAATTTAGCGTCCCAAGCAGGGCATCGCGGCGAAGCCTTGGTTGCCCATTATTGCGCGACCAAAGCGGCCGTAATCAGCTATACGCAATCCGCCGCCCTCGCGCTTGCACCGCACAAAATCAGGGTTAACGCAATTTCCCCCGGCGTGATCGACACCCCGATGTGGGAACACGTGGACGCGATGTTTGCCAAATTCGAAGGTAAAGAAATTGGCCAGAAAAAACGCGAAGTCGGCGAAGAAGTCCCGCTGGGGTACATGGGTGTGCCTGCGGACGTTGCCCGTGTCGCCGTGTTTTTGGCCTGCGATCAATCCGCCTATTTGACGGCTCAAACCATCGGTTGCGATGGTGGAAATGTGTTGAGGTAACGGCCATGTCAGTGATCCTGCCAGAGCTAGAAGTGATCGACGGCGGCGCACAAAGTTTGCGTTACCTCGAACACGGTTGGCCCGACCCGTTGTGCCGCTGGCATTCCCACAAAGAATGCGAATTGCATCTGATTTTGGACACCCAAGGCAAGGCGTTCGTCGGCGACTATATCGGCGATTTTGGCCCGCAGTCCTTGTTCATGACCGGCCCTCATTTGCCGCACAACTGGATCTCGGACGAGATTTGCAATGTGCCGGTCGCCAAGCGCGATATGGTCATTCAATTCGATCAGGAAAAGTTCGACGGATTGGCCAGCTTTTTCCCGGAATTCGGCGAAGTCAGCAAGATGATTGACCGTTCGAAATCGGGCCTCGAATTCTTTGACTTTGATTTCAATTGGGTGCGCCAAAAATTCGCTGACGTGCGTGATGCACAGGGACCAAACCAGCTTTTGATCTTTTTCGAATTACTGTCACGTCTAACGGGCACCTCTCAGATCGAAGAATTATCAGTCGCCAAATTGGTGCAGATCGAAGGCAATTCAAAACATGCGCGCATAGGCGAAGTCATTGATTACATTGTAACAAACTATGCTGATGAGATATCAATTGGTATCGCCGCCGAAATGGCGGGCATGACCGAAGCCACGTTCCGGCGCAATTTCCAATCCACAACTGGCCACCGTTTTGTCGAATTCGTGAACCGTGTCCGCGTCGGTCAAGCCTGCGGGATGCTGTATGCATCTGACGATCAGATCACCGGCATTTGCTATCAAGTCGGGTTTCAAAACCTTGCCAATTTCAACCGACATTTCCTCAAGATGAAGGGGATGACCCCCTCTGCGTATCGTGAAATGGCCAGGGCGGATTTGAACCCCACAAAGGAATCTGCATGATGAACAAGTCCGCTATGGCTCAGGTTTCTGAAACAAATTACGACCGCGCGGCCTGTGCTATTGGCGTTGTGCATTTGGGGTATGGCGCGTTCCACCGTGCGCATCAGGCCGTCTATTTGGACGCGTGCATGGGTCAAACCGGCGATCTGCGTTGGGGCATTGCAGCCGTCAATTTGCGGGCTGCTGAATCCAAAACATTCGCTGAAAACAGGTTTAAAAACGACGGCTATTTGTTGAAGTCTGTCGCCCCATCAGGCGAGGTCGCCCTGTCACGCGTGCGCAGTCACATTGCGTTTTCAGACTGGACAACCGATCAACTCGAGGCCGAAGCTTTACTAAGCCTACCAAGCGTAAAACTGGTCACGATCACGGTCACAGAAAGTGGCTATTACACCGATCCAACCGGATGTTTAGATCTAAACGACGCGACAATCGCTGCAGAAATATCAGGGCAGAACGGCACCAGCGTTTACGCCTATTTGGCCGGTGCATTGGCCGCGCGTATGGCGTCGATAAACGCCCCTGTTACTGTTAGTTGTTGCGATAATATCCGTCAAAACGGCAAGATGCTAAAGCGTAACTTTAACGCCTACCTCACCGCATTGGGTCAACACGATCTGCGCACTTGGGTTGCCGACAACGTGACATTTCCCTGCTCAATGGTGGACCGCATCACGCCGCGCGCGACCTCTGAATTGGCGCAAGAATTATCCGCATTGACAGGTAAAACCACCGTGCAACCAATCATGGCGGAGGCGTTCGTTCAGTGGGTTCTAGAGGATAATTTTGCAGCCTCAATGCCTGAACTAACAGCCGCTGGCGTCACCGTGACCAAGGATGTGGACCCCTACGAGGAAACCAAAATTCGCGTCCTGAATGGCGGACATACCTGCCTTGCCTATCTTGCGGCCTTGCATGGGATCGAACGCTTTGATCAAGCAATGGCAGAACCGGAATTGTTCAATCATTTCTGGGCGTTCGAGACAAAAGAAGTCTTGCCTGCCCTAACCTTAGCCCTGCCGTTTTCCAAACACGACTACTTGGATGACATCGCCGCACGGTTCAAAAACGAAGCCATCGGTGACACGGTTGCGCGCATTTGTGCAGACGGTGTGGCAAAGTTCCCGATCTTTATCCGCCCCACCCTTGAGGGCTGCCTAAGCCAAGGCGTCATCCCCCATCACGGCATCAAAAGCATCGCCAGTTGGTACGTTTTCTCACGCCATGTAGCGGCGGGCAAAATCCCGTTTGACTATGTCGAACCCAGCTGGCCCCAACTCGAGGCGATGCTTGGTACAGACGCTTTTGTGCAGTCCAACCAATTGTGGGGCAGCCTGCCAACTACCTATCCCGAATTTGCAGAACACCTGCGCACAGCGATCAACGAAATGGAAACAGCATGGCCAATCTAACAATCCGAGACGTCAAAAAATCCTACGGTGCGACGCAAGTAATGCACGGTATTGATCTGGATATCGAAGACGGTGAATTTGTGGTTTTTGTCGGCCCGTCGGGCTGCGGTAAATCCACGTTGCTGCGCATGATTGCCGGGCTCGAAGACATCACATCGGGCACCGTTTCAATCGATGATCGCGAAGTAAACGACGTCGCCCCCGCCAAACGCGAAGTGGCGATGGTGTTCCAGACCTACGCGCTTTATCCGCACATGACCGTGTACAAAAACATGGCGTTTGGGTTGATGCAGGTCAAAACCCCACAGGCCGAAATTGACCGCCGTGTCAAAGCTGCGGCTGACGTTTTGCAGATCACCGACTACCTTGAACGCAGCCCGCGCAATCTGTCGGGTGGTCAACGCCAACGCGTGGCGATCGGGCGCGCCATTGTGCGTGATCCCAAAGTGTTCCTGTTTGACGAACCGCTGTCGAACCTTGATGCCGCTCTGCGTGTTCAAACCCGGATCGAGATTTCCAAGCTTCACGAGCGCCTTGGCGCCACGATGATTTACGTCACGCACGACCAAGTCGAGGCAATGACATTGGCCGATAAAATCGTCGTGCTGCGTGATGGTCGGGTCGAACAAGTCGGCACGCCGACTGATCTGTATGACACGCCGAACAACATGTTTGTTGCGCAATTTATCGGCAGCCCAAAGATGAACTTTTTCAGCGGTGATGACGTGTTGGGATCAGCTGGCGAAAACCTAAAATCCGGTCACGTTCTAGGCGTACGCCCTGAACATTTGATGCGTTGCGAGCCAAAAGATGCTTGGATTACCGGCACACTTGAGCTGTTAGAAAACCTCGGCGAATACATGTTGGCGCATCTTGTGACCGACAGTGGCGTTGGTTTTGTCGCAAAAGTGGAGCGCGTGGATCACATCGCAAACGGCACAAAACTGTCGTTTAACAGCACCGATGAATTCACCCATCTGTTTGATTCAGAAACACAATTGCGGGTTTAACCCATGATCCTATGTTGCGGCGAAGCCTTGATTGACATGATCCCGGAAATGTCCGCATCGGGGGATCCGTGCTTTGTGCCCAAGGTCGGCGGCGCGGTGTTTAACACGGCTGTCGCGTTGGGCCGCCTGTCTGCAGACGTGGGCCTGTTCACCGGTGTGTCTGACGATCTATTTGGCGCACAAATCACGGCAGAATTGTCAAACAGCAACGTCAAAACTGACTATCTCGCCAAGCAAAATGGCCCAACATCTTTGGCATTTGTCGAACTGACAGACGGCCACGCGAGCTACACATTTTACACGCAAAACGCCGCCGATACGACGTTGCGCATGACCGACACACCCCAAGATGACACTGCGATAGACGCGCTTTTTTTTGGCGGTATCAGCCTGTGTACTGATCCAACAGCGACGACAATGCGCGATCTGATGCGCCGGCGCACACGCGATTGCGTCACGATGTTGGACCCGAATATTCGCCCCTCTTTCATATCTGATGAACCTGCGTATCGCACGCGTTTGGCCGACATGATTGCGCTGGCCGATATCGTAAAGCTATCGGATGAGGATCTGAATTGGTTGGTTCCAAACGTTCAGGCCACGGAAACCCAAATCGAAAAACTGGCGGGTTCAACATCGAAAATCTTTATCGTGACACGTGGCCGTGACGGCGCGGATGCGTTTGTTGGCAACACCCTTTTTGCCCACGCATGTGCCACGACTGTCACGGTTAAAGACACCGTTGGCGCTGGCGATACGTTCAACGCAGGTGTGTTGCACAGCCTGTCGCAAGCTGGCGCGTTGACCAAATCGTTTTGCAAATCACCCGATGTAACCACGTTGAAAAATGCGTTGGCTTTTGCCGCCAAAACCGCAGCAATTACCGTGTCACGCAAGGGCGCAAACCCGCCGTGGTCACATGAGCTGGACTAGGTAACTTGCGCCAATGCTTGGGTTAAGTCGTCGATCAAGTCACGTGGATTTTCCAGACCGATATTCAGGCGCACCAATCGTCCACCAAAATCTGTGCCCGGGCGGTCGACATGCGGGTAAACCACGGCCAGCGCATTCACGCCACCCCAGCTTAGCCCGATTTTGAAAATCTTGAGGGCATCAAGAAATGCCACGGCACTTTGCGCGGAAACATTGTCATTGAACACAAACGAAAACACGCTGGTGGATCCGGTAAAATCACGTTTCCATAGCTCGTGCCCAGCGCACGACGGCAAGGCCGGGTGATAGACGGCTTGAACTAAGTTATTAGTATTCAACCAGTTGGCCACTTCTAGCGTCGATTGTTCCAGTCGATCCAACCGCACTGCCAAGGTTTGCAAACCGCGCAAGGCAAGGCTGCAATCGTCGGGCGAAACTGCCAAACCCAACTGGCGATAAATCGGCCCCATCTGCGTGTATCCCGCATCTTCACGCACAGAAACGGAGCCCAACAAAAGATCGCTGTGCCCCCCGACATACTTTGTCAGCGCCTGCATACTGACATCGACCCCATGGGCAAACGCGTCAAAATACACGCCAGCCGCATAGGTATTATCGAGCGCAACAGGCACACCGCGCGCATGTGCAGCGGCGACAATCGCGGGCACATCCTGAATTTCCATGGTCACAGAACCGGGGCTTTCACACCAAATCAATTGCGTGTTTTCACGGATCAAATCACTGATCCCGGCGCCGATCGTCGGATCATAACGTTCGACCGTAACACCAAAATTTGCCATCAATCCTTCGGCCATGTCCTTGTTCGGACCATAGACCGAATTGGGGATCAAAGCGTGCCCACCCGCGCGGCAATACGACAGATAAACCAACGCAATCGCCGCCTGCCCGCCCGGTACGATGAATGTGTGTCGCGCGCCCTCAAGATGGGCAATGCGCGCCGAAAGTTCGAGCGTCGTCGGCGTGCCATACAACCCGTATGAATAGCCGTGTTCAGCCTGTTGCCAACTGTCGCTTACGGCCGCCTGGTTTTCGAACACCACGGTTGATCCGCGATATACTGGCGTCGCAAGAGACACGTAATCACGCCGTGCAAACGGGGCCGGATCAAGGAGTTTTGTGCGCCAATCCATATCTTATCCTTTGGTGTTCATCAGTGTTTTGATGGTAGTTACGTAAATCTGAACCGCGTCCACGATTTGATCTATGTCTATGTATTCATTTAACGAATGGCATTGCGCCAAATCACCTGCGCCGCAAATTACGGTCGGACAGTTGAAATTCGGGGCATCCGTTGATCCGGGAAAAACATGTACTTCACTCGGGGTTCCGCGCACATCGATGCAGGCCGATTGCATAGCCCGCATGATTGCTGTGTCTTTGCCTGTATCCAAAGGTGGCAGGTTCAAAGACGGTGCGCCAAAGCTGTACTTCAACGCGGGTCGGTCAATTTGAACTGCGCGCAATACGGCGTTTAATTCGGCCATCACACTATCAAAATCTTCCCCCGGAATGATGCGTCTGTCGATATCGATTTCGCAAAAATCCGGCACCGAACACGCGTTGTCGCCGCCACGGATCACACCGACGCTGAAACTGGGCACGCCGCAAAACGGATCAGGTGTTTTTTGCGACAAATCATGCGCGTAGATTTGCAATGCGGCCAACACATCCGCCATGTGGTAAATTGCGTTTACGCCGTTGTCCGGCATGCTGGAATGAGCAGAAACGCCGGTCGTGCGCAGGGTCATCAAAATTTGCCCTTTGTGCGCGGGACACAACGCCAGTTTCGTCGGTTCTGCAACAATTGCGCAGTCTACATGCGGTCCGTTTTGACCAAAATCAACGGATCCTAACATCGCGTGTTCTTCGTCAATGACACCCGCGATGATCAGATCGCCTGACAGTTTTTGACCAGTGGCTATAATAATCCGCGCGACTTCAAGGTAGGCTGCCAAGCCCGCTTTCATGTCGCACGATCCACGTCCATAAATGCGCCCGTTGCTGATTTTTGGATCAAACGGGGCATCATACCCGACGACGCCAACAGTATCTAAATGTCCAGCCAACAATAGTGTTGGACCTAAACCAGCGCCCTTTAGTCGCCCCCAAACATTGCGCCGACCATCCGCTACCGTATGGCTTTGGACGTCAAGGCCAAGCTCTAATAGGCGCGCCTCAAGAAAGTCTGCCATGCCTGCTTCGGACGGATCATTCGGATCGTCATTGCCGAAACGATTGACGCTTGGGATACGGATCATTGCCGCCAAATCCGCCAGCAATGCGTCCTGATCAACCATCATAACGGCGCCCCCTGCGTTCGAAACAATCGCCCGAAACCGTCCATCGTGTCATCAATCCCAGCCAAGCGGAGCAAATGCCACGCCAGCGCGTGATTGCTGGCAGTGACAGGTTTGCCCAACGCTTGTTCCGCCTGTTCAATAATCCCAGCCGTGCGCAGACTGGTACACGAGATAAAAACGCCGTCGCAATCGCCCTGCCCCACAGCCAAAGTGGCGTCGAGAATGGATTGCGTATCGATCCGCCCAACCACACGATCGTCTTTTTCGTAGAACGACCCGATCAATGTGACTGCAATGCCAGCGGCCTCGAATTTGGCCTGCATCGCTTGCGTGACATCCGGCGCATACGGGGTCAAAAGCCCTAACCGCTTCACCCCCAACGCTGATAACGCGGCCTTTGCAGCGGTCAACGGATTGGTCGATGGAACGCCGTGATGTGCTGTATTCAAGATTTTCGCCACGCGGGTCTCACCGATCACCGTGGACCCAGATGTGCAGCCGTAGCCGATAGATTTTAGCCCCATTTCTTGAGGGATCAAACCGGCCGCAATCGGCAACTCTGCCTCCATTTGGGCAAGTGTTTCGGGCGTCACATCAGCGTCGTTGGCCAACCGCGCGTGATAAATTGAAACCCCGGGCAGATCGGTTAGAACCCGAAATTCGGCCTCGATTGTTTGATCGGTTTCCAGCACCAAAAGACCGATACGCGCCCGCGCACCTGCCCCGTTATCTGTGGCAAAATCCAATCGCTGGATCGGAACGTGCGGCGTGCTGTGCTGCCCCAATGTGGCGGTCCTTATCAAAATCTATCTGGTGTTATTGTGTGCCTGCATCAGACGTGCCAAGCAAGTACAACTGTACTTTTCGATGACTTGGGAGGGTCAAAATGACAGTCATTCATCAGCCAAATCGCGGCTTTGCGGCGTCTGAATTTGAAACGCGCACTCGAAACGCGCAGGCCTTAATGGCGGCAGACGGGCTCGACGGTATTTTGGTGCTGAGCGAACCTGAAGTGCGCTATTTCACCGGCTTTCAAACGTTGTTTTGGCAAAGCCCGACGCGCCCTTGGTTTTTGTTCATTCCGGCTGCGGGCAAACCGATTGCTGTGATCCCCGAAATTGGCGCCGCCTTGATGCGCACGACCTGGATCGACGATATCCGCACCTGGAGCGCGCCTGCCCCGCAAGACGACGGTATCAGCCTGCTGCACGATCTGCTGCACCCGCTGAAACGGATCGGTTTGCCCAAAGGTCACGAGACTGCGATGCGGATGCCCCTGGCCGATTGGGAACGCCTGATCGCAGGTTTGCCTAACCTTGAGGTGATGGATGCCACCGCGATCACCCAAGGTTTGCGTATGGTAAAATCAGAGGCCGAGATTGAAAAACTGCGCCATGTCTGCGCTATCGGGTCGGCCAGTTTTGACACGGTTCCTGATTTTGCCCGCGTGGGGCAGCCGCTGGATCAAACGTTCCGTGAATTCAAACGCGCCGCCCTTGGCTTGGGGGCCGATGACGTGCCGTATTTGGTCGGGTCTGCGGGCACGGGCGGCTACGTCGATGTCATATCGCCCCCCCCATCGCGCCCGTTGCAATTGGGTGACGTGCTGATGATGGACACCGGCTGTGTCTGGGACGGATATTTCTGCGATTTTGATCGAAACTGGGCAATAGGCCACGCCGATGATGGCGCCAAACGCGCCTACGATGTGTTGTGGCGCGCAACCCAAGCAGGACTGGCCGCAGCGAAACCGGGCAACACCTGTCGTGATCTATTTGTGGCCATGTCGGGCATCATTGCGGAACTGGATGACAGCGGTGGCGACATCGGGCGACTGGGTCATGGGCTGGGCATGCAGCTGACTGAACAGCCCTCGCATGCCGCATTTGATAACACCGTTTTGCAAGACGGTATGGTGCTGACGCTAGAGCCATCGCTTAGCTACGGGAATGGTCTGATGATGGTGCACGAGGAAAATATCGTTGTGCGCGACACTGGCGTTGAACTGCTGACCAAACGCGCCGCGCCTGACCTGCCAATCCTGAAAAACTAGGCGCTTTCGAAAACATCAGATTTTGTGCGCTGCAAAGTTGGCAGGTTAAAATAGCAAACGGGCGGTGTCGTTAAACACCGCCCGAATACAAACGTTTCAATCACGCAAAACCGCAATTATTCTTGTGTGGACGAAATCCGCGGAACCAGTGCGCGCACCAGATCCAGCATGTCCATTTGGCCCACAGGTTCTTCGCCGTTCAAAACGCGGTAGGTCAGGTTGGTGTCCCCGCCCGATGACGCGATCAGGCTTTCGAGGTTGTCGTTCACCTGACAGTCGCCAGCATAGTCGGTGCCGTCGACCAACGGGTCCATAACCGAACGCACGCGCAGAACGCGGGCACGGTTAATATCGCTGACAAAATCCTCGATGTAGGGATCACAAGGGTTCAACAAAATGTCCTGCGGTTCGCCTTGCTGAATGACTGCGCCGTCTTTCAAAATCACGAGGTGATCAGACAGTTTCAAGGCTTCATCCAGATCGTGCGTGATAAAGATGATCGTCTTGTGCAGCTCTTCTTGGAGCTCGAGCAGCAGGTCCTGCATGTCGGTGCGGATCAACGGATCAAGTGCCGAGAACGCCTCGTCCATCAACATGATGTCGGTGTTCGCCGTCAATGCCCGGGCGATGCCCACACGTTGCTGCATGCCACCGGACAACTGCGCCGGATAGTGGTTTTCATAGCCACCCAAGCCAACACGATCGAGCCACTTTTGCGCCTCGCGCATTTGCGTTGCTTCGTCTTTGCCGCGCACAGCCAGGGACATCGCGGCGTTCTGAATAACCGAGCGGTGCGGCAACAATGCGAACTTTTGAAACACCATCGACATGCGGCTTTGACGCAATTCGCGCAGGCCGCTTTCGTTCAGTTGCATCACGTCGACACCGTCTACTAAAATCTCGCCCGCTGTGGGTTCGATCAAACGGTTCAAGTGGCGGATCAGCGTTGATTTACCTGACCCCGAAAGGCCCATAACAACAGTGATTTCACCGGCTTGCATGTCGACGTTGATGTCTTGCAAACCCAACACATGTTTGTGTTGGACCAGCAGTTCTTCTTTTCCCATGCCGCCTTGGACATGTTCCAGCGCGGCCTTACCGTTCGCGCCGAAAATTTTGTACAGACCCCGAAGGCTGACTTTTGGTTCTTGTGTCATGTCAGCAGCCTATCAATGTTTAATCTGGGTCATGTCGACCCGTGTCAGAGCGGCTTTTGACACGCGATCAAGGATCACCGCCAGCAGCACAATCCCGATGCCCGCAACAATACCGACACCCAGTTCAAGGTTGCGAATACCGCGCAAAACATTCACGCCAAGCCCGGGGGCAGACACGAGGGACGCAATCACAACCATCGCCAGCGACATCATGATTGTTTGGTTCACGCCGGCCATAATGTTCGGCAACGCGAGGGGCAATTCAACGCCCAGCAGCTTTTGACGCGATGTCATACCAAATGCATTTGCCGCCTCGATCACGTCTTGATCGACCAGACGAATGCCAAGGTTGGTCAGACGGATCACCGGCACAATCGCGTATAGAATAATCGCAATGCCGTACAATTTGGATTCAGTCACCGAGAACAAAAAGATCAGCGGGATTAGATACACAAACGACGGAAGCGTTTGCAGCAAATCCAATATCGGGATCGCCCCGTTTTGGAACCTATCCGATTTCGACATGCCAATGCCGATGGGCACGCCCAGCAACACCGAAATCCCCGTACAGACAAAGATAATCGACAGGGTTTGCATCGCGACAATATAGTGATCAACCAGCCCCATCAGGACAATGGCAAACGCCACAAATACCGTGACAGCAACCGACCGCGAGGCCCAGAATGCAATCGCAACCAGCACCGGAATCATGATGAACCACGGTGTCGCGGTGAACAGCCAAAGCGCGCCGTCCAGCAACCAGCTCAGCGGTTGAGTGATCGGGTCAAGCACGGATTTCATCGCCGGTTTGGCGGCCAGAAACCCTTCTTCGATCCCTTTGGTCACGTCACGCGATTGTAAAATGCTGCCACAGCTTTCGTTCAGATTATCAAGCGATGGAAACGGGAAAAACGGCCCCCTGGCCGCCTCACCGGAATTCTGCGCAAGCAAATCTGACATCGACATCGGTGCATCAGACGATCCACCGGCACACCAATCGCTTAGGCCCAAAGTGTTAAAAAGCCCGTCATAAAAGGCCATAATTGTATTCCCCTATTAAAAAAACCTCCCCGCCTGTTCGGACGGAGAGGTCGTGTCTGGATAGCCGAGCTTACTTAAGCAGAGCTGCCAATTTCACTTTTGCGTCTTCATTCAGCCAGTTGGCCCATGTGTCCGCATTGTTGGTCAGGAAATACACAGCCGCTTCGTCGTAGGATGCGTTGTTGTCCAGGCGCCAGGCCAGAACTTCGCCCATTTGTGCGTTTGTGAACGACACGTTTGCCATCAAGGCAGCCGCTTCTGGCTCACGCTCAACGAACGCTTTGGACGCAGCAGTTACAACTTTGGCCGCAGGATATGCGGATGCGGTTGGTGTCGCGCAATCAACGTCGCCGTTACACATGTGTGCATCTGCGTCGTACTCGGAAACCTTGACTTGAACCATCGGGAACTTGCCCAAAACAGCCGTTGGGGCCCAGTAGTAGCCGAACCAAGGCGCTTTTTCGTCATAGGCCGCAGCAATCGACGTTTGCAGTGTTTCGCCGGAACCGTGCTGGAAACGCTCAAGACCGGACCCTTCGATGCCCAATGCCTTCAGGTTGTTGTTGTTGATGATGTCGCACGCCCAGCCCGATGGGCAATCGTGGAATTTGCCACCAACGGCCGCAGGGTTGGCCATGATGCCTTCCCATGTTGTCAGCTCTGGGTTGGATTCTGCGAGGTACGCCGGGATCCACCATGCTTCAACGCCGCCATCGGACAAAACGTGGCCCAATTCGACCAGTTTACCGTCGGCCAACAGGGGCTCGTATGCCGGTGTTGAGTTTGCCCAGACTTCGGTCAGAATGTCAGGCTCGCCGGTTTCGGCCAAAGACGTCAACGCAGGAACGGTTGAAGACGGTACAACTTGGACGTTGCAGCCATAGCCCTGTTCCATCAGGAACTTGGACACAGCTGTGACAACTGCGGATGATGCCCAGTCCATTTCGGTGATCGATACGTCGCCACAATCGGCATAGGCTGTTGTTGCGCCCATTGATGCTGCTGCCGCGAAGGCCGCGCTCATTACGATTTTTTTCATTTTTATCTCCCATTTTTGGCGTGAGGCTCTTTGTTAAGGACCTCAGCCCGCGCAGAGAAACACTAAAAGCGAACAAGATTCGAGCCAAAAGCGACACTTCAGGCAAGAAAGCGCAGTGTTAGCGCCAAAAGCCGATCTTTTAAGCGCCCCGTTTTACAAGGCATGGGTGCACAGGCGCATGATTGCCCCCAGATCACGGAATCGCAGGTGTCTGTGCACAAAATCCGAAAATCTGTGCAGACGATCAGGGGCAAAACGTTAGACCCCATAGGGCAAATCCCATGGCCCGCGGGGGTTTTGACATTGGTCGCGACCCCTGTACACTTTGACCTGACAGGCGTTTTCGCCATTTCCAGAAAGCTGACAAAATGACTGATTTCTTGTTGGGAACGGCCCAAGACATCGCGGCGATGATCCACAATCGTGACATCTCGGCGGTTGAAATGCTGCACGCCCACTTTGATCGCATCGATCAGGTGAACCCCACCCTGAACGCAGTCATCTGGCAGGACCGCGACGCTGCATTATCCCAAGCAAAGATGTGCGACGCGGAATTGGCAGCAGGCCAATCACGCGGCCCCCTGCACGGCGTTCCGGTCACGGTCAAAGAAAGCTTTGATTTGGCCGGCAGCCCAACCACATGGGGCATGCCGGAATGGGCAGGCAACATTCGCCCAACCGACAGCGACGCGGTGCAACGCTATCGCACGGCAGGTGCTGTGGTGTTTGGCAAAACCAACGTGCCGCTCAAACTGGTCGAATGGCAAACGTTTAACGCGGTCTACGGCACCACATCGAACCCGTGGGATGTGACGCGCACGCCGGGTGGGTCATCGGGGGGATCAGCCGTCGCATTGGCCACGGGCATGTCCGCCCTGGAGGTCGGCAGCGACATCGGGTCGTCCATCCGCAATCCGGCGCATTTTTGTGGCGTGTTTGGTTTGAAACCCACATGGAACGCAGTTTCAAAACAGGGGCACCTGCCCGAAGGTTGGTACGGCGACATCGATATTTCCGTCGCAGGCCCCCTCGCCCGATCCGCCAGTGATCTGACCTTAGCAACCGATATTCTGGCCGGCCCCTCACGATTTGAAACCTCGCAATACGCCCTCGCCTTGCCTGCCGACAGCCGCACCCGTCTGTTTGATTTCAAGGTCGCGATGATGCCCGGCGATAACGTCAGCCCGATTGACGCGGACTATTACGCGGCAATGATGACGTTTGGCGACACGTTGGAACGCGCAGGCGCAACAGTTGTCTGGAACCAGAAACCAAAAATCGACAGCGCCGCGCATTTCGAAATGTATCTGAAAATGTTGGGGGCCGCCCTGTCGTTTGGCATGACGGATGAACAGGTCGCCGCTGCAGATGCCGCAATGATCGACGCGCCCGAAGACGTGAAAAACATTGGCGGTATGCGAATTTCAGGCCAAAGCATCAGTCACCGCGACTGGCTACGGCTCGACAATCAACGCCGGATTGCGCGCCTCGCGTTTGATGCGTTTTTTGAGGACGTCGACGTGCTGATTTGCCCCGTCGCAACCGGACCCGCCTTTATCAAAGACGAGGTCGGATTACGCCCGTTCCGCCGGATCGACGTCAACGGCGGGCTACAGTTGGAAACCCAACAATTGTTCTGGTCGGGCTATTCCGGTGTTGCGGGCCTGCCCAGCGTCGTGGGGCCGATGGACACCGTGCGCGGCCTGCCCGTGGGCTATCAGGCGATCACCGGACACGGGCGCGATTATACCGCCCTCGCCTTTGCCCGCGCCGTGGAGGCAGAGATTTGCGGATTTACTCCGCCTCCAAGGTTGCGCGCTTAGGATCGCAAGTGCGTTTTCATTCCGCTTTCCCGTAACCGCCACCGCCGGGGGTTTTCATCATAAACACGTCCCCTGCGTTCAACTGTGCCTCGTCGTTGCCACGCAGTTTTTCGACCGTGCCATCTGCGCGTTCCACTGCGTTTTCACCAACGCCACCTTGACCGCCGCCCGCCGCACCATGCGTTGGAATTTCGCGGTGCGATGACAGCACCGTGACCGTCATCGGCTCAAGAAACCGCAGTCTGCGGGTGATGCCATTGCCGCCCTTAAATGCGCCTGCACCACCTGAATCCTCGCGGATCGAAAACTCGTCCACCTGCACCGGAAAACGGGTTTCCAGCACTTCGGGATCGGTCATGCGCGTGTTGGTCATGTGGCTGTGCACCGCGCTGGTGCCGTCAAAACCGTCCCCCGCGCCAGTACCGCCACAAATGGTTTCGTAGTTCTGATGAACGTCGTTGCCGTAGACAAAATTGTTCATCGTGCCTTGGCTGCCCGCGATCACACCCAGCGCGCCGTACAGCGTGTCTGCGATGGCTTGGCTGACTTCGGTGTTGCCTGAAATGACGGCAGCAGGGGCGCGTGGATTGATCATACTGCCGTCCGGCACCTTAAGGATCAGCGGCTTCAAACACCCTTCGTTCATCGGAATGTCACTGCCGACAAGCGTGCGGAACACGTACAAAACAACGGCGCGGCAGATCGCAAGCGGCGCGTTGTAATTGAATTCGCTTTGCTCCGATGTGCCAGTAAAATCAATCAAGGCCTCGCGATTGGCATGATCGACCGAAATCGCCACTTTGATCTGCGCACCACTGTCGAGCGGATAGGTAAACGCGCAGTCCTTGAGCACGTCCAACACGCGGCGCACGCTTTCTTCGGCATTGTCCTGAACGTGGCCCATGTAGGCGTGCACAGTGTCCAGCCCGAACTGTTTTGTGATCCGGTGCAGTTCGGCCAAGCCCGTCGCGTTGGCGGCGATTTGTGCGGCAAGGTCGGCCATGTTTTGATCAATGTTGCGACACGGATAACGGCCAGAGGCCAGCAATTCACGTGATGCGGCATCCAGCAATTGGCCTTGTTTGACCAACAGGAAATTGTCGATCAGCACGCCTTCTTCTTCGATCACGCGACTGTCGGGGGGGGCTGAGCCCGGGGTTTTGCCGCCAATATCCGCATGGTGACCACGGCTGGCCACGGTGTAGACAATCCGGGTTCCAGCCTCGTCAAATACGGGCGTGATGACCGTCACATCGGGCAAATGCGTGCCGCCATTGTAGGGGTTGTTCATCATAAACACGTCACCCGGTTTGATCTGTCCCGCGTTCTGGCGCAGCACCGTGCGCACGCTTTCTGACATCGACCCAAGGTGGACTGGAACATGCGGCGCATTTGCCACCAGATCCCCCGCCTCGTCAAAGATCGCGCAGGAAAAATCGTATCGTTCCTTGATGTTAACCGAATACGCAGTGTTGGCGAGCGTTGCGCCCATTTGATCTGCGATCGACATAAACAGGTTGTTGAACACCTCGAGCATCACCGGATCAACCGAAGTGCCGATCGCTTCTTGGCGGGCCAACGGGACGATACGCGTCAACACCAGATTGCCGCCCTCGACGCATTTTGCCTGCCAGCCTGCCTCAAGAATGTTGGTGCCTGTTGGTTCGGTCAGGATCGCGGGGCCATCGACATGCGCGCCTTTGGCCAAGGTCATCCGGTCAACCAACGGCACATTACGCCACGCGCCTGCCGACCACATCTTGCCCGTTTGCGGTGTCACATCTGTCGGTTCGGTGTCGGGCATGCTGACGCGTTCGCCGGTGTTGCCGATGGCTTCAGCCGTCAGAACGTCGATCAACAGCGTCGCATCTGTTGGCACAAATCCGAACTGTTGATGGTGCGCGGCCTCAAAGGCGGCGGTCATGTTTTTGGGTGTTCCGAAGGGCACGGGGATGGTTTGCTGCGCGCCGTCCGGACGCATGTGCGCCATGGTCACGACGCGAATTTGGTCCGCACCGATGCCTTGGCTTGCGACCTCTGTCTCGACCAATTCGGACAGGGTGGCGAGCACGTCTTTGGCCTGCGCGACCTGATCCAGACCGTTGCCAAATTGGTGTTCGCGCATCGCCCGCACGTCCGCCAGCCCCATGCCGAACGCCGATAAAACGCCTGCAAACGGGTGGATAAAGATGCTTTTCATGCCCAATGCATCCGCGACCAGACAGGCGTGCTGCCCGCCTGCGCCGCCAAAACAGTTCATCGTGTATTTGGTGACATCATAGCCGCGCTGCACGCTGATTTTCTTGATCGCGTTGGCCATGTTTTCGACAGCAATGCGCAAGAACCCTTCCGCGATGTCTTCGATTCTGCGATCACCATCAATTTCTTTGGCCAGTTCGCCGAATTTTTCGCGCACAACATCACCGTCCAGCGGTTGATCTGCGTTGGGGCCAAACACGGATGGGAATTGATCAGGCTGAAGTTTGCCCAGCAGCACGTTACAGTCCGTGACAGTAAGCGGGCCGCCACGGCGATAAGCTGCGGGGCCTGGATTTGCGCCAGCACTTTCCGGGCCGACTTGCATACGTCCCGCGCTGTAGGACAACAGCGATCCGCCGCCTGCCGCAACCGTGTGGATCGACATCATCGGGGCCCGCATGCGCACGCCTGCAACCTCGGTTTCAAAGCTGCGTTCGTATTCACCAGCGAAATGGCACACATCGGTGGACGTGCCACCCATGTCAAAACCGATCAGTTTGTCGAACCCTTGATCCGCCGCCGTGCGCACCATGCCGACGACACCGCCCGCGGGGCCAGACAGGATCGCATCGCGCCCCTCGAACAATTTGGCGTCGGTCAATCCACCGTTCGAGCGCATGAACATCAACTGCTCACAGCCGCCTTTGGTCGTGCCCAATGCATCCGCGACTTGGTTCACGTAGCGCCGCAAAATTGGTGACAGGTAGGCATCAACCACGGCCGTGTCACCGCGCGACACCAGCTTGATCAGCGGGCTTGCCTCGTGACTGAGCGACACTTGGCTAAAGCCGGTTTGGCGCGCCATGTCGCCCAATTGTTTTTCATGATCCGAAAACCGGTAGCTGTGCATCAACGCGATCGCGACGGACCGGAACCCGCGGCCATAGGCACGCGACAACGCCTCGCGGGCTTTGACTGTGTCGAGGGCCGTGATGATCGTGCCGTCTGCGGCGACCCGTTCATCGATTTCGATCACGTCATCGTACAACAATTCGGGCAACACGATGTTGAGATCAAACAGCCGTGGGCGGTTTTGATACCCGATGCGCAGCAAGTCACGCAGCCCCTTGGTGATCAGCAAAACAGTGCGTTCGCCTTTGCGTTCCAGCAGCGCGTTGGTCGCGACAGTTGTGCCCATTTTCACGGCAGAAATCGTGGCGTTTGGGATCGCCTGATCTGGCGCAAGACCAAGCAGTTGGCGAATGCCATGCACGGCGGCGTCCGGGTACACTTCGGGGTTTTCCGACAGCAGCTTTTGCGTACGCAAAGCGCCATCAGGTGTTTTGGCTACGATGTCGGTAAAGGTGCCGCCACGATCAACCCAAAATTGCCACATCAGACGTATCTCCTTTGTTTGCGGGCGCTAGATGCCCCGCAGTCATTTGGTTTTAAAAGAAAGTTTGGTTTTTACTGTAAGGCGTGCGGCAGGAACAACGCGATGCTCGGGAACGCGATTAACAGGAACGCCATGGCCAACATCGTCAGGCAATAGGGCAACGCACCCAGCATGACCTCGTTTAAGCTGCCGGATTTTCGCGCCGCTTGGACCACATAAAGGTTCAGACCAACGGGTGGTGTAATCAGCGCCATTTCGATCAAAACAATCATCAAAATACCGAACCAGATCACGTCAAACCCTTGGGCCACAACCAGCGGCACGATGATCGGAATGGTCACAACCATCAGCGACAGAGTTTCAATAAAGAACCCCAGCACGATGTACAAAACCACCACAACGAGGATGGTTTTTAATGGCGTCAGGCCAAGGCCAGTCATGAATTCCGTCAGCTCCCGACCCAACCCAGCAGAGGCCAAAGTAAAGTTCAGGAACGACGCGCCCATGACAATCAGCATGATCATCGAGGTGATTTTAACCGTGCCTGTCAGGCTTTGCGATAGCATCGACCACGACACACCGCCAAAGGCGAGCGCGATCAGCATGGCACCGGCAACGCCAACGGCTGCGGCTTCGGTTGGGGTGGCCCAGCCTAGATAAATCGACCCGACAATCAGACCGAACAGGATCAGGATCGGGATCAAATCAATCAACGCGCGCAGCATTTGCGGAAACGGGAATGTGCGGCGTGTGCCGCCCAGATCAGGACGCACAGCGCAGATCAAAACAGTTACCGCCATAAAGGCCAGCGCCAGCGCGATGCCGGGAATAAGGCCTGCAAGGAACAGTTGCGGGATCGAGGATTGCGTCAGGAAACCGTAGACAATCAGGTTAATCGACGGCGGGATCATGATGCCCAGCGTGCCGCCCGCAGCAATTGCGCCCGAGAATAATTTAGGATCGTAACCCAGCTTTTCAGCTTGGGGCATCGCGACAGTCGCCACAGTCGCGGCCGTTGCAACAGACGATCCTGAGGTCGCGGAAAACATCGTGGCGGTGGCGATATTGGCGTGCACCAAACCACCCGGCAGCCACGACACCCAGCGATCCAACGCGGCATAAGTGCGTGTCGCCACGCCACTGCGCACGAGGATTTCACCGAGTAAAACAAAGAATGGAATGGCGATCAGCGTCGCGGAATTGGACGATGACCAGACCATGTTCCCCAGCCCGCGGATTAGCGGAAAACTGGAAAAGAACGTGTCGATCCCAAAGCCAAGGAGGAACAAAACAATGCCAACAGGAATGGACAGCGCCAACAGGCCCAGCAGGCCAACCGAGATGTAAACGATCATTGCAGCGTCTCCTGTTCGGCGAACGCGCCAACAAAGTTTTCAGTCTCGGCGTGACGGCGTTTGACCAGCAGGCTCAGGGCCGCCAGCGTTGTCACTGTCGACATCAAAGCAAACCAGACCCATCCGGCAAACCACGGCAGTTGCACCCAGATCAGCGGGGTTTCCAGCGGCGTATTTGCACGTGATCCGTTGACCAACGACCGTTCGACCACCGGCCATGCCTTGATCGCGATTGTGATAATGACACCGGTCATCACGGTCATGGAAAACACGTCAAACAGCGCGCGTTTGAAACTGTCGACACGGGAGCGCAACAAATCGATGCGCACGTGCCCCAGTTCCAGCAGCGTGTAGGACATGCCCCACGAGGTCGCGAGCGCCATAGTATAGCCCGCGATTTCTTCTGTACCGCCAAGGGACGAACCGATTTGTCGCATGATGATGTCTGTCAGCACGAAAGCTGCGCACAACAACAAGCCGGCACCGACCACAAGGGCCACCCCTTTGTTGATCGCCCGCAAGCTTTGTATCATTTTCAGTTCCATCTCGGTCCGTCCCTTATTGTTGCTTGGTTTTGTGTCGATTAGTTAATCGTAACGCCGACAACTTTACCAACGCTGTCATTCCAACGTGCGGCCCAATCACCACCGGCGCGTTCGGCCCATTCTGGCAGAACTTCGCTGGTTAGAATGTCACGGGCACGGGTGAAATCTTCGTCGCTGACCTCAACCAAAGTCATTGAACGGGCCTCACCTGATGGGCATTCGGCGTTGCCGGTCAGACATGCGATGTCGTTGACCAATGCGTCTTGGGCGCTGTCCCATGCTGGTGTTTCAAAACCGCTGACGACTTGTTCTGTCAACAAGGCTTGGGTGTCGGCGTTCAGCGAATTCCACTTGTCCATGTTGATCGCGGTCACAACTGAATCCCAGCCACCCAGCGGGATCGGCAACAGGTGTGTTGATACTTCCCACCAGCCAGCGCTGTAGCCAGATCCGGCACCGGTTACGGCACAATCAACAACGCCGTTTTGCAAGGCTCCCGGCACTTCGGAGAACGACACGTTCACGCCTTCGGCGCCCAATGCTTCGAGCAGTTTGGCGGTCATACGACCAGACGCGCGGACCTTAAGACCGGTCAAATCGCCAAGGTTTGAAATCTCGTGATTACAGAACACGACCTGTGGCGGGTACGGCGCGATGGCCAAAACGTGGCTGTTGAAACGGTCCCGGTAAATGTCGGACACCATCGGGCGTGCGGCATCAACCATTGCGCGGGCTTCATCCGCCGTCAGGGCCAACAATGGCACGTCCAAACCTTCGAGTTCGGGCGCATCAGCCACGGCATAATCGGCAACTGTCATCGCGACGTCATAGACGCCTTGACCTAGCAGCGGGTAAATATCGCCAAGGCCCAGGCTCATCTGGTTGTGGGTTGTCAGCTCAACATTGATGGTGCCGCCGGATGCTTCGGGCAGGGTTTTGGTCCAGAACGGGGCCTCGTATTGTTTGTGAAGCGGCAGGCTTGACCAGCTGCCAACGACAGACAGATCTTCGGCCAATACCGGTGCGGCAAGCGCCGTGCTGGCAACGAGAAGCGACAATACTTTGATGGACTGTGTTTTTTTCATTTTTTGGTTCTCCGAGTTGGGTGATGTGTTGGGTAGATTTTAGGGGACGTTTATGGTGTGGTTAGAATTGTTGTTTCGCCGTCTTCGGCAACATCCGCGATCAGCATATGACCGGGTGAATGGGTGATGCAGATCGGTAGTTTTGCATCCAGCAGGACGTTTTGCGGGGTCACACCGCAGGCCCAGTAGACAGGTATTTCGCCGTCACGAATATCAACCGCCTCGCCCCAATCAGGCTGCGACAGATCGGTAATTCCGACAACAGAGGGATCGCCGTGCGCGATGGGTGCGCCGTGCGCGTGTGGGTAAAGACCGCTAATTCTATAGGCATCTGCGACCTGTTCTGCAGGGATCGGGCGCATGGTCACGACCATTTCACCTGCAAACGGACCCGCCGCATTCAGCGCGATGTTAGATCGATACATCGGCACATTGCGACCGGTTTCCATGTGGCGCACGGGAATACCGTGCCGGATCAGCGCGTTTTCAAAAGTGAACGAACAACCCAAGGCCACCGTCACCAAATCGTCCGTCCAAAGGGCCGCGATGTCTGTCGGTTCTTCGCTTAGGACACCGTCGCGAAACACACGGTAGCGCGACACATCGCTGCGAATATCGATGTCTGTGCCCAAGGTCGGTAGAAACGGATTGCCCGTATCGCTGACACCCACAATCGGACAGGGTTTCGGATTGCGTTGGCAAAACCGCAAGAAATCCAGCGCGTATTTTTCAGGGATAATCGCAAGGTTACATTGCAGTTTTCCAGCCGCCAAACCAGACGTGTGACCTAGGTAATTGCCAACCCTGATCGCCGCACGTACACCTTGTGCAGACGACGCCTTGAGATCTGCGTGATGCATTGCTTGATCGGTCATAAATATAGCCCCCGCCGTGTTACCGAAGCTTCACATGGGGCGAGCAATTAAATCAAATTATCATTTTTGATCACAAGTGATAGATTTTTTGGAACTACCTTGGATGTGATTGATCCCATTCTAACGCCACGTCTCGTGCGATTTTTGCACTATTTTCAACCAGAAAACTACGGGGTTCTGACAGATATGATGCCGTGAATTCAAGCGGTTGCGCCAAAATTCCAGGATGAAACTCAACAATGCGCCCTACCTCAAGATCATCATTGGCAAGCGCACGTGGATACGGACCCACAGCAACCCCCGCTGCAATCATCTTGAGGCTGGCAGACAATGACGCAGATGCGAACACCCGCGCCTTTGGCCCAATTTTACGAGACAATTCCGACATCAATTCGCGGTAAGGACGCGTTTTGCTGGAGTAAGAAATCACCGGAATTTTGGTCAAATCCGTCTGGTCATTTGACGACGATCGATACCAGTGCAAATCAAACGGCGGCAGCGCCACATTTTCCACCGAATATTCCGAAACAGGGCCCATCATAAACGCAAGATCAAGGCGACGTTCCAACAACGCAGTCCGCAAATTCAACGAAATATCGACGGTCAAATCAACGTTCACCCGCGGATAGTGATCGCTGAACGCCTTTAGAAATGACGGCAACCACGCCTGCGCAATCGTTTCAGACGCACCAACACGAAACAGGCCCTCGGTCTCGGCCGGATTGGCAACACGCTGCTTTATCTCTTCTTCAACGAACAACATTTGTTCCGCATAAGACAACAACAGCGTGCCGTGTTTGGTCAGAACCAGTTCGCCGGGACCGCGTTCGAACAATGAAACACGCAGCTCTTCTTCGAGGTTGGCAATGCGCGTGGACACGGCGGGTTGCGACAAGTGCAAGCGCTGCGATGCCTTGCGAAATCCACCAAGGCGGGCAACCCAAAGGAACGTTCTGATTTGATCAAATGTCATGCTGCATCAATAGTATTTATCGAAATTAGCCGCAATTGATAAACCAAACGCTACGTGCCGTACCAGCCAGTCCATGTTGATTTGGTTTTTGGCCCATGCGGCCCGTTCAGATCATCCTTGCCGTATTTTGCCAAAAGCGGATCAATCAGACCGCCCAAATGTTTGGTAACAGACGACGGAAAATCCAGACCGGATTTCAAAATCCGATCGACATCAGCGCTGCTTAACTTTGTTTCAGTACCTTCAGGTCCCCAACGGTAGGGGTAATTTAACCAATTTGGTTCGGCGAAACGATCCCCCAACCATGTGGCAGATACGATTTCATACGCCTTGGCCGCGTTTAATTTTGCCCCCCGTCTTTGGTGTCATTGCGCAGGAAAAATTCGACTCCAGCAGGGAAACCGCTGCTAGGAATTTCATGATGCTCCGAATGATTGCTGCTTTGGTGGGCGTAATGCGCGTGGCCATTGCACGACGAATAGACAACAAATTGGGTGCCAGATCGTTCGAAATGATCCAGATCATCACCTTCGAACAAGGTCCCGGCTGAACGCTGCAACAACCAAATTGCCACCGGTTTTTTGCTTGTGTTATCGATACGGATCATCACGCATTCCCGATCGCCATAGTGTTCACCCAACGGGGCCAGCGTCGGGTTGCCCGTGTGCACAATACTGTCAAAAATCAGCCCATTAATATGCGCCGTGCCCGGCCCTTTAAAGGCGTACAAGAACCAAAATTACAGGTCGGTGTAGTTACAGCCAGGGTCCCAATACGCGTGAACATAAGCCGGGGCATGCGTCAGATCGCCAGTCTTAAAACTGTCATCAATGATCAACCAATAATCGCCGCCGCTGGAGGGCAATTGGTCTGGCACGGGTCAGGCCGTGTCATTGCCCATCTTTTTATCATGCAAAATTCTGTTCTTTAACAACGCCTCGATGGAACAAGGAAAGTAAGTTTCGTCAGGATGCAATCGAAGTTCAGGGTCGTTAGTTTCGATAGCGGTGCGCAATTCGGGTTCGCTAAGTCCAGTGTTGGTCATAATATGTCTTTCGGAAAAAATTGAAAATTTAATTCCTGACGCTTAACTCGAAAGTGCAATGGCATCTAATTCATTTGATGGCGTCCCCTACAATGGAACGACGTGGCTGGCCTAAGGCGTTTCGGCAGACGGTCTGGGTCAATAACGGGACTTAGGGCAACGCCTGAACCACCAGAAATTTTCTAGTCAGCCGATAGCTGCCTGCCACTCCAAGGTTTCGACCCAAGACAAAAAAGGCATTTTCACCCAAACATCCGGAAATTCCCTTGAAGAGGTATGGTAACTTTTCAATTTAAAACACGACTTACCAAGAAAAACACCTAAACCAAAGATCGCAAAGCAACGAACTGCATCACAAATTTTAGCTGCACAAACCTGCGTGCGGTGCCACCGTGAGTTACGGATTGGCCCTATTTGCTTCTTTTCGTTTTTTTATTTTCTAAATTTTTTTACCGCATCTAAAGGGTCTTCCAAAACATTAAGTGGGAGGAATATTGATGCCCCCAAAATCTCACAGCAAACCATAAAGTCGACTTGCTGAAACACATTATGGTAGAAGTTGCTGACAAGTTGAAAGATGTTCACACCGATGACCATCTCAAAGCTATGACACCGGATAAACTGCTGTATATCCGCTTCCAAAAATAAAATCCTTTAAAATCAAAATTTAAAATAAGAAAGTATTTTAAAATGCGTACTGAAAAAAACAAAACATCCAAAGATCGTTCCGAAATTTTTGCTGCCGTCTAAAACGAAATGACCGAGATTCAGAACTCCAAACGTGATGAAGATGCCAAAGGCGCTTGCCTTCTTTATATCCGTTTCTAAGATTTTTGACGGGCTGCTTTACTGCGGCCCGCGATTCTATTATGCAAGAATTTATTCACGGTCTTGCCAGCCCAGACGCGCCATATTTTGACGAAGCCGCTGAGTTCGGAACGCAATTACACGTTAAAAAACACTTGTTCGGGCCATCAACGCAGGTGGGCCAGCGCAACAATTCGCGACCGTCCTAGACCGCTGGGACGACGACGCACCAGACATGCGCGCCTTGTGGGTGCCCACCTATTCGATTGCCGAAATCGAATTAAACGATCAAGGGCAAGTAACGCCCGAAACAGCCGCCGAAATTACGCTTGGTCTGCAATCTGATTTTCCGGATTTACAGTTTGACGCATCTTAGGAAAATCCGCGGGATTTGTGCTGGGCGGATCAAAAAGCCAACCCGTTGACCAGCTTGCACCTTGGGTCCGAAATTACTCCGAAATCAGTGTCCCTGCATCAAAACTAACTTGGCCTGCCATCTGGCTTTTCGGACGTTGGCCTGCGGGTTGCAAATGACGGTGAATTTGGTGATTACCATTTGCACCGGCGCATAATGCCGACCCTGGGATCTACCGCGAGGCCTTTGCCTTGGTCACCGAATGCGCGCCGCATTATGGCGGCTGGATCCGGCGATTGTTGCACACGATTGTACCGCTTGATGCGCCCAAAGGTCATCAAATCATTGCCAGCCTGACCCATCGGCGCGGCGAAGTTTTGATGTCTTGCAATGTGATTCCTGTCGAAATGGAGGAAATGTTGGTCCGCGAACTAAGCCATCAGCATTACTTCCTCGCCAGTTTTCTGGGCCCTTTCGACGATGGTCGCGACTAAACCGCGTACGGGCAGACGACATTTTAATCGAGGTCTCGCCCAGCTTTTTTCCCAGCGAATACTGGGCCGCCACGCTTGACAAAACTTGTGCCTGTCTCAAAATTTGTGATGTCTCGCGATAGTGCGTTTGTGTGGTTTGGTGTCGGGGAACCCATTGAAAATGAGCACTTCATTGACGAGCCCTGTGGTTCTGATCGGGCCAGAAGGTGCCGGTAAAACTACCGTCGCAAAATTACTGTCAAAAATGCTGGGCGTTCCAAAAATGTCTATGTATGACGCCTGTTGGCCCTATTTCCGTGCAGATAAAACGTTCTATCGGTCAGAACAATCCGCGCTGGCTGACGCAGGGTTGAGTAAGCCTCCGCAAGGCTTAGATGAGTTGGCCGCGCACTATTTTCGTGTCCTATCTTGCATCAAAAATCAGCAATAAGACGATTTTCGCCTCTACTACGAGCGCCTGACGCTTCTTGCCGTCGTGGGGTTGCTGCAAGATCATCGATCCCCTTGTGTAATTGATTTCGGGGCTGGTCATTCGCTTTATTCCGATCAAGAAAATTTACAAAAATTCACGAACGCCATTGGAAAAAATTCTAATGTGTTTCTATTGCAACCCTGCGAAAATGATAATGATGCAGCCGATATTTTATATGAAAGAGTTGTTGCGCATGGTGGATCAACCACCAAAACAAGTTTGCTAAGCGAATTACGCCAGCACGCATCGTTACCAATTTCAAAGGGCGATATTCACACTAGTAATATTACGCCAAATGAAACTGCCAGTGTTATATTGAGTAAAGTACGCTAATAATCGAATGTGTTAGTCCAGTGTACGTAACTTACCATCACGTATTTTTTCAATTTCTTTTATTAGTACCTTTTCAATTTCAATACGTCCCGAAGCGCACGCTTTCATCAAAATTGAAGATGCCAATTTGTCTTCCGTTTCCGGGTCCATGAATTCGGAAATATATGCTTTCCCGCAGGCTGCGATGTAATTCACGTCAATTGGATTGTCGCGGCACCACATCACTTTGTCATTTAAATCTGATAGATCATCTTCCAACGGAACGTAGTGAACATAAGGTTTTAACTGGCTTTCGCAGGCCCACGTTTCACATGTAGGATGCGGCATTAGCACAGTAGAATTGGAATATAACATCCATTTCAACCCACTCGCCACATCGTTTCCTTCTAGCGAAAGCAAGTACTTATACTTCAATTGTTCTTGGACCGACACAGCCTCACGCAGCATCGTTTTCAGTTTTGCAGGGGGGACGCGAGAAATAGCTTCGTTCAATTGCACAATTTCGGTAAATCCCAAATCGTGTTCACCAAACTTATCAAAGTTCAGCGCTAGATTTGAACGCGTCAAACTATGTGTCGATGCAATATGAAACGACCCTGTCGTCGCCCCACGCCATATCAATTTCGAGTGTTTTGCATCATGTTCAATATCATGATTTCGAACAACGGGAATATGGCCCCAATGCCGAGGAACATTTAGGTTCAACACATAACGCTGGCGTTTTTCATTCGTAATTCCGACAGATTTCGTGAGCGTCGGGAAGTCAAAATCGTCCCGCCCGTCCCCCATCCTTAACAACACAGGCGTTGAAATGCCGTTTGCCTTCATAAGCTGAACAACCGGATCAACAAAGTTTTTGAACAGCATGATATGCTTTTCTCTGTCGAACCGTTCCAGCCACTGACGCCCATCCGAAGTCAAATTCAGTAGCGCGAGGAACTTGTTAAAATCCAGCCATGGGAACACGAGCAGATCTTTCGAATCCAGCCCGTAATGCAACGTCATCGGCTGATCCACAGGTGCGCCGGACATCAACTTTAGGCGCGCGGTAAAATCTGGTGCGTGACCCTCACGAAGCATAGTATTGCCTTTTGTTTCAATTGCCTACTTCGGTTCGAAGCATCGTGTATTTGGCACAGGTCATCAGTCTTGGTATCCGACGAAATCAGGCCACTGGGAACCCGATGAACCCGATCAAATTTGATTAATCTGTAACTCAAATACGCTCCACTCGGACGCACATATACAGCGCCCAGATCGTGGATCAAAGAAAACAGGGCAATTATTTTAACATTTGGTACAAAATTGCGCGCCTTGCGTGTAAGCCTAGGTTTACATTTGAGCGTCAATCGTACTAGTTTTAGACTACATTTTGATAACTCTAAAAACAGATAATTCATTTGACCATGGGGGTGGGCTAACGTGAACGGAATGTTTGACCCGGCTGAAGCCTACGCGTCGTACACCAAAAACGTTGGTTTTGTCTGTTTCGACATCACCGATTTGCTGCACTTTTTAACGCACTCTCATACTGTAACCGGCATTCAGCGTGTGCAAATGGAGGCGACCCGAGCCGTTCTTGGACAACGTGACATAAAGGCAATGTGTTGCTTTTTTTCAGAATCTGGCGACTGGCAGATCATCGACAGTCAGTTGTTTTGTGACGTCTTTGATGATTTCAGCCGTGGTGCAATAGGGTGGAAAGACCGGCTTGAGGCCTTTCTGCTTAATAGCGTCAATGCCCCGATCTACGACTTCAGCACCGGTGACTCCCTCATACTCCTCGGGGCAACGTGGAACATCAGAGGGCTGTTCGAAAGCCTGCGCGATCTGCAATTCAAAGGCGTCGATTGCGTCGTTTACATGCATGATTTGCTGCCGCTGTCCCACCCAGAGTATTTCGAGGAACAGCACGCAATTGAATTCGGATACTGGTTCACCAACATCCTTCAAGTCGCCAGTGGTTTGATTTGTAATTCCAGTGAAACCCGCCAAGCGATTTTGGATTTATCCGACTATTCCGGTAAAATTGACGTGGTCGAATTAAATGTCGCCCCAGGCAGTGTCAGCCCCCCGCCCGACAGGCTGACCGGCTTAGCAAAGCCTGCGCCAAGCGACGTCATCGCGCGCTATGGTTTGGAACCAAAAAACTACGCTTTGATGGTTGGCACGCTTGAGCCGCGCAAAAACCACGTCACCGCGTTTAACGTTTGGATGGCCTTGGACAAGGCATTAGGCGATCGATGCCCCAAGCTGGTTGTTGTCGGCAAAACCGGTTGGAAATGTGACGGTATCCTTGCCCATCTGGAATCGTTAAATCGCCATGGCCGTATTGTGTGGGTCGACGATGCGAACGATCATGATCTTGAGGTCCTGTACAAAGATTGCTTGTGTGGCCTGTACTTAAGCCGCGCCGAAGGTTGGGGTCTACCCGTTTCCGAAGCATTGGCGGCCGGTAAACCCGTGGTCTGCGGTCAACGATCCAGCGCCGTACGCGCCCGGCAAAACTTGGCGATAACCGTGGATGAATGTTCTGAACGCGACGTGATTAATACGCTGTACGATCTGTTTTCGAACCGCTTCAAACTCGTGAACAAGGCATCGATTGTTAGTTCTTCTGCGACATTCAAAACGTGGGATACCTTTGGTGACCAGATTCTGACGCAGTCCAAATCAATGTGTGGCCTTGCGCATAAAGGCAAATCGCGCGCTGTGACGCTGGGTGAATCCTATACGTTTGGCCACGGTGCAGAGTACGCCAACCTCGACATCAATTGCTTTGCCGACAGTTTGCTTTGGGGAAATTTCTGGCACAAAGCGGAAAATTGGGGGGTTTGGTCAAGCGACGCTCAAGCCGTTCTACGTTTCACTTTGCCCGATGTTTTGCATAGCTATGACGCTTATATCCGCGTGGTGTCGCCGCATGCAGAAACCGAAATCTCTGTGCTGCGCGATGGACAGGAAATTGCGCGCAAACCCGTACAGGGCCCCACGCTTCTTAAGGCGACACTGCCGCCCAAACCCGGTGCCGAATTTGTGTCTTTGACCTTGCAAACAGACAATACGACCGACATGTCAAAAGACGACAGTATCGGCGACAATCGGATGTTGGGCCTTGGCCTCGCCGAGATCAGATTTGTACGTTCCGATGACCTGCACGCGCGCCTGAATGCCTTGGAACATTTCCTGTAACGCGCAAATTTGCGATCCAATCCGGACGCTTCAATTTCAATTTTTAGGTGACCCGTCATGACAATCGCAGATCAAAGCCTGTCTGTTGTTCCAGATCGCCCACAAATAATCTTACATGTCGGGCACGAAAAATGCGGGTCCAAAACCATTCAGCAGTTTCTGCGCGACAACCAAGCAGACCTGTTGGCCGAAGGTATTTACTGCCCCAAACTGCCCAAAATTGGGAACTACGACATGGGGCTAGACGCATACGGCGGCAACCCTGCATCCCTTCAGGAATTCGCAAAAGTTAACGGTTTGAGCGCCTCGCAAATAGATGATTTTGACGCGTATTTTGAAGCCGCCCTCGTCCAAGAAATAACACAGGTCAACCCTGCGCGGATTGCATTTTCTTTCGAAGGATTACTGTGCAGAAGCGAGGACCGAATTCGCAAAATCGGCGCGTTATTACAGAAAATATCCAGCAATATCCGAGTGTTCGCCATTGCTCGAAAGCAGGACAACTGGGCAATCAGCGCCTATACAACGCGACTGGTTCACACCGGATCAGTCAGTCAAAACGTGCTGCGCAACGATGACAACGCCCCCCACGGCTTGCGCTATCACAGTCATCTAAGGATGTGGGAATCTGCAACTGGCGGTCACCCTGTTCTGACCATCGCATTCGAGGATCATCCCGACGTTTTGGTCCCCTTCAAACAGGCCCTCGGCACACAAATTCCGCACGATAACTTGCCACGGTCCAACAGCAGCTTGTCTGCTCATAGCCAAGAAATTTTGCGCAACTTCAATCTAGCCCAAACTGACAATCCGACTTGGCATAAGAACCGCGCTGCTATCCGTAATCAGTTGTTTGCGTTGTTGCCGCGCGGGGCCCCAAAGTTACCACCGCAATCCGATGTAGATGCGTTTATGCAGGTCTACGCCGAAGAAAATTTGCGCCTGAAATGGGATTATCTGCCGCAAGCCTCAAAATACTTTGATCGCCGCCACAGCTTCCCGCCTCAGGATATCGCGATCACGATTTCATCGGCTGAATTGAATGATTGGGTGGGCAAAGCGATTGAAGTACTCGGGCCAAAAATCAAGATCGACTAAGCCCTTTGTGCTCAACGTTCGTCGCACCCGACTATTAGTCGTCTCGCATGCTTTGACCGCCTTAATCAAGCACACCTGAGGCGGCGCCCCAATGTTCTACCGCGGCCGCAAATTCAGCTGTAAAAAACGCAACACAGTTTGTTTCTGACATATCACCGTCAAACCGGCCAACACGGTGTGCGCAATCGAAAAAACCTGGGGCGGGCAATCCACCGCGTGCTTTGCTGATCACAAGTGCTGTGATCAACGGTTTGCCGGTGGCTGCATCCTGTTCGATCAAGGTTTCCAACGCGATCGTTAACTGGTGGATCGTGTTTGGCGGCGAAATGTCCAGGGCCTTTGCGACAAATTGATACGTCACAGGCGCGCCCTGCACTGCAATTTTCACCAAATATGCTCGAGTTCGTGTGGCCAGAGCGGTAACGGGCTCATTCAAATCATCGGTATGCAATTGGATGCTCCCTGCTCAAACGAACTTGCGACGTCGTCTGCAAATAGTCAATTTCCAACCGCCATTCCGAATGAAAGGTCAGATTTTATCACCCCCCGTGCGCAGTCATTTCTTCGCCAGAATACCCCATCCGGCGCAATGCTGCGTTCAGCGTATTTTCAGACATAGGCCGCGTCCACGTGCGCAGGGACGGGAACAAATAGTCGCCATTCCCGTTCATGCGGCGCAACTCGTCTAACAACGCAAAAGCCTGCGCAGGTAATGGTACCAAATGATCGCGGCGCATTTTCATCTTGGCAGCGGGGATCGCCCAAACCTTTTCCACAAAATCAAATTCTTCCCACTTGGCATGGCGTATTTCGCCAGGGCGCTGGGCAAGGATCGCCAACAACTGCAAACCAATGCGCGTGGTCGCCTGCCCTTCGAATACGTCAATTTCGCGCATCAATTGGCCCAGCGCTTTGGGATCAGTGATAACGGCCCGATGCACACGGGTTGGACGGATCAGCGCGTCGCGCAGCGCATATGTCGGATCACTTTCAGCAACCCCACTGGCAACAGCATAACGAAACACCGATCCGATCCGCGCGCGAAGGCGATGCGCAGTTTCGTAATTGCCCTTAGCCTCGACCTTGCGCAGCGTCTTGAGGATCATCGGCGCGGTGATCTCAGTAATCGGTTTGCGCCCAAAATCACGGTTAGCAAGCTTGAGGTGATATTCGGTCTTGTCCAAAGTTACTTTGGATTTTCCCTCTTTGCGCTGCTTATCGAGAAAAGCGACACCCAGCTTTTCAAAAGTTTGCCCTTTGACTTCGATGCGTCTTAGCTTTTCCTCCTGCTTGGCCTCGCTGGGATCAATTCCTGCCGCGATCTGTGCGCGGGCTTGCTCCTTTGCTTTGCGCGCCTGCACAAGACTTACATCAGGATAGACACCGATAGAAAACAGCCGTTCCCTACCGTCGAGCCTGTATTTTAACTGCCAAAGTTTGGACCCATTGACCTTTACCAGAACAAACAGACCCTCAAAGTCAGAAACTTTGTAAGCTTTGTCGCGTGGTTTCAGGTTACGAATTTTAACATCTGACAATGGCATGGCTGGGGGTATCACCTTTTCGACTCAATCCCGATCCCCCCACGGACACCCCCAATCTGGGGGTATCGTATCAGACAACGCTAAACGCTATCGGACAAAGAGTTACCGCAAACCCCATATAACACAGGGCTAATCGGATGTCTTTGGACTTTAAAATATGGTGAAATGGTGCCCCCACACGGACTCGAACCGCG
>JBLHSG010000006.1:0-139272 GCA_047626725.1 Ascidiaceihabitans sp.
TGCAAGAGCCATCCACACAGGACCTTTGGTGCTTTGACCGCTTGGGCCTGCATGGTCGCAATCTGCGCGGTTTTTGCAGCAGCCAAAATTGCCGCACGCCCTTTTAGCTGGTTGTTTCTAAGCAGCGCATTCACGCGTTTAGGCTTGCGTCGTACACCGGAAATGTCAGCGCGGCGACGGGTTGAAATATTGGCGGCACGCACGCGGTTGCCAAACACTGTCGACAAATTGGCGCGCCGCAAAAGGCCCAAACGTGCGGCAGGCACGGCCATTGTCGCAGGCGCTGGTGCGGCGTTTACCACGGTTTCAGCCTCCATCGCCTCGTAAACGGTGTAGTCGGATAGCAGTTCGATGTGTGCCTCGTCGGTGTCGCGCAACAGCTTGTAGGCCAGCGAAATTGCATCGCCAGTGAACGTAAAACTGACGGTGTCGCCCGCCGGTGCGACGGTGCCTTGCAATTCGATACTGCGTGTCCCGTCCGTGGACATGTAGGGTAATTTCAATGTGGCCTCGCGCAGTTGAGAGGGCACATCGCGAAAGGTCAAATCAGGCGTTTGTGCGCGCATCTGATCAATCTGGCGCTGGGTGGCGACAAGGCGGACTTGGCGCACAGGCAAGGTCAGATCGGCGGTCCATAAATCAGTTCCGTCAATGGCGGTCCCGGCCTGAAGTGCCCGGAAAATCGGTTTGGTCAGATCGGCTGGTGCGGCAATTTCAAACACGCGTTTGACCCAACGCAGTTTTGTATCTTTGCGATCGCGCAATACCATCGCACCGGAATCCGACATGATTGGGCCACTGATGTTTTTGGCGGTCGCGATGCCCAATTGCGCGCGCATATCAAGCGAGGTCAGGATGGAATGGCGTGCCTCTGTGATCTTCATCTTGAGGCCAGAACTGACCGTCGCGATCGTGTTTATCTGGTCCGCCAATTTGACGTTGGCCATGGTTGTTTTCAACCGCCCGGGGTCCAGTTGGAACCGATGCGCAGGGATCAAACGACCTGCTTTCATGCGCGTTGGCGTGGCGCGAACAGTGTTAAGAGTGGTGAATTTGGGCATGTGAAAACTCCGGAAAACGAAGGGGTGCAGCCCTGAACATGGGGCCAAGGCTGCACCGGTGTATCAGGACAAATAAGTGTCGAGTTTGTCGTTCAGATTGTCCGGTGGGGCAGGGATTTCGACAGTCAACGGGCCATTGCCAGCCCCTGACGTCCAGTCGCCTTCCCAGCGCACTGATTTCTGTCCAAATCGTTTGCCTTTGACCGTGGCTTCGACCTTGTATTCATAGTCTTCAAGGTCAGCAGGCTTGGCGTACCAAACTTTGTAATAGCGTTCGGCGTTGGCGGTAGATCCGTTGAAACGATAAGCTTTTTCGCCGAATTTTGGGGTCCGCACATGCACGATCACATCGATCTGTTTGTCCTCGTCGGGGATGACCATGTCGATGTTGATCGGGCCGACCAGCAATTGCCCCGAACTTTCGGCGCGTACGTCGATTGTGTGGGCATCGGTTTCGTATTCTTCGACGATTTCATTCACGGCGACATCGGGACTTTCCTTGAACGCAATTGTTTTGCGCACCCAGATTTTTTCACTGTCTTCGCCGCGATCCCCATGCCGTGTGAAATCAAAGATAAACCGCGCGTCTTTGTTGCCTGGAACCCAGATTGCCGGAATGGTTGTGTCCGACATTTCGACATCTGTGGGCCCGTCCAGCACCCGGCCTGAGGGTTTCCAATTGACCTGCCCTTGGCTGTCGGGATAGCCGATTTGCACCTTGAGCGAATGGATCGGATCGCCAATCTGGTTCTCTGGCCAGTTCGCAATTGCTGATGTGACAACGTGAACTTTGCGAAAACCTTCTTCCATGAACACTTCGGTAAAGTAACGATCGAGGTTGGTTTTGTCTTCTTTGATCTCGTCAAACACGCCTTCCATTTGGGCGGAAATGACTTCAGAACGGGTGACCTGTTCTTCGATCGTTTTGGTGAAGGTGAATGACCCCTCGAACACGTCCTTGCGGTTTTTGACCGCGGCAGATGCCCCGACTTTGAAGGACGAAAGCAAAGACAGAAAACCTGATTTCTTCTTGCCTTCAACGACGTTCACTTCGGCATTTGCAGCATCAACCGTTTCGTCCAGCGTGGTGCCTGCTTGGGTCAATTTTTCTGTCACCATGGTGGTAATGGTCGAGATGATTGTGTCCGCGGCCATGTCCAGTTTGGCGCGATCTTCCATGCTCAGGCCCGCACCAACTTCGATGTCGACCGTGATCGCACCGTTCTCGATCAGCTTGTTCACCTCGTGGGATGCGGTGGCCTTGAACCACGCATATTGGCCCTGCGCTGAGGCAGAGAAATGGGTGCGTATGCGTTCCCAATCGCCTGTAATCGTCAGCTTGTAGGGGACGGTCCACACGTCATAGGAAATGTGGTTTTCCAAAGTCAGAGGGGATGTGCCTTTTTTGGCAGCGCCCCAAATCAGCTCGATCGGGCGGCGCCCCATCATCACCGTGTAGGCGTTTGTGGCCATGATGTTCAGCGTTCCTTCGCCTGCACCTTGGATTTCAAAGGCCCACGCATCGGGGTTGTCGGTGATCACGCCGTCCTGACCGGTATCGGAATTCTTGTAGTTCAGACTGTGCAAAACGGTGTTGTTCGAACGCAATGCCACAGGGGCTGGCACGGCGACAATCGGGGTGTTTTTTTCCCAAAAGTAGTGTTTGTTCTGCGTCAATTGCAGTTGGTCTTTGACGTCGGCGAATGCCTTTTCCACAACGCCGGGTGGGGGGGCAAGTGTGGCGGTGAAATTCATCACGCCGCCAGCCAGTTCGGAATATCCGTCTTCGCCGATATTTTTGGACGGGTCCATAATGCCGGAAAAACGCTGCACCCCAAAGACAAAGTCACCCTCGGAATGACGTGCAAGGCGGTTGGTTTGAGGCAAGAAGTAAAAGTGCATCGGCTTGCCCGCGTCGCGCAGTTCAGGGTTGTTTTTGTCCGGTAAAAACACGACCTCGTGCTTGCCGCCGGCATCGTCTTCGACAACGCTGGACATGACTTGACCTACAAATGCGGGGCCTGCTGCACGTGCGGCACGCTTGGCGATCCGTTGCTGGAGTTTGGTTGCTTTGGCCATCTGATAATTCCTTGTTTTAATGGGTGATGGAAAATGTGTGAGGTCGTGAAATTTTAGAAAACGATGAAGTCTGTATTTGAGTACCCACGACGGCGCGCGCAGACTTCGTACCCTTCGCGCTGTCCGTCATCGTTGGTGTTGCCTTCGATGGTTTCGTAGTGGTTTTCGAATGCTTGGGTTACGATGCCTGTATGGGTCCAATCCATTGGATCAGATCGGCGCAGGAAAATGGATCCAGCTGGAATTTGATCCGGTGTTGCGTCGCGTTCGCTTGGAAACAGGCCGCTGTCCTTGGCAAAATTGGCAAGGTTATCGCAGGAAAAACTGGTGCCCATCGGCATCGGGTGCATCAAGGCTTCGCCTGCCTGATGCATGCAGAATGCAACGAAACCCGCACACCAAAGCCACTGGGACCCTTCGTTGCCTTTCATGTACATGCGCACCCACGGGCCCGCATTCGCCCCACCAACTTCGCGCGGATGCGGGATTAGATGTTGGTTGGCAAATTCGGCGACCGCGTCGCTAAATGATACGGACGCAAGCAATGGATTGACCAGCGCATCTTGCATCGGTTGAACTAGGGCGGTCCATGTTTCTTCGTCCAGTTTTCCAGTGCTGTTCAGGCCGGTGTCGAACTGGAAACGCATCAACGTTTCCTCGCTTACGCGGCCAAAATCGCCATCAATCACAAGGCCCAGATTATGCAAGCACAACCATTCTTGAACCCGCTTTGCTGCATGGCCGCGCTTGCCCCGCCCGAACTGTCCGGGAAATTTGATTTCCTTGCGGATCCAGGCAGATAGGTCTGAAGGATCGCCATTTAAAATATACATTTTGTTTCCTTAAATTGTGTCGCAAAAGTTGATTTTCGTTCGAATTGGCAAGGCGGGGCTGTTCACCCAAAAAGTGTCGAACCTGACGGGCAGGGTTCTGGTCGTTGAAAAATTTGATCACGCAAATCGAGGGCTAAAATGACCCGCAGTAGCGCTAGGGCTTATGGTTTTGGATCGACACCCGCGAGGGCCTCAAGTGCGTCGGCAGAACGGGCGGTATTGTTGTAAATGCCCAAGCATAATTCGTAAATTCCGGTGGCTACAAAAAACGATCCGGCAATGAACATGGACAGCAATAAGCCACCCAAAAATACCACTGCGCCAAGAAAAACATGTTGTGTCAGGGCGATAATTGCCCCTGTGCATGTCCCAACCATCATAGCGATAAATACCAGCCAGATGATCTTGTTTAATGAGCGGACTAAAAAATCTCGCATGAAAGAACTCCTTTGAATGCACTCAGGTTTCCCGAATTGCGCGAGTCTCACAAGTGAGGTTTTCCTTACCCTTCATAGGGGAACTGCATGGAATTTGCGCTTGTTTGCGGGGTAACGGCATAAAATTCGGTCATCGCTGTTGTGTCTTGCGGGCCTTGCGCTGCAAGCTGTCCCTAATAAACGACAAAAATTAGGGGAGACGTTTTAACATGAAATTCACTACGCTTTTCGGGGCCGCACTTGCCGCCACTTTGGGGGTCGCAGGATCAATCGCCAGCGCCAACGATTTTCGCATCGGGCTGATCACACCGCCCTCGCACATCTGGACCAAAGCGGCGACGGATTTTGGCACAGCGCTAAACGATGCTTCAGGTGGCGCACACAGCGTTACTGTTTTTCCCGCCCGCCAATTGGGGAACGAGGCACAGATGTTGCAGCAGCTTCAAACCGGCGCTCTTGATATGGCGTTTTTGACGGTGGCCGAAGTGTCCAACCGCGCGCCTGATTTCGGGGCATTTTACGCGCCGTATTTGGCCAAAGATATTGCACATGCGGGCCGCATTTTGCGCACCGATGCTGCGACCGGCATGTTAGATCAACTGCCTGCAAAAGTCGGCGTTGTCGGCCTTGGCTATGGCATGGCGGGTCTGCGCCAAATCGTGGCACGCGGATCAGTGTCATCAGCCGCCGATTTGAAGGGGCTAAAGCTGCGGATCACACCGTTTGACCCGATCTTGGATTTTTACAATGCGGTCGGCGCTGCCCCGACACCGATGCCATTGCCAGCGGTTTACGATGCTTTGGCGAACGGTCAGGTCGACGCGATCGACATGGACGCGGAACTGATTTGGAAGCTGAAATACTACGAGCACGCCGACACGGTTCTGGCCTCAAATCACATGATGTTCCCGATGGTCGGACTGGTTTCTGCCAAGGTTTGGAAGGGGTTATCTGACGCGGACAAAGCGATGATTACCGAAACAATGCAAGCCGAACTGGGCAAAGTCATCGACACCTACGTGGCCAAAGACGTCGAATGGCTGGACCAAGTCCGCGGTACAGGCAAAACATTTGTTGATGTTGGCCCCGCGTTTTTTGGCGCAGCAATCGAGGAATGGGACGCTACGTGGTCTGAAAAATCCTCGCAATTGGGCACCCTGCGCGATGCGGCGGCTGCAGTTCAATAAACCAATGGTCGGGACCGGTTTTTATCTGGTCCCGAAACCACAAGGACCAGTCGCAAAATGATCACCAAACTGTCGCGCGGCCTCGCCAAGGCCGAGATATTCTGCGCCTCGTTCCTCGCCATTCTCATCACTTTGCTGATCCTGTTGAACGTGCTTACACGGGCCATGAACGCATCGATCTACTGGGTGGATGAGGCCGCGATTTATGCGATGGTCTGGATGACATTTCTGGCCGCATCAGCCGGTATTCACGAACGCAGTGCGGTATCGGTAACAGTGATCAAGGACATGCTGAATGACCGCGCGCGTCACATCATGAACATCGCGATTGATCTGGTTGTGCTGCTGTTTGTCGCCGCCATTTTGTACTTTCTCTGGCGCTGGTTGTTACCCCTTGACTTGCTACGCGCCGGTTTCAACATCGAGGCATTTCAGGGCGAGACGTTCAATTTTGTATACGCCGAACCGACCACCACGTTGGGCATCAAAAAGGTCTGGGTCTGGATCATCATGGTCGCCTTTGCCTTTGGGGCCGGCCTGCATGCCATCGCCAATCTATCGACGACATTACGAGGGGGCCGCCTATGACCCCGTTCATCTTTGCCATCCTGTTGTTTGGCGCGGTTCCAATCGCGTTGGTCCTGACGCTTACCGCCATTTGGTACATCGCCGAAAGCGGCAACACGGTTTTGTTCGACAGCTTTGCCCAGCAGATGTTTTCGGGTGTCGAAAACTACGGTCTATTGGCCATTCCTCTGTTCATGTTGACCGGTGAATTGATGAACGAAGGCGGAATGACATCGCGCCTTATCAATGCGGCACGGGTGTTTGTTGGCGGGTTTCGCGGTGGGTTGGCCTATATCAATTTACTCGCAAACATGTTTATGGCCGCGATCATCGGATCTGCTGCCAGCCAAATCGCAGTGATGAGCCGCGCAATGGTCCCCGAGATGGAAAAAGAGGGCTATTCCAAAGGCTTCGCTGCCGCGACAACTGCCGCAGGCGGCCTGCTTGCCCCCGTTATTCCCCCATCAATGCTGTTCGTGATCTACGGTGTTTTGGCGCAAATTCCGATTGGCGACATGTTTTTGGCAGGCATTATTCCAGGGTTGATGCTGGCATTCGCGTTCTTTGTGGTGATCGCTTTGATCGGGCTGAGCGTGCAGTTTCCCAAAGGCGAATGGATGTCGTGGCCGGATATCAGGCGCGCGTTAATCCACGCGTTACCCGCCGCATTAATCCCTGCTGCGATCATCGGTGGCATCCTGTTTGGCATCGCAACGCCGACTGAATCTGCAGCCGTTGCATCGTTGATCGCCTTTCTTGTTGGTTGGTTGGTTTACGGCGAAATTAAGCTGTCGAAACTGGGCGAAATGTTCGGGCGCACGGCACGCAATGCATCGATGGTGATCTTTATGATTGCGGCCGCCAACGTCTTTGGATGGGTGATTATCTACGAGGCATTGCCACAAAAACTGGCGGCTTTGATCACCTCGATCACCGACGATCCATTCACGTTTTTGCTAATCGTAAATCTGGTGTTGCTGTGCGTGGGCATGTTGATCGACGGGATCGCTGCGATCATTTTGGTGACCCCGATTTTGCTGCCCATCGCGATGAACAATTACGACATTGACCCGTTTCAATTTGGCGTCGTGATGAGCCTGAATTTGGTACTTGGCCTGCTGACACCACCTGTGGGCATTGGTCTGTACATCGCATCCAGCATGAGCGGGGCCAGCCCAAGCGCGATCATGCGTGGGCTGTGGCCGTTTTTACTGTCAGTGTTGGTCGTACTGATTTTGCTGAGTTATTTCCCGATATTGTCGACTGCATTGATCTAGATACAGCGGCCGCCGTCGATTTCCATGCAGATGCCAGTGACCATGCTGGCCTCGTCTGAACACAGGTAGCACGCGGCGTTTGCCATGTCTTCGGGTGTTGAAAATCGGCCCAAAGGAATGGTTGCCAAGAACTGCGCGCGCCGCTCTGGTGTGTCCTCGCCCATGAACATTTTTAGCAGTGGCGTGTCGCCAGCCACGGGGTTGATCGCGTTGACGCGAACGCCCTCGGGGGCCAATTCGATCGCCATGCCTTTGGTCGCGTTGTTCACCCAACCTTTGGACGCGTTGTACCAGTTCAAACGTGGGCGCGGGGACAAGGCCGCAGTCGAGGACACGTTCAAAATCGCCCCGGATTTTTGCGCCTTCATCAGCGGTGTGATGTGTTTGGCCGTCAGGTAGATCGACTTGCAATTGACGGCAAATACCTTGTCAAAATCGTCTTCGGACACGTCTTCCATCGCAGCAGGCCAGTGGGTTGTGCCTGCGTTGTTGATCAAGATATCGATGCGTCCAAACGCGTCTAATGTCGCCTGTGTCATCGCAACAACGGAGGCATCATTGGCCACATTTGTTTCGATTGCATGGGCATTTTCGCCGAGTTCTTCGGCCAGTTCTTGCGCCATTTTGATGTTCAGATCGGCCAACATCACCTGCGCCCCTTCGGCGATAAATTTGCGTGCGATACCTGCGCCGAAACCAGACGCACCGCCTGTCACAATTGCTGTTTTTCCGTTCAAACGCATAGCGTTACTCCCTATTCGAAATGATTAACCGTGCAAGGCGGCAACTGTTTTGAGGGTTGAAAACCCGTACAGCGCCTCAAAGCCTTTTTCGCGACCGTGACCGGAAAGCCCGACGCCACCAAAGGGCAGTTCGACGCCGCCCGCTGCACCGTAGTTGTTTAAAAACACCTGACCCGCGCGCACCTGTTTGGCGAGCCGCATTTGACGCGCGCCATTTGCAGTCCAGATCGAGGCGACCAGACCAAAATCTGTGCCGTTGGCGATGCGCACGGCCTCTGCCTCGTCCTCGAACGGGATGACGACCTGAACAGGGCCAAAGATTTCCTGTTGGGCGAGCACATGATCGGGTGGAACGTCGGCGAAAAGCGTCGGCGCGATGTAGGCACCAGTCGTTGGTGCGTTGTCCATGATTTGTCCTGTTGCGACGCAGCGCAGATCGGATCCTTTGTCCAAAAACCCTTGCACGATGTCTTTTTGCCGTTGCGAAATCAGCGGCCCTAATTCCAGATCATCTGCGGCGGGACCGACGCGCAATTTTTCGTAAGCCGCACCCATGCGTTTGACGACCTCGTCATAGACGCCGCGCTGCACAAGGATGCGCGAGGATGCGGAACAGGTTTGCCCTGCGTTCTGAATGCCTGCGTTCACAAGGAATGGCAGGGCGGCATCCAGATCGGCGTCGTCAAACACCAGTTGTGGGGATTTGCCGCCCAATTCTAGCGTGACTGGCACCGCGTTTTGCGCAGAGGCGGATTGGATCATTTTGCCAACCCCGACCGAGCCTGTGAACGACACGTGGTGCACGGATGGATGGGCGGTTAATGCGGCACCTGCTTCGGCACCCAATCCCGGCACGACATTTAGTGCGCCGTCTGGCAGGCCTGCTTGTTTGCAAATTTCGGCAAAGGCGAGGGCGGTTAAACAGGCCTCTTCTGCGGGTTTTAAAACGCAGGCATTGCCCATGGTCAGGGCGGCCCCGACGGAACGTCCGATGATCTGCATCGGGTAATTCCACGGCACAATATGCCCCGTCACCCCGTGTGGTTCGCGCAGGGTGTAGACCGTGTAGCCGTCTTGAAACGGGATTGTTTCGCCGTGAATTTTGTCCGCTGCACCACCGTAAAATTCCATGTAGCGGGCCAGCGCAATGACATCAGCGCGCGCCTGTTTGGTGGGTTTTCCGACGTCCATGGATTCAAGCGCTGTGAGTTCGTCGATGTTTTCCAACACCTTAACGCCGATGCGCGTCAGGATACGTCCGCGTTCAAAGGCGGGCAGGCTACCCCATTCGCCGTTCAACGCATCCTTGGCTGCGGAGACGGCGCGCGCAATGTCGTCACTGTTGCCGCGCGCGATTTCGCAAATTTGCGTTCCGTCCGACGGATTGTTCAGTGGCAGCGTTTGACCGGAAAGTGCCGGCACCCAAGCGTTGGCGATAAAGCACAAGGCGGGGTCGATTGTCATTACTTTGAGCGACATAAAAAGGTCCTGACCTAAAAAGGGCCAGCGTGTGGCTGACCCCTTAGTTTAATTCGCGTATGCGATCGCTGGCAACCATGTCACGAGCCACGGGAACTCAAACACGATGAACAATCCGAACAATTGCAGCAACACAAACGGAATAACGCCGCGATAGATATGCGCCAGCGTGACACCGGGGGGGCAAACGCCTTTGAGGTAGAACAGCGCAAAGCCAACAGGCGGCGTCAGGAACGAGGTTTGCAAGGTGACCGCGACCAGAATGGCGAACCAGACGACCTCGGGATTATCGACAACGCCAAACCCGTCAACAGTGATCGCAAGGCCCGAAACGACCGGCAAAACCAGCGGCATGATGATCAGTGTGATTTCGATCCAGTCCAGCAAAAAGCCCAGCAAAAACACGATGAACAGGATGAACACAATGATCATGTAGGGATTGTCGAATGAACCTGCGATCATGTGTTTGATGATTTCATCGCCGCCATACAGGCGCAAAACATAGGCGAAAAAATTCGCTGCAATAAAGATGCCTACGATGTAACCGGCGGTGTTTAGCGTTTGGCGCATCACGTCGCGGAAGACTTTGTAGTTCAGTTTACGGTTCAGCAGCGCCAGGATCGTGGCCCCTAATGCACCAAGGCCCGAGGCTTCGGTTGGGGTGGCGAACCCGAAAAAGATAGATCCCAAAACCACCAAAATCAGCGCCATTGGGGGCAGCACAGACAGCAGCACCTCTAGCACAATTGCCATCGTGACAGGTTCGCGGTTTTCCGGAATTGGCATCGATTTCGGGCTGATCAAACCATAAACGACGATGAACGTAATATAGAGCGCGCCAAGCAACAGGCCCGGAAACAAAGCGCCCATAAAGAGATCGCCAAGGCTGATGGCCAACTGGTCCGACATGATCACCAACATGATCGACGGTGGGATCAAAATGCCCAATGTGCCCGACGCGGCAATCGTGCCCGTCGCGATGGGTTTAGAATAACCCTGCGCCATCATTGTCGGCAAACCCATAACGCCAAGCAAAACCACAGAGGCACCGATCACACCAGTCGAGGCGGCAAGGATAATCCCGATCAACATCACGGACAGGGCCAGCCCACCACGCAACGCACCAAACAGCACCTGCATGGATTTCATCATGCGTTGCGCAACACCGGATTGATCCAGCATCAGCCCCATAAAGATGAACATCGGCAGGGCAACCAGCACCGGGTTTTTGATAACGCCGCCAAAGAAACGGCCAGCATTCGCGCCGAGTTTCTTGAACGAAATTCGGGTATCATCGTATTCGATAGCCTCGCGTAGCGTGTCTTTTAGCGGGTCCAGAACGAACATCGCCAGTACGATAAACACCAGCGAAACCCCGACCAGCGCATAGGCCACAGGGATGCCGCGAAACAGCATGGTGATGAACACGATGAACATGATCAGGACCAGCCATTCGTTCAGCGTCAGGAAATTAATAAGCGATAACAGTTGCATGTGGTTCAGCCCTTTGCGCTGGCGCGGTTGCGCAGATAGCCGATGACAAACACCACAGCGACCAGCGCTATAGCCATCAACAGGGCATAATCAAAAATGGGTTCGCGCAGGATTCGGCGCGCCTTGATGTCGGAATTGGTGAGGAAGACAAACCAGTATAAAACGTAAACCACCAGTCGCCATGCCATGAAAATCGCCATAGGCAGCATGGCCAAGATGACCTGATGCAGACGGGCAGGGCTGTAGACGCGCAAGTTGCGGATCAAGGTGGCGTAGGCGGCAAGACCGGCCAGCAAAAACAGGATCGGCAGCGACGCTTTTAGCAAATACAGGTGGTGCAGACCATTGGGGCTGTCCGATCCTTCACCCGCAATCACGGACGAATAGGCGTAGTGAAACAGCACATCAAACATGATCCCGATGAACGGCAACAACAGCCAGCCAAGGGCAAAAACTTCGATGCGGGCCTTTTTCTCGGGGCTGTAATGTTCGTGCAAAATATCGACGCGCACGTGGCTGGATGTGGTGATCGCGTAGCCAAAGGCGGTCAGCATCGCAAAGCCATAGATCCACCACTGGGCGTCATCTAGCCATGCCTGGTTGTGCCCATTGCCGCGCAAAAACACCTGCGCCACGATTGCGATCATCAGCAGCGGAAACGCCCACGCAACAACATTGCCGACGTTGATCATCAGGCGGTCCAAAACCCCGTGTTGATCGCGGTTGACCTCGCCTGGATCGGTGATCGCCAAAACCGCATCAACGGTGAGCGGTGTGGCCTCTTGTGATTGAGGTGTGTCTGTCATGAAATTTGCCCCCTGCCGTGTGTCAAAGGGCGACACCTCATTGGATGCCGCCCCTCATTTTTAGCCCGTCCGCTTACTTGCGTGGCAGGTAGATGTTGTTGGACCAGATTTTATAGCCCTCACGGTATTCAGCCAGATCGGCCCAGACTTTGGCAAAGTATTCGTCCTCTGCGGCCAGTTCTGCGGCGACTTCGTTCCATGTGGATTCAAACAGTTCCAACATTTCTGGTGACCATTGTTTGATTTTAACACCGTTGTTTTCAGTGTTATCAACCATGGCTGCGTAGTTTGTGGCTTCGCCTTCGGCCAGTGATGTGGTCACGTTGGCCAAGCAGGCAGTTTGGATTTGTGCCTGAGAACGTTCTGACAATTCATCCCAAACGTCGATGTTGACGATCAGTTCGAACAACGTCGATGGCTGGTGCCAACCAGGGAAGTAGTTGTATTTGGCGATTTTATGAAAGCCCAAACGCGAGTCGATCCGCGGCATCGAGAATTCAGTCGCATCAATCGCGCCACGTTCTAGGGCAGGGAAAATATCGCCCGCGCCCAGCAGGGATGTGGACACGCCCAAACGTTGCATGACTTCGGCGCCAAGGCCAAAGAAGCGCATGTTCAAACCCTCAAGGTCTTCAACGCCGTTGATTTCGTTTTTGAACCAACCGGATGTTTCTGGCGCGATGATCCCGCATGGCATGACTTTGACGTCATAACCGGCTTGATCGTACATGCCTTGCCACAATTCCTGACCATCGTCGTACAGAATCCAGCCCATAAATTCGCCGGCTTCGGGGCCAAACGGAACGGCCGCAAACAACGAGGCGGATTTGATTTTGCCCTGCCAATACCCGGACGTGGCAAACGCCGCATCCACTGAACCATTGGACACAGCATCCAGCGCTTCGAGTGTTGGAACCAGTTTGCCCGGATCAAAATGTTCGATCTGGATTTCAGAAGAGATCGAGTTCAAGCGATCCTTGAAATCCACAGATGCCGTGCCGAGGATCGGCAGACTTGATGGGAATGACGATGTCATTTCGATGGTTTGCTGCGCCGAAGCCGCACCAGCGGCAATGGTCACCGCGACGGCTGTCGCAATAAAGTTAGTCTTCATGTAGTTTTCCTCCCTAGGATGGCCTTTGCGGCCGCTTCATCAGATGTTTCGGTCTGAATGGGTCAAACCCACACCCCTGATAATGAATACGTTAGCGTATACATTATTGCCCTGTCTACAGGCAGCACCTGAATGTTGCCTCAAAGTTGTCCCCCAGCGTTAACGCAGTTGGCAAGGCTTTTGAATCTGGCCGCGCCTACGTATTAATGGGTATGTGAGGGTGTAGATCATTGAAAAATATTGATAAAAACGACTATCGGGATGGTTTTTTAAATCCCATATTGGTCAAGTTTTCTGTCCAAAAATGGGATTTTAACCAAAACCACGTTCTCGCGGCCTGAGCGGATTCATAAATGTGAATCATCTAATCCCAAAAAAAATCGCCATAAACCGTCTCCGGTATGGCGATTTTGGGTGCTAAAAACAGCGACCGGTTTGGTGTTTGGCAGGTTATGCTGGTTCGGTTGGGCCGCCGGCTTGGGCCCATGAACTGATGCCGCCAATGTTAAAAACCTGATCGTAGCCCATGTCTTTTAGTGTTTTTCCGGCAAGGGCTGCTTGGCCGCCCGCTGCGCAAACGACGTAGATCGCTTTTGCGCGACTGAGGGCTGCGTTGTGGTTGGCCCCGTCGCGATCGGCGATGAATTCTAGCATGCCGCGCGGAATACGGTGCGCGCCGTTTATGGTGCCTGTGGCCGCAATCGCCGCGCTGTCGCGCACGTCGACAAACACGCTATCGCTGTCTGCGTGCGCTGCAATCGCGTCTTCAACGCTTAGGCGTGGAACGACGGCGTTTGCTTCGTCCATGTAGTCTTTTGACGTTTTCATTGTGTGTCCTTTTAAGGCGCGTGGGGTCAACTGGGTGTTGTCGGATCAGACCTCGGCCAAAATGATCTTAGCACAGTTTTCGCCGATCATGATCGCAGGGGCATTGGTGTTGCCTGATACGATTTCCGGCATGATTGAACAATCCGCAACGCGCAGGCCTTTGACCCCGTGCACGCGCAATTTGGCATCCACAACTGCATCTGACCCTGATCCCATTTTGCACGTGCCCGTCGGGTGATAGATCGACGCGGTGTTGTTGCGCGCCCAGTCCAGCGTGGCATCGTAGTCGTTGATGTCCAGATCGGCGTGGGGGCGGTATTCCTGCGAGATTTTAGAGGTCAGCGGCGCGTGGCGTGCAATTGTGCGCGCGATATTGACGCCTGCGACAACTGTGCGGCAATCGGTTTCTGTGGCCAGATAGTTGGGGATGATCTTTGGATACACTTGGCCATCCGCGCTGTTCAGGCGAATCTCTCCGCGGCTTTCGGGGCGCAATTGGCACACCGACATGGTAAAAGCCGAGAACTTGTCTGCGCCTTTGCCGGGGTTTTCTGCAGACAAGGGCTGCACATGGAACTGAACGTCCGGTGTTTCCAAATCCTCGCGGGTTTTCATGAAACCTGTCGCAAGGCTGGCTGCCATTGTCATCGGACCAGCCCGGAACATCGCGTATTTCAGAGCGATTTTGGCTTGGCCGTACAGGGTGCTGACCTCGTTGTTCAGCGTCGGTTCGTTGGTCTTGTAGACCAGACGCGCTTGCAGGTGGTCTTGCATGTTTTTGCCGACACCGTGCAGGTCCTTTTTGACCGCGATGCCGTGCTCTTGTAATTGCGCGCCTTCACCGATGCCCGACAGCATCAACAACTGCGGAGAGTTGATGGAACCGCCTGAAAGAATCACTTCGCGACCGGCTTTGACCACATGTTCGCGGCCTGCGCGGTCTTTGTATGTGACCCCTGTGGCGACACCGTTTTCGATGTTTACCTTTTGCACTTGGGCGTGGGTCACGATGGTCAGGTTATCGCGGCTGCGGGCAGGATTAAGGTAGGCAACGGCCGTTGAACAGCGGCGTCCGTTTTTCGATGTCAGCTGGAAAAATCCGACGCCTTCTTGGGATTCGCCGTTATAATCGGGGTTAAACGGGTATCCTGCGGCCTGTGCGGCGGCGACCCATGCATCGGTGATCGGGCGTTGGATGCGCATGTTGGACACCGACAGCGGACCTTGATCGCCATGGTATTTATCGGCGCCACGCTCGTTCTTTTCGGCCATCTTGAACAGGGGCAACACATCGTCCCACGACCATCCGCTATTGCCCATTTGCGCCCAACGGTCATAGTCTTGGCTTTGACCACGGACATATAGCAGACCATTCAAGGAGGAAGACCCGCCTAAAACTTTGCCGCGCGGCCATTCAATTGAACGTCCATTCAGTCCCGGATCCGGTTCGGTTTTATAGCACCAATCGACCTTGGGATTGTGGATGGTTTTGAAATAGCCAACAGGGATGTGGATCCATGGGTTCAGGTCACGACCACCCGCTTCAAGCAGGATCACCTTATGCTTGGGGTTGGCGCTAAGCCGGTTGGCCAGAACGCAGCCAGCAGAGCCAGCACCTACGACGATAAAGTCCGCTTCCACAAAAATATCCCTTTCCGTTTTGAATTAACACTATACAGATTGGATTTGTCATACTACACTTTTTTGAAACGAAAAGTCTCATTAATTGACATAAGGGAGGAAATTGTCATGTCTATAAGCAATAAACTGGGGAATATGTCGCGTCGCGATCTGTTCCGCGTAGCGGGCCGTTACGGCATGAGCAGCACGCTCATGGCGGCTGGCGGTTTTGGCGGAGCGATGAGCTTGGCCAACTTGGCGTCTGCGGCTGCATCAACGTATGAAAAGCGTTTTGCAAAGCCTGCTAAGCACACGCTGAAATTTGGCGCTGCTGGCTTTAACGCTCGCAACCTGCTGATCGAACGCGCTGGCGCATTGGTCTTTGCTCAGGATCTGGAAGCACGTACAGACGGTGAAATTCGTATCGAATTCATCGGCGACAACCAGATTTGTGGTCAAACATCCTGCGTAGAAAAAGCACAGCAAGGTATCGTCGATATCTATGCCGCGTCTACTCAGAACTCTGCCGGTGGTGCACCTTACTTGAACGTGTTGGACTATGCATACATGTTCCGTAACCGCGCTGACCAATACCACTTCTTGTATTCACCAGCATCCCAGCGTTTGCTGCGTGATCCATACGAAAAACGCCACGGTCTGAAGTTCTTGTTCTCACACGCTGAATTGCGTGGGATCCAATTGGGTCTGTCATGGGAAGACAAGCCAACAGTAACGTCTGTTGAGCAACTTGCCGGCACGAAAAACCGCGTAACAGGTACGCAGCTGGGTCGCATCGCGATGAAAGCTATGAACCTGAACCCGGTTCCAGTTGCATGGGAAGAAACGCTTGACGGTCTGAAGCAGGGCTTGATCGATGGCGCGGAAACATGGGCATCTGCGGTTGCATATGCAAACATGGCGCCAGTTGTATCCCAGTCGGTTCACTTGAACTTCTTCTGCGGTACCGAAGCGACATCCATGAACGCATCTGTGTTCGATGGTCTGAGCGGCGAACTGCAAGACGCGGTTATGGAATCTTCCTACCTCGCGCAGGTTCACGTTCAAGCAGCGAACGAAGCGGCACTTGTGAAAACTGTTGGTCAATCTGATCCACAGCTTCCTGGCACAATCTTTGCGCAAAACAACGTGCGCAACGCATTCTTGTCAGACGAAGAAATCAAGAAAGCCGAAATGATGTGCTCTCCTGAGTTCCAGCCACAATTGTGGAACGAATGGCGTGACCGTTTGAACAAATGGCAAGGTGGTGCTGACACGTACCAAGAAATCTACGACGAAGTTCGTACAATTTCCGGCGATACACTGCCAGAAAACGTCGAACCACGTCGCTGGTGGAAAGGCTAATCCACTTAGGTTAGCATCGGGCCGATCCGCCAATAGCGGGTCGGCCTTTTTTGTCGATAATATACATAGAGAACGTTTGCATTCGGGGCATCCCCCTGGGTGTTGTAGAGGGGGGATACATTATGTCGATTTGGTCCGAAGCATGGTCCGTTATACCTGCCATTCTGTCCGGCGACCCATGGGAGATGAAGACTGCATTCTATGCTGATGGGATGTGGCTTTTTGGAGTCGTGGTGACGTTGATCGGGGGCGTTTTAGCGCATCTTTTATTTAAGACAGTTCCGTTTGTGGAACGTCATCTGGAACGCGGCGTGTCCGTGATTGCATACTTGATGATCGCCGCGATTATCTTTTGGGGTGTGATCGACCGCTTTGTGTTTTCCAACCAATGGTCGGGGTCCACAACTGTTCCGCCGTTTTTATTCATGATCATGGCGTGGTTCGGATGTTCGTATAACGTCAAATTACGCACCCACCTCAGCTTTAGTGAATTCCGCTCAAAGATGAACCCGACGCGCCAGATAACTGTGCTGTCGATGGACACCATTTTATGGCTCGGGTTCTGTTTGCTGGCGATCACGACGTCTTTGCGCTTTACCGCGTATTCCGCCGATAACTTTCAGATGGTCGACGGCGTCGATAACGTCATGAAGTGGTGGTTCTACATCAGCGTTCCGGTCGCGTTTATTCTGATGGCAGGCCGTGTGGTCGGCAACTGGCTCGAGGATATGGGGAACTACAAAGCAGGTAACCCGATTATCAAACAAGCCGTTATTGGAGGAGATATCTGATGACCGACGCAACTTGGATTTCGATTATTTCGATCGGCGTGACACTGTTGTTCATGCTGGGTACGCCGGTTTTGCTGGTGATTTTTTACTGGGTCGTTGGCTGTAGTTTTGTCATCGATCTGCCGTTGAACAACACCGGCAACGAACTGCTGAACGTGTTTAACAAAGGCTTTGCCCTGCTGGCGATGCCGCTGTTTATTCTGACGGGTGACCTGATTAACCAATCGGGGATTGCGCGACGATTATCGGACTTTGCATACTCGTGTTTGGGCTGGTTGCGTGGCGGTCTGGCAATGGCTGCGATTTCAGCCTGTGGTCTGTTTGCGGCGATCTCGGGGTCAAACTCGGCCACAACAGCAACAATCGGTTCGATGCTACATCCTGAAATGGTCAAAGGCGGCTATGACGAACGGTTCTCGGCGGCGACTGCTGCTGCGGGCGGTACTGTTGGTATCATCATTCCACCGTCGATCATCTTTATCGTATACGGGTTCTTGTTGAACCTGCCGATTTCAGAGCTGTTCATCGCGGGCATCATTCCCGGCGCCTTGATGGTTCTGGCCATGATGACAGCTGCGTTCATCATCTGCACGATCAACGGTTGGGGTTACCTGATCCGTATTTCGCCACTGCGCATTATCAAAACGGCGATTGGTGCATGGTTGGGTTTCTTTGCCATCGGTTTGGTTCTGTGGGGCATTTACTCTGGTAAATTCTCTCCGACCGAAGCGGCGGGTGTGACGGTTGGCTTCTGTATCATCGTTGGTATGATTTGCTATCCGCTCAACAAGATCCTTGGCGACAGCCCGGATACACCGGTTGACCAAAAATCCATCTCGTCGATGTTTGTGGTCGAAGGTTTCACCTTGCTAAACTTGCCGACAATCGTGTCGCGGTCTGCGCAAATCACTGGCATCCTTGTCCCGTTGATTGCTGTATCGGTTGCTATGCAACAGGTCATGTCATCCTTGGGCGCAAAAGATTTCATCGGTGATTTCGTAACTGGCATGGGCGGCTATCACGCGGTTCTGTTCACATCGATGGCGATTGTTTTTGTGACCGGCATGATTTTGGAATCACTGCCAGTGACGATCATTCTTGCACCGATCTTGGCACCCATCGCGGCCTCTGTAGGGATCGATCCGATCCACTTTGCCGTGATCTTCCTTGTGGGTGCATCGATTGGTTTCATCACACCACCTTACGGGCTGAACCTGTATGTGGCCTCGGGGGTGACGGGCGTGCCGTATTTCCGACTGCTGCGCTACATCGTTCCATACCTGATCGCTTTGATCGCGACGTGGTTCCTGGTGGCTTTGGTACCGGACATCGCGCTGTTCTTGCTCCCCGCAAGATAAGGTGACACTAAGACCGGCGCTGGCATGTTCAAGCCTGCCAGCGCCGACATAAAAGGGACGCACAATGCCGGACGATGCGGGACCAGACAGCAAAAGCCAAATTCCAACCAACTTGCGTTTGCTGTTGTTGTTGGAAGAAGTCTCGCGCGCGGGTGTTCCAGTAACGCCAGCCGAAGTCGTCGGGGCCTTGGGCCTACCAAAACCCACCGTTCACCGTCTTTTTCACACCGCCGAAGAAGAAGGATTTTTGCAGCGTGACATCGACGGACGCGCCTATGGGCCCGGCCCGCGATTGCGCCGCCTGTCCGTCAACACCCTTAGCTCGCAACGTCTGCGCACCGTGCGCCTGTCGATCCTGAACACTGTGGTCGAAGACATGGGCGAAACCTGCAACATCGCCGTGCCAGACCGCGATGGCATGATTTATCTGGACCGCATCGAAACCAAATGGCCACTACGCATTCAGCTGCCTGTTGGCACACAGGTGCCGTTCCATTGCACGGCGTCGGGCAAGATGTATTTGTCGTCTTTGAACCTGCGCTATCTTGATCGTTTGCTGGCCGCCTACATGCTCAAAAAGCACACGGAAAAAACATTCGTCGACATCAAATCGCTCAAGGCGGAATTGGCTGTGACGCGCAAACGCGGTTTTTCAACCGACAACGAAGAATTCATGGATGGGATGGTCGCCGTGGCCGTGCCGATCCTGGACGATCAAGGGCGCTTGGTGTCGACGTTGTCCGCGCACGCGCCGCTGCAACGCCACCGCCTAGATGATCTGATCGACAACGTGGCGACCCTGCAAACCGCCGCACATCAGCTGTCAGAACTGCTGCAAAGCTGATCCTCACCCGTTGACAAACCGGCGCTCTGCTGGCCTTGATTGCGCCAAAGGGGTGCTCTGGTTTCGGGTGCTTTCACGTAATTCAAAAAAGGGAGAATGGCCATGATGCGCACACGTGCAGCCGTCGCAGTTGCGGCAGGCAAACCGCTAGAAGTTATGGAAGTGAACCTCGAAGGCCCGCGCGCCGGCGAAGTTCTGGTGGAAATCAAGGCGACAGGCCTGTGCCACACGGATGAATTCACCCGCTCCGGCGATGATCCCGAAGGCATCTTTCCCGCGATCCTCGGGCACGAAGGTGCAGGCGTTGTGATCGAGATCGGCGAAGGCGTCACCAGCCTGGCCGTTGGTGATCACGTGATCCCATTGTACACTCCGGAATGTCGCGAATGCGAATACTGCCTGAACCCCAAAACCAACCTGTGCCAAAAAGTGCGCAGCACGCAAGGGCAGGGGCTTTTGCCGGATGGATCAACGCGGTTCTCGATGTTGGACGGCACGCCGATCCACCACTACATGGGCTGTTCGACGTTCGCGAACCACACGGTTGTGCCGGAAATCGCGCTGGCCAAAGTGCGTAAAGACGCGCCATTTGATAAAATCTGCTACATTGGTTGCGGCGTGACCACCGGCATCGGCGCAGTGATCAACACGGCCAAAGTCGAAATTGGGTCGACCGCGATTGTGTTTGGTTTGGGCGGTATCGGTTTAAACGTGATCCAAGGGCTGCGGCTGGCGGGCGCGGATCAAATCGTTGGCGTTGATCTGAACGAAGGCAAGATCGACATGGCCACGCGGTTTGGCATGACCCATTTTGTGAATCCTTCCAAAATTGACGGCGATCTGGTGTCGCATCTGGTCGAATTGACAGGCGGCGGCGCGGACTACACGTTTGATGCCACCGGCAACGTCAACGTGATGCGCACAGCACTTGAGGCGAGCCACAAAGGTTGGGGCGAAAGCATCATCATCGGCGTAGCGCCTGCGGGCGCCGAAATCTCGACCCGACCGTTTCAATTGGTGACGGGCCGTGTCTGGCGTGGCACCGCATTTGGCGGGGCAAAGGGGCGCACGGACGTTCCAAAAATCGTCGATTGGTACATGGATGGCAAAATTGAAATCGACCCGATGATCACGCACAAGCTGACCTTGGATCAAATCAACGAAGGGTTCGACTTGATGCACGCGGGTAAATCCATCCGCGCGGTTGTCGAATTCTAAACGACGCGTTCTAAAATACCGGGGTGCGCGGACACGCGCACCTTACTGGCGCAGGCGCGATTGGTGCGGACCCAATCCACTATTTGCGTCATTCACCAGCAGGTTGGCGCGATCCGCAGGTTTTTTTCCCTGACTTTGGCTCTATATAGAAGCTAAGCAACGCAGGGGAGCGCAGCCATGAAATTCACAGTAAATGGAAAAACGCATGACGTGGATGTCGAAGACGACATGCCGCTGCTTTGGGTTTTGCGCGACGAACTGGGCATCACGGGCCCAAAATACGGCTGCGGTATCGCGCAGTGCGGCGCGTGTACGGTGCACATGGACGGGGTTGCCGTGCGATCCTGCCAAGTTGCGGCCGCTGACGTCGACGGCGACATCACCACAATCGAAGGTTTGGGCACACCCGAAACATTGCACGTGGTTCAAGAGGCATGGATCGAACATCAGGTCGCGCAATGCGGCTATTGCCAGTCCGGTCAAATCATGACTGCCGCCTCGTTTCTAGAGACAAACAGCGCACCAACCGACGCCGATATCGACACCGCGATGAGCGCAAATTTATGTCGCTGTGGCACGTACCCTCGCATCCGCGCCGCTGTGAAAACCGCAGCCCAAAAACTGAACGGAGCATAACGCCATGAGCAAGCTTGGAAAAATCGCCCGCCGTACGTTTTTGTTTGGGTCCGTTGCGATCGCTGGTGGCGTCGCCTTTGGTGTCTACAAATACAAAACGCCTTTGAAAAACCCACTTCTGGATGACCTTGCAGAAGGCGAAGCAGGGTTGACGCCCTACGTTAGGATTGACGCAGATGGCATCACCCTAATCACGCCGCGCGCGGACAGTGGGCAAGGGGCCTATCACGTTCAGGCGGTTATGATTGCCGAAGAACTGGACGTCGAACTGGACCAAGTTCGCGTCGATCCCGGCATGCCGGACAAAGTGTATTACAACACAGCTTTGGGTGCGGATGGCGCGCCATTTGCCCCGACTGACGACAGTTTTGGCGCGAATTCCACCCGTGTGGTGATGGACGCGCTGATGAAATTCCTTGGCATGCAAGTCACGGGGGGATCGACGACTGTACCTGATGGTTACGACAAATTGCGGATCGCTGGCGCTGTTGCGCGCGAGACGCTCAAGGCTGCGGCTGCCCAGAAAACCGGTGTGCCTATTGCTGATTTAAAGACGGCAAATGGCGCGGTGATTTTGCCCGATGGCACGACCCTAGCCTATACTGAATTGGCTGTGATTGCCGCAACGCTTGACCCCGTTGAAGACGTCATTTTACGCGATCCATCCGAATGGCGGATCATGGGTAAACCAACGCAGCGCCTTGATATCATTGCGAAGTCTACGGGCACATTACCATACGGAATTGATTTCACGATGGACGGAATGGTGCACGCATCGGTGCGCACAAACCCGCGACGCGGCGGCGAAATGGCCAGCTATGATGCGACTGCCGCAAAGGCGATGCGCGGCGTGCAATCTGTTGTGCCGATCACCGGCGGTGTGGCCGTCGTGGCCGACAATACGTGGCGTGCAATTCAGGCTGTGAATGCCGTTGATATCGAATGGGGCACCGCGCCGTATCCAGCCGAAATGGAGGGCCATTGGCAGGCATTGTCCGACAGCTTTAATGACGATCAGTTGGACAATCGCCTAAAAGATGATGGCGATGTTGTTGCCGCGATGGAAGGCGCAACAGTGATCGAAGCCGAGTACCGCGCGCCCTATCTTGCCCATGCCCCGCTAGAACCGATCACGGCAATTGTGCACATCCAAGACAACCGGGTAGATGTTTGGACCGGCACGCAAATTCCGCGGTTTTTGCAGACCAACGTGTCTGACATCACGGGTGTTGATTTCGACAACGTCCACATTCACGTGCTGATGATGGGTGGCAGTTTTGGCCACCGTCTTGAGGCGCGCGTGGTCAAAGAAGCCACCGAAATCGCCATGACCCTCAAGGGGACGCCGGTCAAGCTGACCTACAGCCGCGAAGAGGACATGACCCACAACGACACCCGCCAGATTGCGATGGCGCGGGGGCGTGGCACGGTTAAAAACGGTCAAGTCGAGGCCTATGATCTGGGCATCGCGATGCCGTCTGTCATCGCCAGTCAAATGGGGCGCCAAGGGTTGTCATTGCCGGGGCCGGACACGCAAATCGTTGCAGGCGCTTGGGAACAACCGCTGTCGATCCCGAACTACCGCGTCACGGGTTATCGCGCGCCAGAACTTGCGCCGATCAGTTCGTGGCGATCAGTTGGGGCGTCGTCAAACGGGTTTTTCCATGATGTGTTCCTAGATGAATTGATCGATGCCGCGGGTGCCGATCAAATGGAAGAACGCATGCGTTTGTGCTGGCATGATCCATCGCGCAAAACTTTGGAAAAAGTCGCTGAGATGTCGAATTGGGGTGGCGAATTGGCCCCGAACAAAGGACGGGGCGTGGCGTTTTGCATGTCCTTTGGTGTGGCCGTCGCTGAGGTGATCGAAGTGACAAATACCGACGCCGGGATCAAAATCGACAACGTGTGGGTCGCAGCCGAAGTGGGCAAAGTTATCGATCCTATCAACTTTGAAAACATGGTGCAGGGCGGCGTTATCTGGGCCTTGGGACACGCGATGAATTCGGAAATCACCTATGCTGATGGGATGGTTGAGCAGTCGAATTACCACGATTACGAGGGGATGCGAATGTATCAGGCCCCTAATATTACGGTTGCTGGTTTGGAAAATGGCGATCACGTGCGCGGCATGGGCGAACCGATGGTTCCACCGGCGGCCGCGGCGTTGTCCAATGCGATTTTTGCAGCCACAGGGCAACGTATTCGTGAAATGCCGATGAACAAATTCATCGATTTCGTTTAAGGGGTTAACCAGATTATGCTTGTACGTTTTTTGATCGCAGCGACCTTTGGCCTTAGCACGTCTATGGCTGTGGCCGCATCCGAAGAAGTGGTGATTGCGCCGCCTGCCGCAGGTTCGGTTTCGGCCGAACAGGGGCTGACCGCGTGGACCCGTATTTACGAAGTCGCGTCGCATCCGCGCTGTTCCAATTGCCACGTTGGCGACAGCAATCGCCCGATCTGGTCCGGTCCGACCTACGGTAAAACCCGCGCCCATGGCATGAACATAAACGCAGGCGAAAGCCGCATTGGGGCGGAACATATCCCCTGTGCAACCTGCCACGTGACCAACAAAACCGGCGGAAACGCTGGCGCGCACATGGCCCCGCAAGTCGCCGCGGAATGGCAACTGCCACCGGTCGAATTTGAATGGCACGGTAAATCGTCAATCGAGGTCTGCAACCAACTGCGCGACCCTGAACGCAATGGCGAACGCACATTTATGGACATCGCGGGCCACCTAGATCACGACGTAATCTTGCACTGGGCTTGGGAGCCGGGCGGCGGTCGCGAACCCGCGCCATACAGTCTGCAGGAACACGTCAATGATGTGCTGGTTTGGGGCGTTGCAGGCATGCCTTGCGAGAACGACTAGGGCCACTTTGTCTGCTGTCTAAGGCCGTTAACATGAATGAATGATCGACACCGTGGGCACCCGTTTTTGGGTGCCTTCGCATTTCGTGTTTGCGTCATTGGGAACGGCAACGGACCGCTTTGATTACATTTAGAACGTCCTGCTGAAATAATGCGGTTTTGGAAATTGTTGGAATGGATTTGGGATAGTAAATTGTGTATACATTGTGTATACGATTCGAAATACCCTTTTCCTAATCAATAAATGACCCATGACACGCGCACCAAAAGACAGAAAATCAGCTGCCTATGATACGTTGGCCCAAGCGATCCTGACGCTCACGCGGGCGCCGGGGTCTGACTTGGATGAACAGCGCCTGTGTGGTGAATTTGATCTATCGCGCACGCCGATGCGCGAAGTGTTGCGTGACTTGGCGGGGGCCGGATACGTCGAGCTTCGCGAAAATAAAGGGGCACGGGTAAGCGAGATGTCGCAAGCGTCGCTGCGCGATTTTTTCGTGGCTGCCCCGATGGTCTACGGCGCGATCCTGCAACTGGCCGCGCAAAACCGCACAGACGCGCAAATTGCGCAACTTGAACAGGCGCAAGATGCGTTCAAATCAGCGCTGGCCACAGGCAATGCGGCGGACCGTGCATTGGCCAACAACCACTTTCACGCGGTGACGGGCGAGATGGCAGCCAACATCTATTTGCGTCCCAGTTTTCAGCGATTGTTGATTGATCACGCGCGCATTTCGATGACGTTCTATCATCCGCAAGACGCTGAAATGGCTGGAAAAGTATCAACTGCCAGCATGCAGCACGATGCAATTATTGCAGCCATTGTAGCCCACGATGCGACCACCGCTGCGCAGCTTGCCGCAGACCACTGGCAACTGTCACGCGATCAAATCCAATCTTTCGTTATGCCCAGCGGTCTTGATGTGCCGCTGGGTCAATTGCCCCGTTCCATAGACTGAGGATTCCATGACCCCCATTTTCAAATTCGAAGGGATCTACACACCGCTCGTGACCCCATTTAACGACGATCACAGCGTGAATTTTGACGCCCTGTCAGACGTCATCGAAATGCTGATCGCGGCTGGTGTGCACGGAGTCATTTCTGGCGGATCAACTGGCGAAAATTACGCTCAGACGGCGACGGAACGCATGCAGATTGCCAAGTTCACGCACGATCAGGTCAAAGGCCGTGTCGCTGTGATTGTCGGCACCGGATCAATGCTGACCGCCGATTCAATCATGATGGCGACTGGCGCGCGCGAGATGGGCGCAGACGCAATTTTGCTGGCCACGCCGCCCTATTCCGTGCCGACCGAACGCGAAAACGCATTGAACGCGCTGGCCATTGATAAGGCCGCGAACCTGCCGGTGATGCTGTACAATTATCCCGGTCGGATGGGCGTGCACATGGGCGAAGAATTCCTTGATCGGGTGGGGCGGTCTCGTAACATTTGCGGGATCAAAGAAAGCTCGGGTGACATCAACCGCGTGCATCTTTTGGCGCGTGATTATCCGCATATCCAGATGTCGTGTGGCATGGACGATCAGGCGTTGGAATTCTTTGCATGGGGTGCGCGCAGTTGGGTGTGCGGCGGGTCAAATTTCCTGCCTGCTGAACACATCGCGCTGTACGAAACCTGTGTGATCAAGGGTGATTTCGCCAAAGGCCGTCGCATTATGTCGGCGATGATGCCACTTATGCGTGTGTTGGAACAGGGCGGTAAATTTGTGCAATGCATCAAATACGGCGTCACGTTTCAGGGCATTGATACTGGCGCAATTCGCCCGCCGCTGAAGGCGCTGAACAAAGATGACAAACGCGGCCTCGAGCAGGTTATTCGCGTGTGCCAAACCACCATTTCCCAAATCATGAACGAGGGCTGAGCCAATGGATTTATTGACAAAAGAAGAATACCGCGCGCTCGCCGCCGACATGGATTTTGCCACAAACGCGTTTATCGATGGGGGGTATCGTGCGGCTGCATCGGGCAAAACATTCGAAACACTAAACCCTGCTACGGGCGAAAAACTGGCAGATGTTGCCGCCTGTGGTCCGGAGGATGTGGATTTTGCTGTGACCAAAGCACGCGAAGCGTTTCAAGATGGCCGCTGGTCGCGGATGCATCCGTCCGCACGCAAGGATATCCTGATCCGGTTTGCCAAATTGCTGACCCGCAACGCCCGTGAATTGGCGGTGATGGAAAGCCTCGATAGTGGCAAAACCATCTTTGATTGCGAGACGGTCGACATCCCTGAAACCATCCAGTGCATCAAATGGCACGCCGAGGCGATCGATAAAATTTACGACCAAGTCGCCCCTGCATCAGACGATCACATCGCGATGGTCGTGCGTGAACCTGTGGGTGTTGTCGGCCTTGTGTTGCCATGGAATTTCCCTCTGCTGATGTTGGCATGGAAGATCGGACCGGCACTGGCATCGGGCTGTTGTGTCGTTTTAAAACCAGCCGAGGAAACATCGCTGACCGCCTTGCGCGTGGCCGAAATCGCCACCGAAGCAGGGGTGCCGCGCGGGGTTTTGAACGTGATCCCTGGCATGGGCGCGGACGTCGGCGAACCCATCGGGCGGCACATGGATATCGACATGGTCAGCTTCACCGGATCAACCGAAACCGGCAAGCGGTTCTTGGGATACGCGGCAGAAAGCAACGCCAAAGAAATCGTGCTTGAGATGGGCGGCAAAAACCCTGCCGTGGTCTTGGATGACGCCGAAAATCTGGACCGTGTCGCGCAGCACATCGTTAACGGTGCGTTCTGGAATATGGGCGAAAATTGTTCCGCTGCATCGCGCCTGATCGTGCATAAAGACGTCAAAGACGCGCTGCTGAAACGCATTGACGCGCACATGAAACACTGGCCTTTGGGCGACCCGTTGGACCCCGAAACACGGCTGGGCGCATTGGTCAGCACGGCCCACACCGCCAAGGTCTGCAGCTATCTGGACAAGGCCGAAAACGTGCTGATCGGGGGCAAAGCAGACGGCGCATTTGTGCAGGCGACCGTGGTCGAAGTGCCGAGTAATGATCACGTCATGGCACGCGAGGAAATCTTTGGGCCCGTGTTGTCAGTGATCACGGTTGGATCGTTCGACGAGGCAATCAGCGTGGCAAACGACACGTCATTCGGCCTTGCTGCGTCGTTGTTTACAGCCAATGCGAAACGCGCAATTCGCGGCGCGCGCATGCTGCGGGCGGGCACCGTGACGGTCAATTGTTACGGCGAAGGCGACATCACAACCCCCTTCGGTGGCTTTGGGCAATCGGGCTTTGGCGGGCGTGACAACGGGGTGCACGCGCACGACCAATACACGCAGTTGAAAACGATCTGGATTGATCTTTCTGACGACGATGACGAGGCCGTGGATTGACCTATACAGCCCGTCGCACACCTGTGCACCAAGGGCCTGCTGCGTGGGCAGACATCCTTGGGGCAGGCGCGCAGTACCCAAAACTAGAGGTGTCGATCACGGCTGATATCGTGGTTATTGGCGCCGGATTTGCAGGCCTGTCTGCGGCCTTGCGTGTGCAACAACTTGACCCGAACGCGTCGGTTATTGTGCTAGAGGCGGGCCGAATTGCCCAAGGGGCTGCGGGTCGAAATTCAGGATTTATGATCGACTTGCCACATGATCTTGCGTCCGAAGATTATGCAGGCGCAGGTGATGATCAGTTGTTAACGCGACTGAACAGGCAGGCGATTGAATTTGGCGATCAGGCGACAAAAATGTTCGAAATTTCACCCGACTATTTTGACAAATCCGGCAAGGTGAATGGGGCCGCCAGCACAAAAGGCGACGCTCACAATCGCAGTTATCAGGCGCATCTGAACACGCTGGGCGAAACGGCTGAATGGCTTGATGCGCAGGCGATGCGCGATTTGACAGGGTCCGCGCACTATGTGTCTGGCCTGTTCACGCCCGGAACCGTGATGCTGCAACCCGCAGGATATATTCGCGGGTTGGCGGCGGGAATCGCACAAACGGCAAAGATTTTTGAAAACAGCGCGGCGTTGTCGTTCGAGCGGATTAGTCAAAGCTGGTTGGTTAAAACAGCCCATGGTCAGGTTAACGCAGGCAAAGTGATTTTGGCCGTGAATGGTCATTTAGAAAGCTTTGGCATCGCCAAGGGGCGGCTGATGCAGCTGTTTCTTTTTGCCTCGATGACGTCGGAATTAGATGCGCAGACCCGCGCGCGCCTTGGCGGGGCCGAACGCTGGGGGGTGACGCCGTCTGACCCGATGGGGACAACGATGCGGCGTATTGATACGGGCCAAGGGGGGCATCGGATTGTCACGCGCACCTGCGCCAGTTTGCGCCCGAATATGCAGGCAAGTACTGGTGATGTTGCGCGCGCGGCCGCCGTGCAACGCAAGAAATTTGCAGCACGGTTTCCGCAATTGGCAGGGATCAAAATGCAGTACGAATGGGCGGGGCATTTATGCCTGTCGCTGAACGGTGTAGCGATTGCGGGTGCCATTGATGACGGGGTGTACAGCGCGTGTGTGCAGAACGGGTTGGGCACGGCGCGCGGGACTTTGACCGGGATTGCAGCGGCTGAAACTGCACTGGATCACGTCTCAGAAATTACGCGGTTTTTCACAGCACAGGCGAAACCGAAAAAACTACCACCGCAGCCCTTTGCCTCTATCGGGGCGAATGCGTATTTGCGGTGGAAAGAGTGGCGCGCGGGCGCAGAATAACGCCACTCAAACCGGTGTTAGTAGGATTGGTTCAATTCATCTGCCGCCGGAATTTCGGCCTCGCGCCGTGCGATATAGGCTAATAATTCTTCGTTCTTTGCCTGATCCAGTTTGGGTTCTTGGTACTCTGACAACAGCTTGCGGGCGTGGATCAATGCGCGTTCTGTGATTTCGACGCTGCCTTCGGCTTGCCATTGTTCGATGGAATTGTTGTCGAACATTTCTGGCATGAAATAGGCGGATTGAAAGTTGTCTTGAGTGTGCTGATGGCCCAGATAATGGCCGCCCGGGCCGATGTCTGAAACGGCTGAAAATGCCTCGTCAAAGTCGTTCCAATTCGGGCCTTCTGCCATGCGGTACGCCATCGCACATTGTTCGGCGTCAACGATAAATTTGGCAATAGAACAGTGCATTCCCGCCTCGTTCCAACCCGCAGAATGCCAGATGTAATTTGCGCCTGCATGCATGACGGCGGACAGTGTGGTCGCGCTTTCGTACCCTGCTTGAGCATCGAACGTTTTGGCCCCGCCCAGTGTGTTTGAAGTGCGCCAGGGCACGTCGTAAAACCGCGCCATTTGACCGATCATAAAGTTCATCAACGAGATCTCTGGTGTGCCTGCCATTGGCGCGCCGGATTTCATCGAAACGGTCGACAAATAGTGGCCGTAAATTGCGGGGGCGCCACGGCGGATGACTTGGGTGTAGGCCAGCGCGCTTAAGGCTTCGGCGTTCAATTGCGCCACTGAAACCGCGACCGATGCGGGGGTGTTCGCGCCGCCCAACACAAACGGCGAACACAAAACCGGCTGGTTGCGTTTGCACAACGCGCGCATCGCACCCAGCATCGTTTCGTCCCACACCAGCGGTGAATTTCCGTTGCAGTTGCCGGTGGTTACGGGGTGCGTTTCCATGAATTCTTCACCGAACAGAATGGCGCACATGTCTAGCATGTCTTCGGTGTTTTTGGGGCTGGTGGTCATGCCCATAAACGTCTTGTCGGAATGTTTCATCGACGAATACGTAATGCGCAAATGGCGTTGCGAAATCGGATGATCATAGGGTTCAACGATGTGGTGCGCGGATGAATGCAGCGATGGCATCATGTGCGCAAGTTTGTGAAACATCGCCAAATCGGCCATCATCGGGTTGCGCCGCACATCATCAAGATCACGCAAATAGGGCGCGCCTGTCATCGGCACAAAGATGGAATTGCGCCCGCCCAAGGCCACATTTTTTTGCGGATCGCGGGCATGATAGGTGAACGAGGTCGGGATTGTCGAAATCAAATCACGCACCAGCGCGCGGTCCAGATAGACGGTTTCGCCCACAACTTTGGCCCCGGCAGCGCGCCAATCAGCAAGGGCGATTTCGTCGCGAAACACCACGCCGACGTTTTCCAGAATATCCATCGATGCCGCATCAATCCGCTCGACTTGTGATCCATCCATGACCTCGCAAACCGGTAATTTGTTGAACAGGCCGGGCAACATTGCCGTGTCGGTTACGCTGCGCAGGGCGCGTCGGTTTGCGCGGCCACCCTGGCGGGACAAGCGGTTCGGTTTTGGGCTGGTGTCTGGCATTTTGGGCGTTCCTTGATGTTGGACCAAGCCTGCCATATCGGGGCCCCCCGAAACTGTCGTAATGCGAACGATGATGACGTATTTGACCTTTTGAACCGGTATTCTTGTGCTTGACGAAACGCGCAAATCCGTCTTTCTGGATCGCATGAATATTTTGATGAACACCCCGCGCCGCGCCATGACTGGCCTAGATGATGCCCCCTTGCCCAGCACTGATGATGCGACTGTTGCGGCCTTGATTTCGAAATGTCCGCATGCAGGCACAACGCCCCTGACATCGCTGGATGTTTTGGCCGCTGATGTTGGCGTTGCCGCGGTCTGGATCAAAGATGAACGCGCGCGCATGGGGTTGGGCAGTTTCAAAGCATTGGGCGCGGCCTATGTGATCGCGCATGATGCGGCGAACGGGTCTGTTGCAGGGCGCACATATGTGACGGCAAGTGCGGGAAATCACGGCATGTCTGTGGCCGCTGGGGCCGCTGCATTTGGTGCGCGTTCGGTGGTGTACATCGCACAAACCGTCCCCGAAAGCTTTGCTGCGCGCCTGCGTGATATCGGGGCAGAGGTGCGCCGCAAAGGTGATATTTACGAACAAAGCATGGCCGCCGCCGCACAGGCTGCTGACGATAATGGCTGGGATTTATTGTCCGACAGTTCGTGGCCCGGGTATTTTGATCGCCCGCACCGCCTGATGGAAGGGTACCTGATGTTGATGCGCGAGGCGATCACGCAAGTGCCCGACGTGCCGACCCATATTATGTTGCAAGCTGGTGTTGGTGGCTTGGCGGGTGCCTGTGCGGCATTGGCGCGCAAAACATGGGGTGATGTGCCAAAAATCGTTGTGGTCGAACCCGAATTTGCACCTGCGATAATAGATTCAATCGCGGCAGGCAGGGCGGTGGTTAGCACAGGTCCCGTGTCCGATATGGGCCGTCTGGATTGCAAAGAACCATCCCTGATTGCGCTCAAGGGTTTGGCGCGTGACGCCGATGCTTTTGTCACAATTTCCGAGGCCGAAGGGGCTGCTGGCGCACAAGCCGTGGCGGATTATGGTATGCCGTCGTCTGCATCAGGTGCAGCTGGAATTGCCGCGCTATTGGCGGCCAGCGGATCGGACCTTGGGTTGGATGACAGATCAAAGGTGTTGTGCATCCTGTCCGAAGAACCAGCATGAGCGTTTATTCATACGAATTGACCCCCGATGGCCCGCCGCCGCTGGGTTTGATCGCGCTGCAAACGGACGAAACCATCGAACGTGACATGCAGCGGATGTTGCCGGGCGTGCCGCTGTATGTGACGCGCGTGCCCAGCGGGGCCGAGGTTACGTCCGAAACGTTGCAACAAATGGCTGGGCAAATCACCGGCGCGGCCAGTCTGCTGCCCCAAGCGCAGGATTTTGGCGTGATCGGCTATGGCTGCACATCTGGTACGGCGCAAATCGGGCCGGATCAAATTGCGCATCTGGTGAGGGACGGCGCGACAACTGCCAATGTTAGTGAACCGGTCAGCGCGTTGCAAGCGGCCTGCGCGCATTTGGGCATCAAACGTCTGGCGTTTTTGTCGCCCTACATCGAAGACGTATCGGGGAAATTGCGCGATGTATTGGCAAAAGGCGGCGTGCAAACCCCGGTTTTTGGCAGTTTTGCCGAAGCGGTCGAGGCCAACGTTGTGCGCATTAGTGGCCCGTCGATTATTGCGGCGGCCACGGATTTGTGCAAATCGGCCGACGTCGACGCGTTGTTTTTATCTTGCACGAACCTGCGCACGCTTGATGTGATTGACCCGCTGGAACAGGCGATTGGCTTGCCGGTTCTTAGTTCGAATCAAGTGCTTGCCTGGCACATGGCACGCCTTGGTGCCGTCACAGCCAAAGGGCCGGGGCGTCTGTTTACCCCAGCCTAAGCTGTTTGTTTACCAAGCCGTGTTCAGCATGATTGCGCGCGCGACGTCGATGCGTTTCATGCCGCGATCTTGCATTTCTTTATCGCTAAGGGCATGGATTTCCATCGCTTTTGCGGTGGTTGATGTTGTATCGAATTTTGATACCAGACGAGAGAACAAACGGGACATATTAACCTACTGTGATTTTGTTGCGTTGACTGGCACCTAATACTGCACCGCAGCAATTGGTAGCGCCCGTTGCACAAACCCGTATTGCACAAGGCGCATGGCGCGCAGATTTAACAGCGCGCCAAATCACACATTCCGGTCTTGACCCTTTGGGGGCTTTGACGTAATTCAGCCACAGGTTTTACGAACGATACCTACGGCGCGGGCGTTGTGTAATGGTTAAGACCTCAGTTTTCCAAACTGAAGATGAGGGTTCGATTCCCTCCGCCCGCTCCAAATTAACCCAATCAGATCAAAGCAACGAAATCTGCGATCTTGCGGATTCGATATCGCGTTCCAACTGACCTGTCGCGCTAAGGTGCCAGTCCAAACCCGTCTGACCCTGAGATGCGGCATCTTGCAAATGCTTGGTCGCTTGTTTGGCTTTGCTTTCGCTGAGCATCAGGGCTTGGGCCAATTCTGCGCGGTCATTTTTGATCGTTTGAACGTGGGCATTGTACGCGGCAGGGGTGATGTGCCCGGCGTCGCGTTGGCGGCGCAAATCGGCCAATTCGATTTCCTGGCTGGCCAGTGTTTCGCGTAGGCTGATCATGATGTTATCGACCTGATCGTTGGTGCGGCGAATGTTGCGGGTCAGGGCATTTGCTGACACCAAACCGACGCGGCGCGACGCATCGCGTTTGCCTGCTTTGTTGCCGATCACGCCACTGACAACACCGCCTGCGGCCGCACTTGCCAAACATTGGCCGGGATTGCTGGTGCTCAACAGCACCATGCCACAGCCAACAGCCACACCCATCGCGGCGTTTTTGGCGGTTGATGTGCGCACGACGTCTTGCATCATGCGATCCAAGGTCGCAGCCTGCTGGGTCAATTCCGCGGTGTGCGTGCTGGCCGCTTGGGGCGCATTGCTGGGTTCTGTGTGAAACGCGGCACCTGCACCTGCATTTGTTTTCGTGACGGGGGAATAGCCGCACCCGGCAACACCAAGAGCAAGGGTAAGAGGCACAAGGATATATGATTTCAACATGGTAACTTCCAAACAATAGGGGGTGCGCGGCACCGGATTGCCGAATGTAGACAAAAACAATGTGTTCACATTTGGGCGATTGGACGAAAATTCGAAACGATTCAAATTTTCTAAAATTACGGGAATATCCACGCAGGGCACACGCAAACCCATACAAAACACGAAAGGATGATCGTGCATGCGGCAACTGTCCGCTTGACCTAGTTGCATGTGCGTATCAGAACAGCGCGATACGTCATCAGGCCCTCGAATGTGGGGCAACCAACCCTCAGGAGTGTGCATGGCCGATCAAGTCACGCCTGGCCCCGCTGCACCCGGAGCCGTCGAAGAACGCGAAAAATCCAAACAGATAGGGGGACTCAGCGCGCTTTGGCCCTACATGCGTCCCTATCGCGCGCTGATGGGGGCCGCGGTTGTGGCGCTGATCATAACGGCGATGATATCGTTGACGCTGCCCTTGGCCGTGCGGCGTGTGGTCGATAATTTTCGGGTCGAAGACGGCACAATTCTGGACCAGTATTTTCTAGCAGCCCTTGGTATTGCCGCGCTGATGGCGGTTGGCACGGCCCTGCGCTATTTGCTGGTGACGCGTCTGGGAGAACGGGTTGTGGCCGACATTCGCAAGGCTGTGTTTGACCGTGTGATTGGCATGTCACCATCGTTTTACGAAAAAATCATGACGGGCGAAGTCCTAAGCCGCATCACAACTGACACCACGCTGATCTTGAGTGTGATTGGATCATCGGTGTCGATCGCGCTGCGTAACATATTGATATTTATCGGTGGTTTGGCGTTGATGATGCTGACATCCGCGAAATTGACTGCACTGGTTTTGTTGATTGTGCCTGCGGTTGTGGTGCCAATTCTGGTGCTTGGGCGTCGGCTGCGCGTGATCAGTCGTGAAAACCAAGATTGGATCGCCGCCAGTTCCGGTAGCGCATCCGAGGCGTTGTCTGCCGTTCAAACTGTGCAGGCCTTTACCCACGAAACCATCAGCCGTCGCCAGTTTTCTGATGTCACCGAGCGCAGCTTTGATGCGGCCAAACGCCGGATCATGACGCGCGCATTGATGACGTCGATCGTGATCTTTTTGGTGTTTTCAGGTGTGGTTGGGGTCCTGTGGATCGGGGCCAACGACGTGCGCGACGGGTTGATGACCACGGGCGCGTTGATCCAGTTTGTGATTTACGCAGTTATGGTTGCCGGCGGCGTGGCAGCTCTGTCTGAAATCTGGGGCGAATTGCAACGTGCTGCGGGCGCGACCGAACGTTTGGTCGAATTGCTGCACACGGTTGATACGGTGCAGGACGCCGCGGCACCATTGGCGTTGGTTTCGCCGGTTCAGGGCCGGATTGCCTTTGAATCGGTCAGTTTCTTTTATCCGTCACGGCCCGCCGCACCGGCATTGCAAGATATCAGCCTTGTTATTGAACCGGGCGAAACGGTTGCATTTGTCGGCCCGTCAGGCGCCGGTAAGACCACGATTATCCAAATGATTCTGCGCTTTTACGACCCACAATCGGGACGCATCACGCTGGATGGCCAAGACATCGCATCGCTAGAACGCGCGTCGTTCCGCGAACACATCGCGATTGTGCCCCAAGATCCGGTGATCTTTGCCACGTCTGCACGCGAAAACATCAGCTTTGGACGCCCCGGTGCGACTGACGCGGAGGTCGAGGCCGCAGCTAAAGCCGCCGCTGCCCATGAATTTATCCAAGACTTGCCAACGGGGTACGACAGTCCGCTGGGGGAACGTGGTGTGATGTTGTCGGGTGGTCAAAAGCAACGCATCGCCATCGCGCGCGCCATTCTGCGCAATGCGCCTGTGTTGTTGTTAGACGAGGCGACCTCGGCCCTTGATGCCGAAAGCGAACGCGCGGTGCAGGCGGCTGTTGATGCGCTTAGCGCTGATCGCACGACACTGATCGTGGCGCACCGTTTGGCGACTGTCAAAAAAGCCGATCGGATTGTGGTTCTGGATCAGGGTCGTATCGTCGCCTCAGGGACGCACGATGATCTGGTGGCCAAAGACGGCCTTTATGCGCGCCTTGCCCGCCTACAATTCACCGATGGGCTGGCTGCAGAATAAATCCCTGCATTATTCCCCTTTTCATCGCGGCGCATTCCCTTCAGTCTGCCTGCGACCATAATATTTAGGGAGTACAAAAATGGGTTTGTGGAGCTTTGTAAAAGGCAGCGGTAAGAAACTTTTTGGTGGCGGCGATGAGCCAGAACTAGACGGTTCAACACTGCAAGACGAAATCAAGGAACTGGGTCTGGACGCGACCGGCATGGACATCACCGTCGAGGGTGACAAAGTGACCGTTTCGGGCGAGGCCGTCAGCCAAGAAATGAAAGAAAAAGTCATTCTGGCCGTGGGCAACGTCAAAGGCGTCGCAGCAGTTGAAGACAGCGTTCCAAGCGCGGGCGAGCCGGTTTTTCACACTGTTGAAAAAGGCGATACACTTTGGGCGATTTCAGCCAAGGCGCTGGGCAACGGTGCGCGCTACGAAGAAATCTTTGAAGCGAACAAGCCAATGCTAAGCCACCCTGACAAAATCTATCCGGGTCAAATGCTGCGTATCCCGCAAGACAAATGACACGCGGGTGATCCAGGGGTTCTGCCCCGCACCTGATGATTTAAGTCACACGATAAAGGGGCGGTTCCAAAAGGGGCCGCCCTTTGACCTTTGGTAAAGCAGTTTTACGCAGCGTCCGCAGGCGCAAAAATCCCTGAAAACCTTGCGCAAAAAGTCATTCCGCCGCATCTTGGTCACAGGGAATTTATCGCCCCCGCAAGAGGGGTGACCAAGGGAGGATATCACATGGCCTACGAAGGCATAGAAGACCGCGCGCGCATCGAAGCTGAGTCGTCGTGGGAGGACCGCGACGTTCCGGTAACGCTGTATGGGCTGCTAGAGCAGACCACCGCAAAGTTTCCGAAACACAACGCCGTCAGCTACCAGATTTTCTCGGGTCCAAAAGACAAGGCCGAGACATTCAACTGGACGCAGATGAAAGACAAAACCACCCAAACGGCGAACCTGTTTCGCTCGCTTGGGATAGGGCCAACAGATGTTGTGGCCTATATTTTGCCAAACTGTAACGAGACGATTTTTGCCCTTTGGGGTGGTGGCGTGGCTGGCATTGCCAACCCGATCAACCCCTTGCTTGAGGCAGAACAGATCGCCGCGATCTTGCGCGAAACCAATGCCAAAGTTGTTGTGACCCTGCGCCCGTTTCCAAAGACGGATGTTGCCGAAAAAACGGCTGCTGCTGTGGCTTTGGCCCCGAATGTCAAAACCGTTCTCGAGGTCGATTTACTGCGCTATGTGACCCCGCCAAAAAGCTGGATCATCCCGCTGATCCGCCCCAAAATGGAACGTCCGGCGTCTGCGACATACAAGAATTTCAACACCGAAATGAACAAGCAACCAACGACATTGCAGTTCGAAGACGTGCAAGAAGACCGCGTTGCCTTTTACTTCCACACCGGTGGGACGACGGGCATGCCAAAGGTCGCGCAGCACCTGTACTCCGGTACAATCTACAACGGCTGGCTTGGTGCAGAACTGCTGCTGATCGAAGACGACGTGATCTTGTGCCCACTGCCGTTGTTCCACGTTATGGCCTGTCAGGTGTTGTTGATGGGTGCGCTGGCTTCGGGTGCGCACATCGTGTTCCCAACGCCCCAAGGGTATCGTGGCGAAGGCGTGTTCGACAACATTTGGAAGCTGGTAGAGCGCTGGAAAGTCACGTTTGTTGTGTCGGTTCCAACGGCCCTTGCCGCTACGATGCAACGCGCTGTTGATGCCGATATCTCCTCTGTGAAGACCGCGTTTTCAGGGTCTGCCCCATTGCCCTTAGAACTGTTCAAGCGGTTCGAAAAGACAACGGGCATGACCATCGTCGAAGGCTACGGCATGACAGAGGCGACCTGCCTTGTGTCCAGTAATCCGGTCGACGGCGAAAAGAAAATCGGGTCAATCGGCATTCCGTTCCCGTACACGGACATCAAAATTGTCAAAGGGTCCGCCGATGGCGACATCGAGGCCGCCCAGGACGAAGTTGGCGAAATCTGTGTGTCAAACCCCGGCGTCTACGTGGGCAATACATACACCGAAGCCGAGAAAAACAATGGCCTGTATTTCGCAGACAAATACCTGCGCACAGGTGACTTGGGTCGCATGGATGCGGACGGTTATTTGTGGATCACGGGGCGTGCAAAAGACTTGATTATTCGGGGTGGTCACAACATTGATCCCGCGGAAATCGAAGAAGCCCTGTTGGGGCATCCCGCTGTCGGATTTGCCGGCGCGATCGGTCAACCTGATGCGCATTCTGGCGAAGTGCCCTGTGCATTTGTTGAACTGGTTGAGGGTGGTAAGGTCACACCGGATGAACTGTTGGCCTTCTGTCAGGAACATGTTCAAGAGCGCGCCGCGCGTCCAAAACACATCAAGATCATGGACGAGCTGCCTAAAACCGCTGTTGGCAAAATCTTTAAGCCGGACCTGCGCAAAGATGCGATCACGCGCGTCTACAACGAGGCATTGGCCAAGGCCGAACTAGAGGCCCGTGTCGTCAATGTGGTTGATGATAAAAAGCGTGGTTTGGTCGCACAAATCGAAGCAAACGGCGCATCGGAAACGGCATTGCAAACTGTCCTGGGTGGCTTCATTCGCCCTTGGGAATATGCTGGTGCAACAGCAGTTGCGGCCGAATAAATGAAAGTTTATCGCGCGCTTTTAGATGCAGAGGTTTGGGCCTTTCTTGATGAAGGTGCGCGGTACTATCCACCCGATGCGGTCGATCTAAGCATCGCAGAACAACGCCGTGTGTACGACCAAATGTGCACCGCGTTTGACCAAGGACGCCCTGTCGGGGTCGAGGTCGCAGACATGAAAATGGGCGGCGTGCCATGCCGCATCTACACGCCTGCAATACCACCAAAATCAACGGTCTTCTTTTGTCATGGCGGCGGTTTTGTCGTCGGCGGATTGGACAGCCACGATAGCATTTGCGCCGAATTTTGCGCAGACGCGGACGTGCGTGTTGTGTCGGTCGACTACCGGATGTCACCCGAACACCCACATCCCGAAGATTTCAACGACGTCTGGGCGGCATTTGTCGCGGTGTGCGACGCCTATGCAGGCCCGATCGTGATGTGCGGTGACAGCGCTGGCGGCAATTTAGTGGCAGCCGTTTCGCACCATGCACGCGGGCGCATCGAGGGCCGGATATCAGGACAACTGTTGATCTATCCGGGCCTTGGCGGCGATTGGTCAAAGGGCAGCTATGTCGAACATTCCGAAGCCCCGGGCCTGACCACACGCGACATGGAATTCTACATGAATATCCGATCAGGCGGGCAGGACAAATCAGGTGATGCGACCTATGCGCCATTGCACGACACCGATTTTTCCGGCCTTCCTGCAACGGTTCTGATCACCGCCCAGTGCGATCCATTGTCCAGTGACGGCGAAGACTACCGTGACGCAGTAACCGCGGCAGGTGGTCAAGCACTCTGGATCGAAGAGGCGGGCCTTGTGCATGCTTATTTGCGCGCACGGATCATGTCGCAAAAGGCAGGTGCCAGTTTTGCGCGCATCATCACGTCGATCAAATCCCTCAGCAACGGTGTGTTACCAGACCTTTAGGTCAGAAACGGCTTGGCTTTCATCGTGTCAGGGATCGGCGCGCCAAGGCGTGACAGGATCGTTGGCGCCAGCTGCAATTGGTTAATCACGGTGTCCTCGGATGGGCCAGTCGCGTCGCCAAAATAATACAACGCCGCCTCTTGTTGCAACGCACCACGCCCGCCGTGATGACCGCGTTCGTCCTGCCCGTGGTCTGCCGTCACGATCACCTCGTACCCCGCCGCGCGCCATTTGGGGATAAAGGGGGCCAGCATCTCGTCCATCACAAAACAGGCGTGATCCATTTCCTGACTGTCGTGGAAAAACCGGTGCCCCATACTGTCGAGCGTGCAGGTGTGCAGCATCCCGTAATTCAGCCCAAAGCGCAGGCACAGGTTGGTCAGCGATCCAAACAAATCCACATCAGACGGCGTCATCTGGTTGGCCTGCCCATAGCCTGTCATCGTGTGGAAGCGGCCGTGGTTGATGGTGTCGCTGTCGGGTTCATCATATTCAATATCGCGCACGTAATCAAAGGGATGGCGATTGAAAAACTCGGACCAGAATGAATGCGCCACGGCACCTGTACTGCCGCCGCCTTTGCGGGTTTGGGAAAAAACGTCAGGGTGGTTCAGGCGGAAAACATTGCCGTTACCGGTGCAGCCGTGGGTCGCCGGGGCCACGCCAGTGTGGATCGACGCGTAGCAGCTGGCGGAAATTGACGGCAAAACCGAACGTATTTTCCACACCCGTGCATCGCCATTGTCGACCCAGCCCTCAAGGTTGCCAAACAAGCGGCGCCAGTTGCGATAGGGCACCCCATCCAGAATGATCAGCAGCAATTTCTTTTCCATCAAAGCACCTTGAGTATGACACGTGTTCGCGCCCAGTTCTGCACATCGTGTGCGCCCTGACAATGGGGTCGCGCCGGTTGACGTGACGCGAATGTGATGAGTGTTTGGCAATCCCTGTGCGTAAAGTGGCGCGAACACATTAACCGAGGGCGACATGGCCAAAACATCCAAAACCAACAAACGCAAAAAAGCGCAAACATCGCGTCCAGCAAACGACACGACACCAACGGTCACCCGCCGCAACATGCTGCGTTTGGGGCGCAATGGCGTGCTGGGCTTGGCGGCTGTCGGGGGGGCTGGGTTTTGGGTATCGCAATCAATGCAAGCCATGGCCGATGAACACGATTTGACGCGGGTGGGGCAGGGCAAGCCGACGGTTGTTCAAATCCATGACCCGTCTTGCCCGACCTGCACGGCGCTGCAACGCGAAACCCGCAAGGCGATGAAACAGTTCGGCGAATGTGATGTGGTGTTTTTGATCGCGGATATTTCGCAAGACATCGGGCGCAAATTTGCGGTTCAGCATGGCGTTGGCCACGTGACGCTGCTGTTGTTTGATGGTGAAGGAAAACGCACACAAACATTGCGCGGTATGCGGCAACGCGCCGAACTCGAAGTGATCCTCGCGGGTCACTTTGAGCAATATGGCGGCGATAAAATGAGCTGACGAAACCGCCAACGAGCGCCCGAAATTCAGGCGCTCGTTGATGTTGTTTAGTTGCCGCCGCTGGCCATTTTGCGGTTGGCGATGACCTCTTCGAGCCACCCCAAACGCATCTCTGGAACAGAGCTAAGCAGCAGGTCGGTGTAGTCATCAAACGGTGGTGACAGCACGTCGGTTTTGCCGCCATACCGCGCCACTTCGCCTTGGTACATCACGGCGATGCTGTCGGCGATTGCGCGCACGGTGGCAAGGTCGTGGGTGATGAACAGATACGCGACGTCTTCGACTTTTTGCAGATCAAGCAGCAGTTTCAGGATGCCATCAGCAACCAATGGATCAAGGGCCGAGGTGACCTCGTCGCAGATGATCAACTTGGGTTTGGCCGCCAGCGCGCGCGCGATGCACACACGTTGCTTTTGACCACCAGACAGTTCTGCCGGATAGCGATCGATGAACCCGTCGCCCATCTCGATTTCTTCGAGCAGTTCCTTGATCCGTTTCTTTTTCTCGGCCCCCTTGAGGCCAAAATAGAATTCAAGCGGGCGACCAATGATCGTGCCAACAGTCTGGCGCGGGTTCATCGCGGTGTCGGCCATTTGATAGATCATCTGCAATTCGCGCAGATCGTCACGCGTGCGGGTTTTTAGCGCTGCCGATAGATCACGCCCGTTAAAGTGGATGTTGCCCTGTGACGGGGGCAGCAAACCGGTGATGACACGGGCCAGCGTAGATTTGCCTGACCCGGATTCACCAACCACAGCCAGCGTTTGACCGGGGTGCAGTTCGACGTTGATATTTTTCAGGACGTCGAATTTGGTGCCTTTGTAGCGTGCAGTGATGCCTTCGACCCGCAAAAGCGGCGTTTCGGTTGGCGTCTTTTCCACGTGTTCGATGGAACGAACGGACACAAGCGCCTTGGTGTAGTCTTCGACCGGGGCGTTGATGATCTGATCTGTGGTGCCGTATTCGACCATCTCGCCTTGGCGCAAAACCATGATGTGATCGCTGACTTGCGCCACAACGGCCAGATCGTGCGTGATGTACAAGGCGGCAACACCAGTGTCGCGGATCGCCTCTTTGATCGCTTTTAGAACGTCGATTTGCGTGGTGACATCCAGCGCGGTTGTTGGTTCGTCAAAGACCACCAAATCAGGTTCGGGACACAGGGCCAGCGCGGTCATGCAGCGTTGCAATTGCCCGCCCGATACTTGGTGCGGGAACCGGTTGCCGATGGTTTCAGGTTCAGGCAGGTCAACTTTGCGGAACAGTTCAATTGCGCGGGCTTCGGCGTCTGATTTGCTGAACTTGCCTTGCAACACGGCCGCTTCGATCACTTGTTCCATGATCCGTTTGGCAGGGTTGAATGACGCCGCCGCAGATTGCGAAACATAGGTGACTTCGGCTCCGCGCAGACGACGCACATCGCGCGTGCCTGATTGCAGAACGTCACGCCCGTTTACCCAGACTTCGCCGCCCGTCAGCTTGACGCCGCCACGACCATAGGCCATCGCCGCCAAACCAATGGTGGATTTGCCCGCACCGGATTCACCAATCAGTCCCAACACCTTGCCGGCCTCAACGTCGAAATCAACGCCGTGCACGATATCGATGTCATGTGGTTTCGCATCTGGCGGATAGACCCGTGCGCCAATTTTCAGGCCACGAACGCTAAGAAGTGGAGTAGCCATCAGCCGCGTCCCCCTTTGAGTGAGGTTGTTCGGTTGAGGATCCAGTCCGCCACAAGGTTGACCGAAATTGCCAGCGTCGCGATTGCAACAGCGGGGTACAGGGCCGCGCCGATGCCAAAGTTAATGCCGTCTTTGTTGTCCTTAACGATACCGCCCCAATCCGCAGCAGGTGGCTGAACGCCAATGCCCAGGAATGACAGGGTCGAGATAAACAGAACCATAAAGATAAAGCGCAGGCCCATTTCAGCGACCAGCGGCGACAGCGCGTTCGGCAGGATTTCACGAAATATGATCCACGCGACTTTTTCACCGCGCAAACGGGCGGCTTCGACGTAGTCCATCACGGTAATATCGACCGCAACAGCGCGCGCCAAACGAAAGACGCGGGTACTGTCCAGCAGGCCCATAACCAGGATCAAGGTCGTGACGGTCGTATCCAAAACGGACAAGACCACCAAGGCCACGATCAGCGAGGGGATCGACATGACAAGGTCAATGAAGCGCGACAACGCTTGATCGATCCAGCCACCGTTTACCGCCGCCACAAAGCCCATGATTGTGCCAGTTGAGAACGATAGAATGGTCGCCATCGTCGCGATCCAGATTGTTGTTTGACCGCCGTAGATCATGCGTGTCAGCAGGTCACGACCGATCTGGTCGGTGCCAAGCCAGTATTGCGGTTCGTCGTAGCCATCTGGTGTCAGGCCAAGGAAGTATCCAAGGCGCGCAGGTTCCCAAACATCACCGACAATTTCGCCCAAACCATAAGGCGCAATGTAGTCGGCAAAAATAGCGATGAAAAAGTAGAGGCCTGTAAAGAACAGCCCGAAAAGAGCAGCGGTGGGTATTCTCATTTTGGATGCCTCAGACGTGGATTGGCCAGGATCGACACGATGTCAGCGGTCATGTTCAGCAGGATGTAAATCGCGGCGAACATAAGACCGGCGGCCTGCACAACAGGCACGTCGCGTTTGACCACGTGGTCGACCAGATATTGACCCATGCCGGGGTAGGTGAACACAACTTCGATGACGACAACGCCGACAACCAGATACGCCAGGTTAATCATGACCACGTTGACGATCGGGGCCACAGCGTTCGGGAATGCGTGCTTGCGGATCACCTCGAATGTCGAAAGCCCCTTAAGTTCAGCGGTTTCGATATACGGCGATTGCATCACGTTCAGGATGGCGGCGCGGGTCATACGCATCATGTGCGCCAGAACCACCAGCGTCAAAGCAGCGACAGGAATCGAGATCGAGTGCAGCTTTTCCACAAAGGTCATGCTGTCGTTGATCATCGCCACAGACGGTGCCCAGCCCAGTTTCACGGCCACAAAATAGATCAACAGGTAGCCGATCAGAAATTCAGGGATCGAAATGGTGGTCAGTGTGACGGATGAAATCAGTTTGTCAGGCCAGCGGTCTTTGTATCGAACCGCGACCAAACCAAGGAAAATCGCAAGAGGAACCGAAATCGCAGCAGCCCAGAACGCAAGGAACAATGTCTTGCCCATCTTGTCTGACATGGTGGATGCGATATCACGTCCGTTGGTCAATGCAGTGCCCAGATCGCCCTGCAAAACGCCACCAAGCCAGTCGAAATAGCGGGTAAGCGGCGGGTCGTTCAGGCCCAACTCTGCGCGCAGGTTCGCGAGGTTTTCGGGCGTGGCGCCTTGACCAAGAATTTGTTGCGCCACATCACCGGGCAGGATCGTGGTCCCGACAAAGATGATAACAGACGCGGCGAGGAGCAGAATGATGCCCAGCGCAAAGCGCTGAGCAACAAGTTTAATGACAGGATGCATGTATCCGGCCTTACGCTTTCCACGTTTTCGCGAAAGCAGTCCAGTACATTTGTGGACCTGACGGGTTGGTTTCCCAGCCTTGGATTTCCGAAGAAATCGCGTCAACAAAGTCGTTGAACATTGGCACCATTACGCCGCCTTCTTCGTTCAACATGCGACCCATTTTTGAATAGATCTCTTTGCGTTTTGTTTCGTCCAGTTCAGCGCGGGCCTCGAGAAGCATTGCGTCAAATTCAGGACGTTTCCAGCGCGTGTCGTTCCAGTCGGCTGTGGACAGATACGCAGTGGTGTACATTTGGTCCTGAACCGGACGACCGCCCCAATAGGATGCGCAATATGGCTGCACGTTCCAGACTTCTGACCAATAACCGTCGTTTGGCTCACGCTTGATTTCCAACGGGATGCCGGCAGCTTGGCACGTTTGCTGGAACAAGGCGGCTGCATCAACAGCACCCGGGAATGCGCCATCAGCGGTACGCAGAATGATTGGCGAACCATCATGGCCGGACGCTTTGTAGTGCGCGGCGGCTTTTTCCAGATCAAAGGTACGCTGTGGGATCGTTTCGTCAAACAGCGGGTATGCTTCGTTGATTGGAATGTCGTTCCCGACAGAACCAAAGCCTTGCAAGATTTTGTCGACCATTTCCTGACGGTTCATGGCGTGCTTCAGGGCCAAACGCAGTTCGTTGTTGTCGAATGGCGCTGTGTCGACATGTGCGATGAACACATAGTGGCCGCGACCGGATGTGGTTTTAACGTCGATTTTAGGCGAACGTCCCAACAGTTTGGCGATCTTTGGCTCAACGCGGTTGATCGAGTCGACTTGACCCGATTGCAGCGCCGCAGTCCGTGCAGTTGCGTCATTCAAAACAATCAGTTCAACGGCGTCGTAGTGACCCATTTCATCTGCAGCCCAGTGGTTCGGGTTCTTTTTGAATGTCATGCGCACGCCAGGCTCATCGGATTCAAGCGTGTAAAGGCCTGTACCAATGGCGGCCGTCGGATCGTCAAAGCCACCGTTTGGCTGGATGATCAAGTGGTAGTCGGCCATCAGGTAGGGCAGGTCGGCGTTGCCAATTGTCAGGGTCAATTCAAAGACGTCGCCGTCAACGCGCATCGCTTCGATGCCGTTCATGATGCCCAAAGCACCTGATTTTGAATCTTCATTCGAGTGACGCTGCATTGTCGCCAGAATGTCTTCGGCTGTTACGGCTGTACCGTTTGAAAACGTGATGCCTTGGCGCAGTTTGAAACGCCATGTTTTTGCATCTGCTGAGCCTTCCCAGCTTTCTGCGACGCGTGGGTCCAGACCGGTTGGGCCTGCATAAACCAGCGTTTCACCCCAGACAAAACCGCCCGCAAGTGGCGCATCAGACGCCCAGGATGCCGGGTCTTGAGAGTTGGTGGATTCGCCGCCAGAAACGCCCATGCGGAATGTGCCGCCTTTGACAGGACCGGCCGCGCGGGCCGCATCGGCCAACAACGTGGATGCAACAGCAGCGGTGATGCCCAAGGCAGCAGCTTTGCCCATAAATTCGCGGCGCGTCATTGTGCCGTCAGTCACTTTGGATGATAGAAATTTGAGTTCAGTACTCATGGATGATCTCCCAGTTGGTTATTATTCGCGCGGTTCACACGCGTTTTTCTTGATTGATGGATCAAGTTTGCGCATTTGCCGCAGCCTCGCAAGGGTTAATACCCCTTTAATGACAATGATGTGTCAAAGGCCGTTACGTTCGATCCGGTCTGTTATGTCTCTTTCATAGATCAGCGCGTCGTTTTCATACGCCTCAAGCCTCGCGCTTAGGTGGAAATATTCCGCGTCAGACCACATTTTGCAGCTTGTTTCTGTGCGCAAGCGAATACTGTCGCGCTCTATTTCATCGCTCCAGTGGCAGGCCCCATATGCCGAAAGCGGGTCATCGGGGTGGATGCTCCAGTGTTCGCGCGCGATCGATCCATTGATCATTCCGTGGTCCAAATCACGGACTTTTCCGAAATCATCCACGATTCGCAGATGCACGATTCCGCTGTTCAGATCGGTTTCCTGTTTGCGACTGTTTGATCCTTCGCGCAGGGTTTCGATATTCCACGGACTGTCCATTTCAGGGGGGGCAAACGGCGTGACATCTTGGGATGGCACTGGATGCGGCACATGCACCGAACCGCCTGTTATCGTCAGCGGATACTTTTGCGCTGCGGGCCAGATCAGCGGCCAATAGGCGTTCGAAACGGACAAACACAAACGGTGTCCCGCAGGTATCGTATAGCCGATGTGATCCAGTTGCATGTCCAATAGGTAGTGTCCGGTGCCGCGATCAGGATCGGCCACAATGGTGTAGGCGTTCGGATTTTCCAGATTGATAACGCCATAGGTGATCCGGGTTTTGGCCCCATCCGGATGCACGTGGTTCAGGCGCACGGCCAATTGCCCCATCGGTTTGTCCATCTTGAGCGCCAGTTTAATCCGCGTTGCCCCCAGAATTTCGAGGGGTGCAGACACACTGTCCGTGGTCCACGTGCCGCCTTTGCTATCATCGCGCCGCTGATCGCCGGGCATTTCGGGACCCAGCCAGATGGCGCAGTATTCACCTGCATCCGCCCCGCAATCCTGAGGGGAGGCGATATGCGTGTGCGTCGCATCGCTATGATCCACAGCCGCAGGGCCAGTCTGCAATTGATCCGCGCGCAGATGCCAATCAGACCACGTCGCATCGTCTGTCAGGGGCCTGTTGCACGTGTCGTTTTGCATGCCGACCCAGTGCCCGACGCGGTTCGTGTACCATGTTTGCGGGCGCACGCCGTCCATGATGTAGGCGCGGTAATCAGGGTCATCTTCAACACCGGTTTCAACGCCCTTTAGCCACTTGTCCCACCAGCGCAGCGCCTCTTGTAAAAACCCGATACGCGGTTCGGGAACGGCAAAATGCGGGTACTTGTGAACCCAGGGGCCAACGATACCTTTTGCACCAGGAATATTGTCGACAATCTGCGGCACGGCGTTTTTATACGCATCCCCCCAGCCACCAACGGCCAAAACCTTGGCTTTGATCGTATCATAGCTTTGGCAGACGGACCCGTGTTTCCAATAGGCGTCGCGGGTTTGATGCCGCAGCCAGACCGAGGGCAGGAACGGTTCGTTTTCCAGCCTGTCCATCCACATTTCGCGCCAATCCGGGCGCAGCGCAGGGTCGGGTGCGCGGGATGAATACGACCACATCGTCGCGCCCCAACCAAGGTTTTCGTTCAGCAAACAGCCACCTTTGTAATGAATGTCGTCGGCGAACCGGTCGACAGTGGAACACAAGGTGATGATCGCCTTGAGGGCAGGGGGCGTCATCGCGGCGACTTGCAGGGCGTTAAACCCACCCCAACTGATCCCCATCATTCCGACGCTGCCATTGCACCAGTTTTGGGCGGCAAAATGGGTGATGACCTCGACTGCGTCGTCAAGTTCCTGTTGGGAATATTCGTCTTCCATCAGGCCGTGACTGTCGCCATTGCCGCGCATGTCGACGCGCAAACAGGCATAGCCGCGTTTGGCAAAATAGGGGTGGGTCAGCGCGTCTCGGGCGCAGGTGCCATCGCGTTTGCGGTAGGGCAGAAATTCGAGGATGGCAGGAACCGGATCGTCGCTGGCATCTGCAGGTTTCCAGATGCGGGCTGATAGGCGTGTGCCATCTGACAAGGTGATACCATAATCGGCGTCTTCGGTGATCTCGCGCAGGGCGTTTTTGGACATGTTCATGCAGCAAGGTTCGAGGGCTGCGCAGATGATGTCAAGCAGGTGGTGCGCGACACGCGCACCTTACCAAGGCCCCGTGGTTGTTAGGCGGACCGGTTCGTCAAAGAGGTCTAAAACCGTTCTGCAATCAAAAGATCCATGACATTGGTACCTGTCGGGCCGGACCGAAACAACGCGCCGCGCGCATCCAGCCAAGGGGCGGCATCGGCGCGATCAATCGCGTCCTGCGCGCTATCTTCCCACGTTGTGCCATCGATAAGTGCGCCCGCCGCGTCGGTTGGCCCATCAGTGCCATCAGTGCCCGCGACCAAAATGCGCAAACCGTCTTGTCCGGAAATTTCACGCGCCAACAGCAACGCCAACGCCATATTGCGCCCGCCCTTGCCGGGGTTTTTGGGCAAAATCACCGTCGGTTCTCCGCCCAGAATATGCAGGCCCTTGGCGCTGTTCAGCTGATCCTTGGCAATGCGCGGGGCTAAGACGTCGACATTATCATACAGTGTTTCCGCATTTGTCAGCACCGGCAGGTTTGCCGCCTGCGCCACGGCCATGCGCGCGATGTGATTGTTCGCGACGATATGGGCATCAAACCTAAATTCTGCACCCTCCGGTGCGTCGCCAATGCCGGATCCGATCACGCCCAAGGCATCACCTTCGACATCCGAAATCGCGAGGCTGGTCACGTGGGCACCCGCAAACCGCCCTAGCAATTTGCCGCCCTTGATCTGTGACAGCGCGCGCCGCTGTGCATTCATCGCGTGAATATCCGCACCTGACGCCAGCATGGTTTGGGTGCGCTGGGCAAGGTCGATTAGCGTCATGCCATCCGGCAAATCTTCGGCCAAGGATGACGCACCGCCAGATACCAACATCAACACGTGCGCGTCACTTTTGCAGCCCGCGATTGCGTCACGCAATGCTTTGCCTGCGCGCAAACTTGCAGCGTCCGGAACCGGGTGCGCGGCCTCAATCAGGGTCGCGTGGGGCGGGGCCCCGTCAATGTGATGGTATTTTGTCACAATATGCATCGGGACTGCGCCAAACACATCATAAGCGGCTTGGGCCATGGATGCGGCTGCCTTGCCAACGGCCAAAACCAGATCGGGTGTCGCAACGTCGTGCGCCGTAATTGCCTTAAAAACGGCAGGCTTGCCCTGTACGGCGCGCACGCCTTGCCACCAAAGGGCGGCCAAATCTGTCGTATATGTCATCCTGAATTGACTGCACTTTTCACAAGAGTTGCGCAAGAAGCAGTCGCGTTTTACATGCAAAGAGGCCGCTATATCTAACCAAACGTTCACTAAATTGTGGTTTCGGCTAAAAAATAGACTAGCCCTTGATTCGCGGTTCGGTTATCAATGATCCACAGAGCAACGATAGGATGACGTCAAAAGGCGCTCCTGTAGGGTAAACAAATGGGCTTTCGCATTGAACGAAAGTCCGAGGTAAAAGTGGTGGTGGTATGAAGGCGATTGATTTCGTCGTCCGTGATGAATCGGGCGCATTGCAACGTGGAGTCATCCCAAACGGGGATCAGACAACCACAATTCAGGCAACTTCTAATCAGGAAATCTCGCTGAATTTACGTCAGGTCGATATGCAGACCTATGCGCGCAATGGCGATGCATTGAACATTGTTTTGGCCGATGGCCGTGTCATCGTGATCGAGAATTACTTTAATGATGACGGCGGCGCGAACCGCTTGTTCATCTCTGCGGACGGCTACTTGAACGAAGTAGCGTTTGTTGAAACGACAGATGGCGGCTTGTACGCACAGTTTGGTCCGACCGAACAATGGGGCAAATGGAGCCCGTCTGACGATCTGATTTATTTGGGCCGCACGGAAATCGCGTCGATCCCTGTTGACGACGAAGTCTCCATGTTGGCGCCATTGGCCCTGCTTGGCGGTGGTGGCCTGGGTGCTGCTGCGGCGGCTGCGGGTGTTGGTGCGGTTGTTGTCGCTGGTGGCGTCGGCGGCGGTGGCGGCGGTGGTGGTGCGGCGACGCCTGCAACGCCTGCTGTTGATACGCCTGATGCGACGCCCGTTGTTGGCGGCACAGAGCAACCTTATTCTGTTGACGTGACAGGCACCGGCGAGCCGGGCGATACTGTTGTTGTCACTGTTGGCGATCAAACCGGCGAAGACGTCATTGGCGATGATGGCACTTGGGGTGTTACGCTGACCGGTGATACATTGCCGTCCGATGGTGCGCACGACACGGTTGTTGTTGTCACCCATCCCGATGGCAGCACGACAACGTTGGATGGTCCTGACTGGACAATCGACACAACCCCACCCGAAGTTATTGTCACTGGCGGCGTTCAAGCCACGGGCGACGTATTCAACGGCGACGAACTGGATGGCGGCGCAACTGTGTCCGGCACCGGCGAGGCAGACGCCACGCTGACCGTCACGGTTGGCACGCACACGCAAACCACAACTGTCGGCACCGATGGCAACTGGTCTGTTACGTGGCCTGCTGGCACATTCGAGCCCGGCGAATACACAACCGATATGACAATCGTTGCGACGGATGCGGTTGGCAATTCGTCAACATCGACCACAACGATTGAAATCGATACCATCAGCGAAGTGTCCATTAATACAGACACATCCGCAGGCAACGGCACGATCAACGCCGCAGAACAGGCCGCTGGTGTGACACTGACAGGTACGGCGCAAGCGGGTTCAACTGTTGATGTGACATTTGGCACCACAACATTGCCAGCAACCGTCGATGCAAGCGGCAACTGGAGCGTGGTTTTCCCATCTGCAGCCATCGCAACCGGCGAATACCAAGCAACAGTTACGGCTGTGGCAACGGACGCAAACGGCAACTCTTCGACCACGACAGGCACAATGCAGGTCGACACGATCAGTGAAGTTACCGTCGACACCGCCGGTGTTGCAGGCGACGGCACGATCAATGGCGCAGAGCAATCCGCAGGCGTTACGCTGACCGGAACCGCACAAGCCGGATCAACTGTTGCCGTGACATTCGGAACCACAACATTGCCGGCAACGGTTGATGGAAATGGCAACTGGACCGTCGATTTCCCAGCCTCCGCAATTGCGACAGGCGAATATCAAGCGACAGTTACGGCTGTTGCAACGGACGCCAATGGCAACTCTTCGACATCAACGGGCACGATCCAGGTCGACACGTTTGTGAATTCGTTCGGATACACATCCACATCGGGCGGCGCCGACGGCGTCATCAACGGAACCGAAGCGCAATCAGGTTTGATTGTCACCGGTATCGCCGAAGCAGGATCAACCGTTTCCGTGGTTTTGGGCGGCGTCACGCAAATGGCGACAGTCGATGCTGACGGCAGCTGGACCGCCACATACGGCGCAGGCCAACTGGCATCAGGCACGTATTCAACAGATATGGTCGCCACGGCCACAGATGCGGCAGGCAACACATCAACCATCACACAAACGGTTAATGTCGACACCGAAGCAGGGTCTTTGACGATCAGTTCTACTCCGGTTGAAACGGACGATGTCATCAACTTTGCCGAAGCATCAGACGGCGTTGTTCTATCGGGTACGTCCGATGCGGGCGCGATTGTTCAGGTGACAATGGGTGGCGTTACGCATTCTGTTGTGACCAACGGCGCTGGTGTCTGGCAGGCAAACTTTGCTGCGGGCGAAATCGCACCCGGCACGTATGTTGCTGATATCACAGCAACAACTACGGATGCGGCAGGCAATTCGCGCACTGTGACAGACAGCGTAAATGTTGACACAACGGTCGACAACCTGTCGGTCAGTGCAGATACAATCGAAGGCGACAACGTCATCAGCGGTGCTGAGCAAGCAGACGGCGTGGCAGTAACAGGCACCACCGAAATCGGTTCCTCTGTTGTTGTCTCAATCGGCGGCCAAAGCGTTAACGCGATGGTCAGCGCAAACGGCAGCTGGACGGCTAACTTTAGCGCCGCACAGATCCCGACGGGCGAATACACAACAAACGTGTCCGTCACCGCGACTGACATGGCCGGCAACGTCAAAACCGTTTCGAACACCGTGCGCGTCGACACATTGGTCAACGAACTGAGCCAATCCACGATCGCGATCGAAGGTGACAACATCGTCAACCAAGCCGAGGCCAGCGACGGGATCAACCTGTCAGGCCGCGTTGAACCGGGATCGACTGTTATGGTCGATTTCGAGGGCACAACATTGGCCGCAAACGTTGATGGAGCAGGCAACTGGAGCATTGCGATCCCGGCCTCCGCCATTCCGGCAGGGTCCTATGACGCAGACATCACAGTGATGGCGACAGATGCGGTGGGCAACACGTCCACAATCGCAGACACGCTGGCCATCGACACCGAAGCACCCGAAGGTCCGGTTATCGCATCGTACACACGCGACGGCGACGGCATTCGCGGGATTTCAACGGAACTTAGCGGCGACGACCTAAGTGTTGCGCAGCTGAACCCCGATGGGTCCATCACCGATGTTGCAGCCACACAGGTCGACATTCCGGTCTTGGGTGAAACCAACTTTGCGTTCGCATCCGACGTGCCAGACGGGTCACATTTGATCGTGTCCTCGACAGACAACGCGGGCAACACCACCGGCACTTACGTTGTGCTGGATGATGAAAGTGCGAATTCCACAGTCGACATGTCGAACACCAACTTGGGCAACTACCAGATCAATCAAGTCGATCTGCAATTCGCCGAAGAAGCACATCTGACGATCACCGAAGCGCAGCTGGTCGGCCTTGCCGATGGCACCGATACGCTGACGGTCACAGGTGGTTCGGACGACGAAGTCACGATCACTGGCGCGAACCAAACCGGTTCGGTCACGCACGGTGGTCAGAACTTTGACGTCTACAGCTTGGGTGCCGGCACGGTGCTGATCGAAGACGACATCACGGTCAATACAGGCGTGATAGGCTAACGCCAAATAACGACAATCGAGGCGCGGATGGGAAACCAAACCGCGCCCGATAAAAAGTACATTTAGTACGGCTATGTTGAGGGCAGGACATGGGGCATGTTTTCGGACGCGCTGGGGCGGTTATCGCAGCGACATTAGGGTTAAGCGGCTGTTTGGCTGATGCAGGCGGCACAGGTTTTGTGTCGCGGCTGAAATCGCAGGATGTTGTGGTTGGGGCAGATACGTCCAAACCAACGCAAGCCGCGTTTGCCGGCACTTCGACCAAATATGACAGTGATTTGAATGCCGAAAGTGCTGTGATCAACAGCCTTGTGGCCCGCAAATCCGCCGTTCCAAATGACAGCGCATACGACAAAGTCACCAACGCCGTTTTGGCCGCCAATGCCCGCGCGTCCGAAGCAGAATTGCGCGCCGCCCGTTTGCGCGCCGAGGCCACCAGCAAAAACTGGCTGCCAACAGTTGGTCCATCCATTAGTTTGACGAGCCTGTCTGACGTCATCGTCAACTTGGTTGTTGATCAGGTGTTGTTCGACAACGGCCGCAAAAAGGGCGAGCGCGAATACGCAAAGGCCGACGTCGAAGTCGCCGCCGTCGCCCTGTCTGCCGACACAAATGATCGCGCCGCATCTGCGCTGGCCTTGTATTTGGCCGCCGCTGAAGGCCGCGAAAAAGCATCGCTTGGCGAAACCACCCTCGAAGACATGGCGCATTTTGAATACATCATGTCAGAGCGCGTGCGCGGCGGTGTTTCGGACATGTCCGACCTGAACATCATTCGCCAAAAGCTGTCCGAAATTCGCGCCAGCCACACCACCAATCGCGAGGCCACGCGCAGCGCAATCGCCGAATTGAACGCGATGTCCATTCATCCGTTGGGTGACGTGCGCGGCGTGACAGCATTGTCCGTCGATGCAAATTCCGCCCAACCGTTGGCCGTGACCAAAGCCGAAGCAGAAAAAACCCGCGATGTTGCAGCCGCCAAGGTCAGCCGTGCAGGCCAATTGCCGGGTGTTAATCTTCAGGGCACAATCGGCAGCGGCGGCGGTGTTGCCGTGAACGCAGGCGGCGCGAGCCTTGGGTTCGGAACACCAGCACGTTTGCGCGCAATCGAAGCCGCATCCGAAGCCGCAGGGCGCCGCGTGGCACAAGCCAACGAGGATTCAAACCGCACATTGCGCAAACTGGAAAGCCAGATTGCCGCCAAAACCCGCCAAGCAGGCGAGGCGAAAAACCTGACCGCACAGGCCAAAAACAACCTTGATCTGTTTCAGGAACAGTACAAAGCCGGACAGCGCCAAGTCATGGATGTGGTCGGCGTGTACGAAACCTTTGCCCGTGCGCAAGAAGCCGAAGTGAGCCTGAAATTCGAAGCCGCAAAACTGCGTGTCGAAATGGCGCGCGTCCTTGGGGTTCTGGCCGACGGGGAGCTGATTTAATGGCACAGCAGCCCTTTACGCTGACGATCACCAATGGCAATCGCGGTCGCATAACGGCGTCGCCAAAAGTACAAGCGCCTAAGGCAAACAACACCAGCACCCACGCTGACCGCGTCAAAGCACGCGCTGAATTGGCCGTCACTTACGCCGGAATTCTGGGCATCGATGCATTGCGCACCGATGCATTTGACGCGATCAGCATCGGCACATCCGAGGGCGCAAGTGACGCCGTCGAAGCAGGCGCAATCGCTGACGGTCTAAAAGCCATCGGGTGCTTGACCCAAGTCAGCACCGTGCAACATTTCACCGCCGATCAATGGCCTGCGTTGGCCTACATGACCAGCGGTCAGGTGATTTTGGTGCTGGGACAATCGCGCGGCGACCTGATTATTTACGACAAGACCTGCACCGATCACCGCGCCCACGTGCCGGTTGCGGATTTTGAACCGTTCTTTGCCGGTTTGATTGTACGAGCCGAAGCGCCGCTGCAAACTGTTGCGAAAACCCACAAAACTGACACCGCCCCTGCACATTGGTTCTGGGGTGAATTCCACCGTTTTAAACGCCAGTTGATGGAAGTCGCGATGGGGTCATTTGTGGCCAACCTTTTGGCCGTTGCCGTCGCGCTGTTTTCCCTACAGGTCTATGACCGCGTGATCCCGCACCAGTCCGAAGCCACGCTTTGGGTCTTGGCCGCGGGGGCCTGTCTGGCGCTGTTGATGGAAGCATTCTTGAAAATTGCCCGCGCGCGTTTGATGGATGGTGCCGGTCGCCAAATCGAACTGTCAGTGCTGTCGATCCTGATGGGTCGCGTGTTGGGCATGCGGTCTGACGTGCGCGGACAAAGCCCGTCGATGACGTTTTCGTCGATGCGTGAATTCGGGTCTGTGCGCGAATTTTTCACCGCCTCGACCATCGGCACAATCGCCGACATTCCGTTTATCTTTGTGTTCTTGCTGCTGGTCGCATCCATCGCGGGCAACGTGGTTTGGGTGTTGGTTTTGGGCGGCATCCTGATGGTTGTGCCCGGATTTTTCATGCAAAAGAAAATGATGCAGCTGACGGCCGAAACCCAAGGTGCGTCTGCCAAATCATCACGTCTGTTGCACGAGGCAATCTTTGAACGTGACACCGTCAAAACCCAGCGTGGCGAAGACCGTGTGATGCGCCTGTGGTCTGAATTGACCACGCTCAGCGCCATGAAATCATCGGATCAACGCAAGCTGGCATCGGTTCTATCCTTCTGGAGCCAAGGTGTTCAACAAGCCACATACGTAGCTGCCGTGATCGTCGGGACTTACCTCGTCTTCGCCGGTCAATTCACGGTAGGGTCGATCATTGCGGTCGGCATATTGACCTCGCGCACATTGGGCCCGCTGACGCAGTTGGCAGGCACAATGGCGCGCTGGGGCAATGTCAAAACAGCGCTCGACGGGCTGGATGCAATCGCGATGTCGCAACAGGATGCGGATGAAAACCGCACCTATTTGCGCCGTGAAACCCTCGATGGGCACTTTGAATTGCGCGAAATGTCGTTTCGTTACGAAGACGACGGCGCGCCAACTTTGGATATTCCTGGCGTTGCGATTTTGCCGGGACAACGCGTTGCGATCCTTGGTTCGAACGGGTCAGGCAAGTCGTCATTCCTCAAGTTGCTCAGCGGTTTGTACGCGCCAACCACCGGCCGTATCCTGATCGACGGGACCGAGATGAGCCAGATTGAACCGCGAGATTTGCGCCGTCTGATCGGTTATCTAGGCCAAGATGTGCGCCTGTTTTCAGGTACATTGCGCGACAACCTGAACCTAACAATGCTGGAACGCGACGATGCCCGCCTGAATGATGCGTTGGAATTTGCCGGCCTCGGTCCGTTTGTAAAAGCGCACCACAAGGGTCTGGATCTGGAAATTCTTGATGGCGGCCAAGGGCTGTCGATCGGGCAACGTCAATCTATCGGCTGGGCGCGTTTGTGGCTGCAAGATCCTAAAATTTGCCTGCTGGATGAACCGACCGCCGCGCTGGATCAAACGCTAGAGGCGACATTGGTGTCACGTCTTGAAACATGGATGCAAGGACGCACGGCCATCATTGCAACGCACCGCGCCCCGATTTTGGCGCTGACAAATCGCACACTTTTGTTGCAAAATGGACGTATGGCTGTGGACGGACCGCGTGATGCGGTTCTGGCCCACCTTGGTCAATCAGGCATTGTCGTTCCGATGAAAGGGTCCGTCGCATGAGCGTCGCGAACCACACTAATCTGAACGCACAAATGAACGTACAAATGCGCGGACCCAGCATGGTCATCTGGCTATGTCTGGCAACGGTTGTGGTGTTTTTGCTGTGGGCCGCATTTGCGTGGGTCGACGAAATTGTGCGCGCCGAAGGGTCAATGATTTCATCATCCCGTCCGCAAATCATCCAGAACCTCGAAGGCGGCATTTTGGCTGAACTGTCCGTAAAAGAGGGCGATACTGTTGAACGTGGCGATGTCCTTGCCCGTCTGCATGGCACTCAATTCAAATCCGCAGTTGACGATCTTCAGGATCAAATCACCGGTCTCGAAGTGCGCCGTATGCGTCTTGAGGCTGAATTGGCCGGCCAATTTGATTTCACTGTTCCAGAAACCCTCGCGCGCCGGACCCCCGGGATCGTGTCGTCTGAACGCGCTTTGTTGCAAGCCCGTCAATCTGATTTTGTGATCCGACGCGAAGGTGCACAACGTGTTTTGGATCAAGCAACCAAAGAACGCGCGCTGCTCGAAGACCTGTTGGAACGCAACATTGTCGCGTTGATCGAAGTGACGCGCGCGCGCAAAGCCCACGCAGATGCGCGCATTCGGATTGATGAAATTGTGACCCAAACCGAACTGGATCGCGCCCAGTCCTATTCCGATACGCTCAAGGAAATTGGCACGCTGCGTCAGGCGCTTAAGGGCAGCATGGATCAGCTAAGCCGCACAGTGCTATTGTCCCCGATGAAAGGCATTGTGAACAACCTAAGCGTTACGACAATCGGTGGCGTTGTGCGCCCCGGTCAAGAAATCTTGCAGATCATTCCACTGGACGAAGAACTGTTTGTCGAGGCCCGCGTCGCGCCAAAAAACATCGCCAACGTGCGTCCGGGTCAAGAGGCGACAATCAAACTGTCCGCCTATGATTACACGATTTACGGAACGCTAAAAGGCGAGGTCAAATTGATTTCGGCCGACACGTTCAAGGACGAAAAATCGCGTGATGCAGACGGCAATCCGCATTACAAAGTAACCCTGCGTGTGGACACAAAAAACCTGACACAGCGGCAGTCATCGATTTCAATTCGCCCTGGTATGCAGGCATCGGTTGAGCTGCACACTGGCGAAAAAACCGTGCTGCAATATCTACTTAAGCCGCTTTATAAATCTCGCGAAGCATTTCACGAGCCATAAACGCGCCTAGGTTTCACGCCAGTCAATAACGTCAGACGCCGCCGCGCGATCCGTGCGAAACGCGTTCGCAGGATGTTGTGTATCTGCGTAACCAAACGAAATTGCACACAGAACCAATCGATCATCCGGCAGATCAAAATGCGCGCGCACCATCGGCGCATGGGCGGCAATCGCGGCTTGGGCGATGGTGCCTAGACGCTTAGCTTGAGCCGCCAAAGTAAAGGCCGCTATGAACCCGCCACAATCAACGCCGCCATACGCGCCCAAGTCCGCCGGGCTGGTCACAATAGCCACGTGGGGCGCATCGAAAAACCGGTAGTTTTCCATCATTTGTTTGGCTGATGCGGCGCGATCACCCTTTTTGATGCCAACCGCGTCATACAATTGAAACCCGCAGGCGCGGCGGCGTTCGTTGTACACACCGGGGTAGCCTTTGGGCCATTCAATGTCGGGCTGGGGCGGGTTTGACATCGCGTGTGCATACAGCGCATCGCGAAAATTATCAGTTGCGGTACCGGTGGTAACGGTGAGCTGCCAAGGCTGCGCGTTGCACCATGACGGGACCTTTTGCGCCGCTGTTACGATGTCTTGCACGACATTTTGCGCAACTGGATCAGGCAGGAAGGCACGGCACGAATGACGGGCAGTCAAAATGCGATCAAAGGCGTCAAAATCAGTCATTAGGTCCTCATTGATTTAGGGCAACGCCGTAGCCAACTGCCGCCGCGACCAGCGCACCAACAATGACGGCAACCGCAATTTTTACACCGGAATAAGGGCGTTCGCCTTGCACCCGTCCTGTGCGTCCGTTGACAACAAAGCGGTAGGTTTTCCCGCGGTATTTGTAGGCGGCAAGCCAGACAGGCAACAGAATGTGCTTGAACGTCAGGTTGTCCAATTCGGTGTCCAATTGATGGATGCGCTGGCGGTCGCCGCCGATGTCGAATTTAACGTCTCGTTCGATCACGCGGTCCATGTATGCGCGGGCTTCGGTAAAGCCGTCCTGCAATTCAATGCTGTAGCCTTCGGCGCGAAAACCGGCCAGATATTCGGGGCTGTAGGGTTCCATGGCGGACAAATCCCAAGGCTCCAACCCATCAGTAAACCGTTTTGGCAACGATGTTGAGGCAAGGACCAAAACGTCATCAAAAAAGCGTGCAACCCGTCCGCGCACGCCGTTCCAACGTACTTTTGGCACCTGTACTTGTTGGCGTTTGCCGTCGCGCATCACGGTGCGGGTTTCGTAATAGACTGTGCCGCGTTCACCTGTGTAGCGTGATTTGGTGTCAGCATCGAACGTCCAATACGGCACGTAAATGCCCTGCATGCGCCGCCCTTTGCGCGCGTAATCTTTTAGGCCGTTCGGGGCGAACCACAGCCGACCCAACCACGTCGTCATAGCGTCGCGCGCGGTTTCTTCCTTTAGCGCAAAGGGCAGCAAACCGCGTGGTTTGATGTGGCGGTGTAGCCCTGTATCCGTGACCACTGGTGTCGCGCAAAACGGGCATTCTGTGGCGTGATCAACCTCGCTTAGTTCGATTTGCGCCGCGCAGTTCGGGCATTTTGACACGCGGGTTTCTTCGATTTCAGAGTCGGGTAATTTTGCCTCAATGGCGCTGCGTAAATCCAGTTCGTGGATGGCCGTAAGCATGCCCGTTGCTGTCCCGATCGTCGATGTATTGCCACAATGATCGCACGCTAGACCGCCTGTACTGGGATCAAACCGAAAATCCGACCCGCAATTATCACAGGGAAAACGGTGTTCGCTGATTGGCGCGTCGCTGGTTTCAAAAGGGGTCATAGCTAAGGGTGCACCGCGTTGTTTTGGAGTTAAAAAGACGTTACCCGAGGGGCGTTGTGCATGCCAGTCACAGGTTAAAGATAACGGTGATAACGCTTGGGCACCATGATCCGCAACGCGTTGTCTTTCAGCCGGTAATGCCGCCAGATATGAAACAACGCATGACCACCGGCAACCACGCCAAGCGTGTAAAATTCGACGATATGAACAGTGCCCACGATCTGGTTTGCCTGCGCCATACCAAGCGGCGGCGCGATTGGTAAAAAGCCCCCAGCCCGCAACATAATCGACGATGTCAGGCCCAACAAAAATCCGGTCAGGGCCACAAAAAACAGCCCCCAGATCAGCACGCGGTGCATCCATAAATGCAAAGGACGCAACCATCCCGTCAGCTTTGGACCCGGCCTACTGGCCAGCCCGCGTCGCATCATATCCGCAAACCATAACAACGAGAGCGTTACAAAAATCAGCGCCAAGATCGAATGGATTTGAAAGGCGGTTGGACCAAAGGGCGTCACGTCTTTGGGCTGCACCAACAGGAACCAGATGAACAGCGGCACCATCACCCAATGCAGCACTTTTAACGCGGCGCGACGGGTAGGTAGACCTTGGCGAAATCGTTGTCGCCAAGGTATTTTGGGTGGTGTTTTCGCGCTATCACGCACCAGGTGGTGGGGGTGGCAAAATGGTGAACAATTGGGCCAGTTCGCGTACGTCTTCGGCCTTCATCCAGCCATCTTGACCTTGGGTCCAGACATAGGTTTCGCGGGTCAAATCACCGTCGGTCGCCATACGGCCTAGGCGCGCTTTTGAAAACGGGCCCGTGGTGTTGCCGCCTGCTGCGATGTGCCAGACGTGTTCGATCGGTGGTGGCGGTGGTGCGATTGCCGCTGGTGCTGCGGGTTCTGCCGGGCGTGCGCCCCATGGGCCGCCAGATGATGCCATTTGTCCGATTTGCATGCCCAGACCTGCGCCCAATCCGGCTTGGATTGCGCCGCCGCCTGCACCGTCACGCCCCAAAGCCTCGGCGGCTTGGAACTGCATGTATTCGTTCAGATTGCCGATCACACCCATGGATGATCGCTTGTCCATGACTTCTTCGACCGCGGGCGGAAGCGAGATGTTTTCGATGTAAAGTTCCGGCAGGCTCAGGCCATATTCAGCCAGCTGTGCTTCGATGTCTTTGCCGACCAGTTTGCCCAGTTCACGGGTGTTGGCGGCCATGTCCATCACCGGAATGCCGGATCGCGCGATGGTGCGTGAAAACGCCTGCACGATGATGTTGCGGATTTGAAAACTGATCTCGTCCATGGTGAAATCACCATCTGTACCGACGATTTCAGTGAGGAAACGGGCAGGGTCGGTGACCTTGACGGAATAGGTGCCAAAGGCGCGCAGACGCACGGGGCCAAATTCCGGATCGCGACAAATGATCGGGTTTTTTGTACCCCATTTCAGGTCGTTAAACCGCGTGGTGTTGACGTAGTAAATCTCGGATTTGAAGGGTGATTTAAACCCGTGATCCCAATGCTGCAGCGTTGTCATGACCGGCATGTTGTTGGTTTCAAGCATATAAAGACCGGGGGTGAACACGTCGGCTAACTGCCCTTCGTGGATAAACACGGCCGCCTGACCTTCGCGCACAGTCAGCTTGGCGCCGTATTTGATCTCGTGACCTTCGCGTTCAAAACGGGACACCATCGTGTCGCGGCTGTCGTCCACCCACGCGATCACGTCGATGAATTCACCGCTTAGAAAATCAAAAATACCCATGGCTGGTTTCTCCTTTTGGCGGACGGTTTAGACCGGTCCTAATGTCAGTTCGTTTGCAATAACACGCAAAATCGGGTCCGCTTGTGACAACGTCATACCAGCGCGCAGGCGCGGATCGTACAGCATTTGCAGCAGTCGTTCGTCATGCGACGTCAGCAAAGCAAATTCATCGTCGTCATTAAAAATTGAAGGCCGCGCTTCGGGGCTGTCATTGGCAAGGCCCATGGCCTGAGCCAGTTCTTCGTGAATGCACGACAGGCGCAATAAATCTGGGTTTTCGGCGCGAATTACGGCGACAGCGCTGTTGTAAACACTTGATCCCGCACGTTCCGAATAGGTGGCGACGGCGCAGTAAATATCGGGGCTTAGATTGCGCAACGACGCGAGGCTTTTGGCACGCACACCGGGCAATCGGCCCACAAGCGCGTCAATGGTTTCAGCGCGGTCGTCTTCGCTGACAAACAAAACGTAAAAATTCGCGGGGCCAGACATCGAAATCGGATGGTTCGTTAACCGCGACAAACGTTGGGCATAGGCCGCCACATCCGCGCGATCTTCGCGGCGTTGCGAGGTCGGAACCGAGGCCCCGAACTGGACTTCAAACCGGATCGGTTTGTCCCAGCGGCGCAATTGGCCCGGCACACCTTGTGGCACCCCTGGCGTGAAATATTCGTTGAAAAACGCGAGGCGTTTGAAATTGCGCACCAGCATATCGGCATCAAACGGCGTGTCGGGCCCACCACCATCCTGACGCAGCAATCCATTGGTCAACTGCGAGGATTGTACTGCGCGCAATTGGCTGCGCAACGCGGCACTTTGTTCGGACGTGGCTTGTGCCACAACAACTGGCGTAACTGGGGCCGCAGGGCGCGATTTTGGCGTCAAAACAGGCGTAACAGGGGCGACCAGATCACAGGCGGCCAAGGCACAGATGCAGCCCACAGCCACACCCAAACCCAGCCTTTTGATCATTCCCGTCACGCCCGCAATGCTTAGCGCGGAACCGACGTGGCGGCTGTGTCGCCAACCCCGTCTTTGCGCGCTTTGGCTGATGCCAGCGTGTCGCGCAAATCGGCTTCCATTTTCTTGAGGTCACCTTCGGCAGCAGCGCGTCGTGCCTTGCCTTCGTCAGCAATCTGCAAGGATTCCTGAATGGTGCCGATCAAGTCGGCGTTGGCCTGTTTGACGGCCTCGATGTCGAATACACCGCGTTCCATTTCTTCGCGGATGATCTTGTTTGAAGACCGCAAGTTCGCCGCATTTGACGTCAGCAATTCGTTGGTCAAATCATTGGCCGCACGCACGGCAACCGCAGCTTCGGCAGACCGTTGGATCGTCACGGCTTGGGCCAATTGCGTTTCCCACAATGGCACAGTGTTCACGAGGGTCGAGTTGATTTTAGTCACCAGCGACTTGTCGTTTTCTTGCACCAAACGGATGGATGGCAGCGACTGCATTGTTACCTGACGGGTCAGTTTCAGATCGTGAACACGGCGTTCCAGATCGTCACGTGCGGCCCGCAGATCGCGCAATTCTTGAGCGACCATGACCTGATCGCTTTCCTTGGCTTTGTCGACGGTTTTGGCTTTGGCCGGAATGGTTTTGGTGTCAAGCTCTTCTAGTTTTTCGGTTCCGGCAGCGATGTACAGCGCCAGTTCGTCATAGAAATCCAGCGTTTTGTCGTACAACATATCAAGGCTTTTGATATCTTTCAGCAGCGTGTGCTCGTGCCCCAACAGATCGTCGGTGACTTTGTCGATCTGGCTTTGAACTGTTTCGAATTGGGCTGTGAATTTGGCGAAAGGTGCGGCGCGGCCGATCAGTTTTTCCCACCAGCTGCGTTCGCGACGCACGTCCAGTTCAGAGACGGAAAAACCACGGATTGTCGTGACGATGTTGCGCAGGCTGTCCCCGGCGGGGCCCACGTCTTTGTTGCGCACGTCTTGCAACATGGCTTGTGAAATCACCTGAAGTTCGGCCTGTGCACCGGACCCGAACGAGACGATAGATTGCGTGTCACCAATGTCGATTTCGTCCATGCGTTTGCGGATCGCAGCACTGACCGGCGCGTCGGCAGCTGCCAAGGGCACGATGGCGTTCGCCTCGACGGGTTCACGCAGGGCCACGGCTGTGACTTCTTCGATTTGAGCCAGCGATTCTTGCGCCTTTAGGCGGGTTTTATCAGACATTTGGTACTCCTTAATGGTCGTTGGCGGACGGCAAGGTCACGCCTTCGCGCTGCAAACGATCGCGCAGCACGTCAATTTCAATGTTCAAATCGCTGCGGTCATCCAGCAGCAATTTCTTGGTTCTTGCGTCAAAGTTTGTGGACAAATCATCCAGCAATGCTGCGTAATCACTGCGCGCTTTGGCGTCGCGTGTGCGGCTGTAAACGTCGGCAAATTTGATCGTCGCATCACGCGCACCCATCAAATAAACGCCCAGATATTTGCGCGCGGCAGTCAGATCACGCGGGTCTTCTTCGACTGTGCGGATCAAATCGCGGGCTTTTAATTGAAACGCCTCAAGGCGCTGTTCCATCTGGCGATCACCAGCGCGCAACATCGCGTCGCTCATGGCACCCAAGTGGCGCTCGGCTTCGTCAACGACACGGGCAACGCGGTCTTGTTGGAACGTATCGACGCCTTCCATGCCTTTGGATTTCATCGGGTCAAAACCAAACGCGGCCATGTGCAAACCCATCGCAGCCGCGCCATAAAGCACGGGGGCGATCAGGCCCGGTTCGACGCGGTACGCGGCCAGCGCTATGCCAACGCCCGTCAAAACCGACGACAACAATTTGCGGGGCAGGGCAGGTTTGCGGGCAACGCGGCGCGCATTATATTCTGCCTCGGCCTGAAGACCGCCACGCATCAACCATGCCGCCAGCGTTAAAACACCCGCAGCCACCAGGCCAAACGTCAGCCCGATCGCGCCGTCATTCAACGACATGAACACCATCGGGATCGCCGGAATAAACAGCACGTTTGCACGCGCGCCGACCGGATCAACATTGGCGCGTTTATACGCACCGTCTTGCGGCGTGCTCAGGTCTTCGGACTGCCCATCGGGGCTGAATTTACCGCCAAATCGTTGCGCCATTGTGTCTATAACCCTCCGAGCCAGCCGGTGGTGACACCGAACATCAACACCAATAACGCGGCATATGCGATCTTTTGAAACGAATTTGGTGTCATAAGCCCCCCTCAGAGCGATTGTCCAAGTACATATAGTGCGCGATTGTGCGTCGCGCTAGCTAGTGCTTGGCACCCGTGCGCCGCTCTGCGTTCAGTTTGCGGGTATAGCCCGATTGAATGACCTCAACCGCGACCAAAACCAGCACCGAAAAGTAGAACGTCGTCTTGGACATCGGGATAACTTCGTAACCAAATAACCGAAGCGCAAGTGTGTCATCATGCATCGCGTGGGCGGCGGCCTGACCCGCTTCGCCAATCAAAACGATGCCAACGATCAACAGAATGAACAGGCCAAGAACTTCGTACATGCGGTTTTTTTCCAAGAACCGCGTGACCCCATCGGCCAGCACCAACATCGCCAAACCCGACAGCAGGATTGCAGTCGCCAAGATCGGAAACACATCGGTGATCGCCAGCGCGGACAGCACGGAATCAAACGAGAAAATCAAGTTCATGATGACAATCATCATCACCACTTTTGTCGCGGATTTACCGGATTTATGGGAAACGTCAGTGTCGAGGTTATGAATGGTCAGCATGTGGCCGATTTCTTTGACCGCCGTGTACATGATGAAAATACCGCCGATAATGAACACGAGGGTGGCAAAGTTTACGCCACCTGTGATCACGCCAGTCCAATCGAGGACAAAGAATGGCTCGGCCATCGCGTCAATCAATCGGATCATTACAAACAGTAAAACCACGCGCAGGGCGACGGCGATTATGATGCCCCAGCGGCGCACGGATGCTTGTTTGGCGACGGGCGCGCGTTGGCTTTCGATGCTGATGTACAGCAAGTTGTCAAAACCCAGCACGGCTTGCAAAAAGCACAGCATCAGCAGGTTGCCCAAGTTTTCGATTGTCAGCAGATCGGCCATTTTATTTCCTGTCGTATGATCCTCGCGCAAATTGCGCGGTAAAATTAGAAAACACGCAAATTGCGCGGCAAAATTAGTGAGTGCGCGGATGCGCGTCAGATCATTTATCGCAGGATTACGGCAATGCAAACAGGGCTCAAAGGGGAAAGGCGACGGAATATTACCCCAAGCGCGCAATCTGGCGTTGTTTTGCCTAGCGCTTTGGCTTGCCTGTCGGGCGACCTACGGGGCGACCTGTTGGTTTGCCGGTTGGCTTTCCTGTGGGACGACCCATTGGTTTTCCAGTCGGTTTGCCAAAAGGTTTACCGAATGTTTTGCCATCCGGACGCTCTGACCGCTCGGGGCGAGCTTTGGCGGCTTTGCGCTCGGCTTCGGACCGGGCCATGTTGCGCGTGCGCCCTTGTTCAGACGGTTTGCGCGAAATCGGTTCTTTGCGTTCGCGTTTGACCTGTTTTTTCTGCGCCGTACCTTCGGGGTTCGGATGCAATTCTTCCATGCCCAATTGGTCACGCATGACCTTACGGCGAATTTCTTCGACAGCACCGGGTTTCAGATCGCCCAACTGAAAGGGGCCATAGCTGATGCGGATCAGACGGTTCACGCTCAGGCCGATGTCTTGCATGGCGCGGCGAATTTCGCGGTTTTTACCTTCGCGCAGACCAACAGTCAGCCACGCGTTTGCCCCCTGCTGGCGGTCCAGCTGGATCTGCATGGGTTGGAAAATTTCGTTATCAACAGTGATCCCGCGGCGCAGTGGCGCGAATGTTTCGTCTGTCGGACGCCCGTTGATCCGTACGCGATAGCGGCGCAACCAGCCTGTTGATGGCAATTCCAGCTTGCGTTTGATGCCACCATCGTTGGTCAGCAGCAGCAACCCTTCGGAGTTGATATCAAGGCGGCCCACGCACATCACCCGCGGCAAATCTTCGGGCATGTCTTCGTAGATCGTTTTGCGACCTTTTTCGTCGCGGTCCGATGTCACAAGGCCAGCTGGCTTGTGATACAGCCACAGGCGTTCTGGTTCGGGTTCGCTGATGGGTTTGCCATCAACGGTAATGGTGTCTTTGGGCGATACGTTCAGGGCGGCGCGGGTGATTTTTTCACCGTTCACGGTGACGCGGCCTGCCTCGATCATGCGTTCAGCGTCGCGTCTGCTGGCCACACCTGCACGGGCGAGAACTTTGGCGATGCGATCGCCGCTTGGGGTGCCGCCGGGGGCGTCTGATGGGGTATCTTTGCTCATGGGTTCGCACCTAACCTATCTGACAGTCTTGCGAAAGCGCCTATGTTGATGGCAGATGGGGCATGGTTTTTCGCACGTTCATGGCAGATGCATTGGAACAAGCCCGCCTTGCCGGTGCGCGCGGCGAGGTGCCTGTGGGCGCTGTGATCGTGTCGCCCGAGGGTCAGATTGTATCGGCAGCGGGCAATCGCACGCGGGAATTGAATGATCCGACAGCCCACGCCGAAGTTCTGGCAATCCGCGCGGCGTGTGGGGCAATTGGCGCAGAACGACTGCCGGGTCATGATCTGTACGTCACGCTGGAACCTTGCCCGATGTGCGCCGCAGCGATCAGCAATGCGCGGATAAAGCGGCTATATTTTGGTGCGGATGACCCGAAATCTGGCGGAGTCACTGTTGGCGCGCGGGTGTTTACGCACCCCCAATGCCATCACGCCCCCGAGGTGTACGACGGCATTGACGCTGTCGCCTCGAAGGCGTTGCTGACGGATTTTTTCAAAAGCCGCCGCTGATGGCTATTTATTGGTGACTTGTTCTTCGATGTCATACCGAAGATCCGACGCTTTGCCCCGGAAAATATAGTAAGACAGGATCGTGTAGCCAAGGATCGCAGGCAGCACCCAAAGTGTCCCGATCAGGATGATGAACAGGCTTTCCGGTGCAGATGCGGATTCGTAAATCGTCAGCTTTTCGGGAACCACGTAGGGGTAAAACGAATAGGCCATCCCGACAAAGGCACAGATAAACAGCGCAGCGGCGGCACAAAACGGGCCCCACGCACGACGATCACCCACACGCGGCAACCTGCGCAATTCCCACCAGATGTAGGCGACCAGCGCCATGGAAATGATCGGCAAAGGCGACAGGTACAAGGCAGACGGAAAGCTGAACCATTTGTCAAAAATGCGCGTGCTGACAAACGGCGTTGCCATTGAAACCGCGCCTATGCCCAGGATCAGGCCCCAAATGCCGCCTTTGGCCCAACGCACTGCGTGAATTTGCAGTGCCCCTTCGGTTTTGGCGATCAACCACGCCGCACCGATAAAACTATAGCCGATGGTCAGGAAAATGGCGGTCAGCGTGGCAAATCCCACATGCGCCCACGTCCACGTCAGGCCCATCACGTACATGCCCAACATGAAACCTTGGGACATTGATGCCATGAGTGACCCGATAAAAAACGCCGCGTTCCATTTGGGTTTTTGCGACAGCGGTGCCTTGGCGCGAAATTCGAACGACACACCGCGCAGGATCAGGCCGACCAGCATGATGAACACGGGCAGGTATAATGCCGTCAGGATAATCCCGTGTGCGGGTGGGAACGCGACCAATAGTAGCCCGATCGCCAATACCAGCCACGTTTCATTCGCATCCCAAAAGGGGCCGATAGACGCGACAAGCCGGTCTTTTTCGTCGTCATTGGCCAAGGGCATCAACAAACCGACGCCCAGATCAAAACCGTCCAAGACCACGTAGATCAGGATCGAGACACCCATCAGGGCGGCAAAGGTCCATGGCAGCCAGATGGCCGGATCTCCAAATAATTCCATCGTCTATTCTCCGGGCTGCATGGCGTAAACTTCGGCTTCGCCACCACGCGGGTAATCGCGCTTTGAAAGGGGCTGACCTGTGCTGGCTTTGCGCGCCAGATAGGTGATGACGCCGATGTAGGCGACGATCAGGGCGGCGTAGATCACAAGATAGGCGATCAGTGTGCCAAGGACCATGCCGGCGGGCACATCACTGACCGCGTCTTTGGTGCTGAGCACCCCTTGGACCAACCATGGCTGACGCCCGATTTCGGTGGTGTACCAGCCTGCGAGGGTCGCGATCCAGCCTGCGAACGTCATACCGGTAAAGGCAATCAGCGCCAGTTTTGGCATATCACCTGCACCACGACGGCGTAGCATCACAAGGCCACCCCATGACAGCAGCAGCATCGCCACACCAACGCCAATCATGATCCGAAAGCTAAAGAACACGGCGGACACGCGCGGGTGCATAATAGTCCCGTCTTCGGCGACAAAATCGTTCAGGCCGGGCACGATGCCGTCTGTTTTATGGGTCAGGATCAAGGACGCGCCATTGGGGATCGCGATTTCGAATGAATTCGAGCGGGTTTCCTGATTTGGAATGGCGAACAATAATAGCGGCACGTTTGGTCCGGCTTCCCAATTGCCTTCCATCGCGGCGACCTTGGCAGGTTGATATTCCAGCGTGTTCAGGCCGTGCATGTCACCGGCAAGGATTTGCAGCGGGATCAATGCAGCGCCTGTGATAATACCAACGCGCAGGGTTGATTTCACGCTTTCGGCGGTGTCGCCCCACAGCATCCGCAAGGCGGAAATACCAGCAATCAGGAACGCCACGGTCAGACCAGAGGCCAGCAACATGTGCACAAACCGGTAAGGCATCGAGGGGTTGAATATGATCGCGAACCAGTCGGTCGCATGCACCACGCCGTCGATCAATTCGTAGCCTTGGGGCGTGTGCATCCAGCTGTTCAGAACGATAATCCAGAACGTCGACATGGTAGTGCCGAACGCCACCAGAAACGTCGCGCCTGTGTGCATCCAGCTTGGCACCCGTGATGCGCCAAACAGCATAATGCCTAAAAATACGGCCTCTAGGAAGAACGCAGTCATGATTTCGTAAGCCAACAATGGCCCCGCCACGTTGCCCACAGTTTCCATAAACCCGGGCCAGTTGGTGCCAAATTGGAACGACATCGTAATGCCGGACACAACACCCATCGCAAATGTGAGGGCAAAGATTTTCACCCAGAACATATAGGCGTCCATCCACTTGCGATCGCCCGTGCGGTTAAATCGCAGCTTAAAGAACAGCAATGCCCATCCCAGCGCGATAGTGATCGTCGGGAACAGAATGTGAAAAGAAATGTTCGCCCCGAATTGGATGCGCGACAGCAGCAATGTGTCCATGAACTCGCCCTTTAACTTACAAATTCCAGACATAAACGTCTGGTGTTGCGTGATAGTTAATACGTCAAAGGCGGATGTCATGTGGATGTGGCATAGTGCACATGTGCGTTTTGTCGCAGGCGCTTAAAACGTCATTGGCCGCATCACATGTGGTTCAATCACATCGACATTCGGCAGGCCCGCCTTAAGCGCATCAGCCGATTGTTCGAGCATCGGCATAGTGCGGTAATGGCAGGGGATGACGGTCTTGAAATCAAAGTAACGCTTGGCGGCATAGGCGGCCTCGGCCATGCCCATGGTGAAATGCCCGCCCGCAGATAATATCCCGATGTCGGGTTTGTAGAAATCCCCGATCCAGTCCATGTCGGCCATGATCCCTGTGTCGCCGGACACGTAAATGCAGTGGCCTTCGCCTTTGATAATCAGCCCGGTTTCCGAGCCCATGTACTGGCGCACCCCGTCGATATCAGCCGAAGACGAATGGGACGCAGGCACCATCGAAATCGCCACATTACCGCGTGTGATCGTGCCGCCCATGTTGAAAGCGTCGCCTTCGATTGCGCCCTCGGCTGCTAGAAACTGCGCCAATTCATACATGCCGGACACGGGGGCGTTGTGGGCTTTGGAAATTGTTGGAACATCGGTGATGTGATCAAAATGCGCGTGGGTGACAAGGATGTCTGTGACACCTGTCAGGGCCGCATCATGCTGGTCTTTGTTCAGCATCGGGTTGCCGGTCAGCCAGGGGTCAACCAACAGAATCTGGTCTTCGATTTCGATGCGAAAGCTGCCGTGGCCAAGCCAGATGATGTTCATTGTGCGTTTCCTTGCGCTGGGCGCCACAGTCAAATCCGTGATGCAAAGTGTCGTTTCTTAGTCGTCGACCTGATGGATTTCGATGACATTGCCATCAGGGTCGTAGAAAAATATCTGGTGCCATTCTGCCGCCGCCGTGTGCCCCCAATCGGAATACTGAACGCCTTTTGCATCCAGATGCGCCATGACTTCGGCGATGTTATCGGTGCGATAGGCGATGTGCCCGCGTTCAACGGGATTAACCGCATGACCGGTTTTGAACCCGACGCTCAGGTCTTTTTGCGCGATATGAGTCTGGATTTCACCGTCAGTGATAAACGCAATGTCGCCCGCGTAGCCTTTGTTCACCTCGCGTTTGGGGATATCGACAGTCACCGCATCCAGTTGCAGCACGTCGCGGTAAAACGCATCCAGCCGTGCGACGTTTTCAGAACTAAAGCTGACGTGATGCAGGGTAAGTTTCATGTGCGCGCTCCTGAGCAAACCTGACACCAGACTGCTCATAAAACCCGATCTGCGGCAAGCCTGTGTTCGACCACTTGCGAGGCAAAGCAGGGCGCGCTAAACCACGGCCAAGCAAATGAGGTTTTCATGTCGATTGATCCAAGCACAGCCGCACGCGTCGCCAAACTGGCCCGCATCAAAGTTGAAGAAGCGGCACTTCCGGCGCTGGCCGCAGAATTCAACACGATTCTCGGGTTTATCGAGCAGTTGAACGAAGTAGACGTCGAAGGCGTTGAGCCGATGACATCTGTCACCCCGATGCGCCTGAAACGTCGCACAGACGTGGTGAATGATGGCGATCAAGCCGCGGCCGTTTTGAAAAATGCGCCCGATCAACGCGAAGGGTTCTTTGCCGTGCCGAAGGTGGTTGAATAATGTCTGATCTGAACAAACTTGGCCTAGCCGAAGCCCGCGATGCTTTGCGCGCAGGCGACACGACATCGCGCGAATTGACCGAAAGCTGCCTGACGGCGATCCAAGGGGCCGGCGCGTTGAACGCGTTTGTGCACCACACGCCAGAAATCGCGATGGAACGCGCTGACGCCGCAGACCTGCGGATCAAAGCCGGCGACGCCCCTGACATGTGTGGCCTGCCGATCGGGATCAAAGACCTGTTTTGCACCAAAGACGTGCCATCCCAAGCCGGATCGCGGATATTGGAAGGCTTTTTGCCGCAATATGAATCCACCGTGTCCGGCAACCTGCAAGCCGCAGGGGCGGTGATGCTGGGCAAGCTGAACATGGACGAATTCGCCATGGGATCGTCGAACGAAACGTCGATTTACGGCAACGTCGTGAACCCTTGGAAAGTTGATGATCGTGATCTGACACCGGGTGGATCGTCTGGTGGGTCTGCCGCCGCTGTGGCCGCTGATTTGTGTCTGGCCGCAACAGGCACGGACACGGGTGGATCAATCCGCCAACCTGCCGCGTTTACGGGTACCGTCGGGATCAAACCAACCTATGGTCGCTGTTCGCGTTGGGGCGTTGTCGCGTTTGCGTCGTCCTTGGATCAAGCAGGGCCAATGACCAAATCGGTGCGCGATGCGGCGATCATGCTTGAGGCGATGTGCGGGCATGACCCCAAGGATTCCACCAGCATGGACCTGCCAGTGCCGAATTTCGAGGCTCTGATGACCGGTGACATTCGTGGCAAGAAAATCGGTATTCCCAAAGAATACCGCATGGACGGCATGCCCGAAGAAATCGAAAAACTATGGGCAGATGGCGCAGAAATGATGCGGTCTGCTGGTGCTGAAATCGTCGACATTTCGCTGCCACACACCAAATATGCGCTGCCTGCGTACTACGTGATCGCACCAGCCGAGGCGTCCAGCAACCTCGCGCGTTATGACGGGGTGCGCTATGGCCACCGCGCTAAAATGGACGCAGGCGACGGCATCACCGAAATGTACGAAAAAACCCGCGCCGAAGGGTTCGGGCCCGAAGTACAACGCCGCGTCATGATCGGCACATACGTTCTGTCCGCAGGGTTTTACGACGCCTATTACAACCGCGCGCGCCGTGTCCGCACCTTGATCAAGAAAGATTTTGAAGACGTGTTTGCCGCAGGGATCGACGCGATCCTGACGCCTGCCACGCCGTCTTCTGCCTTTGGTTTGGGTGAAATGACCGACGTTGATCCGGTGCAAATGTACCTGAACGATGTCTTTACCGTCACAGTCAACATGGCGGGTTTGCCGGGCATCGCTGTACCTACGGGCCTTGATTCCAAGGGCTTGCCGATGGGTCTGCAACTGATCGGACGCCCATGGGAAGAAGGCGATTTGCTGTCTTCCGCTTATGCGTTGGAACAGGCTGCCGGTTTTGTAGCCAAACCCAATAAATGGTGGTAAACCTGCCGCAATAAGCGAACACAGAGACGCGAATTGAGGCACGACATGACTTTTAAACTAATCCTGATGGCCGGGGCGCTGGGCGCTTTGGCAGCATGCCAGCCGGCGGTACCTGACAGTGGTGCAGGTGCACCCGGACGTGGCGTTGGCTTTGAAAACTCGTTTGAGGCACAGCGCAAACGCGACGCTGCATTGGCGGGTGCAAACGCACAAGCCACAGTGCCAGCGGCCGCGACGGTCCAAAGCAGCGCATTGCCTGCAGGCCCCACGCCTGCGCAGACAGTATTGTCCACACCTGCGCCAAACCTGACGCCTGCCAGCACAGCGCAACAGCCGCTGAATCTAGACGCGCAAACCGCCGCCCTTGAAGACGCCGAAAACCTGTCCGCAACTGCGGCCAATTCCGGTCGCCAAGTGGTGAACGCCAGCCCGTCTAATCCAGCCCCAAGCAACGCTGGCATTTCGGACGAGAACGATTTTGATGCCGTCGCAGGGCGCCAATCTATCGCCAGCGACAAGGCCCGCATTGCCGCCAACCGCGCCCAATACGCCGTTGTTCAGCCCACCGCATTGCCGACACGCGCAGGCAACACCCAGCCTAACGTTGTGGCCTATGCGCTTGAAACATCGCACCCGCGCGGAACCCAGGTTCACCGACGCATCAGTCTGGTGTCAGCCAATAAATCCGCCCGCAATTGCGCCGAGTTCAGCTCCGTTGACGAAGCGCAGATCGATTTCCTTGCGCGTGGCGGTCCAACCAAAGATCGCAAAGGGTTGGACCCTGATGGCGACGGCTATGCCTGTGGTTGGGATCCGGCCCCGTACCGCACAGCATCGCGCGGCTAAGCTGCAGATCAATCAGCATATTTCGCCAAATTATGGGCCGCGCCGGAATGGGCTGCGGCCCTCTTTGGTGGTGCTGCATTATACCGCGATGCAGTCGGCCAGTGCCGCGATTGATCGGCTGTGCGACCCTGCGTACGAAGTGTCCGCGCATTACGTGATCGCGCGCGACGGGCAGGTGACGCTGCTGGTGCCCGAGGATCAGCGCGCGTGGCATGCAGGTGCCGGTCAATGGCAGGGGCAGGACGACATAAATTCGCGGTCCATCGGGATCGAACTGGACAACACCGGTGCGCATCCGTTTCCCGAACCGCAAATGGTGGCGCTAGAAACGGTGCTTGGCGGGATTTTGGGGCGCTGGGGCATTGCACCTGAAAACGTCATTGGTCATTCTGACATGGCACCTGGGCGCAAGGTTGATCCGGGCCCGCATTTTGACTGGACGCGGCTGGCGCGCCAGAACCTTGCGGCGGGCGCACCTGCATCACCGATTGATCCCTCAAATCTGGCCGAAACAGCACATGCTGCCGGGTATACGGCTGCGTGTGATATCGCCGATTTGCGCCAAGCCGTTGCTTTGCGTTGGCCAAGGCTGGGGTGATCGCAAACTCCTCCATTGACGCGCAGGCCGCAACCCGCCAAAACGCAAGCGCGCGGAAGGCTGGGTGATCGCAGAGCTGGCAACAGTCCTGAGGAAAGTCCGGACTCCACAAAGCAATGGTGCCGGGTAACGCCCGGCGGGGGTAACCCTAGGGACAGCGCCACAGAAAACAGACCGCCTGTGCGCGGATCGGGCGACCGATATCACACGCAGGTCAGGGTGAAACGGTGGGGTAAGAGCCCACCGCGGGATGGGCAACCAGACCGGCACGGCAAGCCCCACCAGGAGCAATGCCAAATAGGGATCGCGTGAGGGGCAGCTCTCGGGGCCGCTTTGGCCTTAGCAGGTCCGGGTTGGCAGCTAGAGGGGTGCAGGTAACTGTATCTCAAGATGAATGATCATCTCGGGCAGAGCAATCTGCCTAGACAAAATCCGGCTTACAGGCCTTCCGCGCATATTTTTAGTCATTGAGGGCAGTCAGTTGGCACTGTCCGGTGCGCGCTAAAATTGATCACCTGGATTCAGATAGATGCGTCCAGATTTCTGCATCTGGTTCGTGATCAGCGCGTGCGCCATCTGTCTGCGCGCCAAGACGTTTAGCAACTGCTTGCGAGCGATGATTGTCGCAGTCGATGTAGCTCACCAATTGGGTGAACCCATGGGCTTGATACGCCCAACGACGAACGGCTTGCCCAGCTTCGGTTGCGTATCCATTGCCCTCAGCCCCTTCAAAAAGGTGCCACGCCAGCTCAACTTCGGGCCAATTTGAGTGTTTAAGCAGCCCAACACGACCAATAGGGAGGCTCCGTCCTCGTTCAATTAGCGTAAAAAATCCGAACCCATGCCATTGCCAGTGACCAATTCCGATCAAAAAGCCAAACCAAGCTTGTTCTTTGCTGCCCGTTTCTCCCTGAGCCAGCATCCTCGGCGAACTCGTCATAAATCGGGTAAGCTCTGGTAGGTCACTCTGAAGCGGTCCGCGCAGGATCAAGCGTTCCGTTTCTAGGACTGGTGCGGACGTCAAAGGTTCGGTCATATCGGACTCCGTTCGAGCATTAGATTAGGAACCATAACGCGCGTTGGCCAGATCAATACACAACCTCTGGGTTTTAATGAGAGTATAGCTTTGTCCGCAGAGACGCTATTGTCTCGTTGGTATGTTCCGTGTGCAAAGCACGGCATTTCGACGCGTTTCCAAGGGCCCCATCACAAACCGGCATAAATTCTTGAGGCTACACCCCAATCCCACGCCTTTTGCTGTTGACTCGGGTGCCCAGCCCTTTAGAAGCCAAAGCACAAGAATTCACGCGTGCCGCCACCGGGTAGAGAACGCAGCAGGAGAAGACACATGGCGAAGCCAACCACAATCAAGATCCGTCTGAACTCGTCCGCAGGCACGGGCCACTTCTACGTGACCAAGAAAAATGCACGCACAATGACCGAAAAAATGGTCGCTCGGAAATATGATCCGGTTGCGCGTAAGCACGTCGAATACAAAGAAGGCAAGATCAAGTAAGATCTGCCCCTGATTTGTGAGCCTTAGGCCGCGCTGCATGCGCGGCTTTTTGCGTTTTCACAGGGTGAGGTTTTTTGGCTGATGGATGCATCAAGATGCACCTTACATAGGTCAGTAATCGTAACCTGCGTACCGGTTTGGCAAATCAGCATCGTCATCTTTGCCGATGAATTCAGCCCAAACACCGCCGGGTCGCCATATTCCATCCATTAGCTCGAACGCCTCTTGTTGATCGCCACCGAGCCCGTGTCGTGCATAGCGGTAATAAAATGCGCTGACCCGCGCGTTGTAGATGCAGTGCACGTGCACGGGGTTGCCTTTCAGCCGCACCAGAGCCGTACAAAACGCATCAAAATCAGCCTCGGTCGGATTGGCGAAATCGACGGGGATGTAGGTATATCGCAGGCCTAGGGCGGCCAGTGTTGCTGCCTCGTCTGGTAGGGCACCGGTGTTGGAATGAGGCCCAAGGTTGATGACGTTGCGCGTGCCCATCGCCTTGATTTGCGCCATCTGTGCTTCGGTCGGCTGACCTGACAGCGTGGTCAGGGGGTCGCGACGGCGCCAATTGATCACTTTGGGCAGGTCTTTCATCGATTTTCCTTTGGTGGGGCAGGGGGCAAGTAAGGTGCGTCTTGACGCACCACGCGGTTAGCGATCAGCGGGCGGCACATCTTTGTGCAGGTTGGCGAAATCGCTGATTTGTGAGCGCGTAAATTTGGCCGCTTTGCGCTGTGTGCTTGGCGGTTGGTCATGGCGGCTGACACCTTTGCGCCGCGCGGTCGTTGGTCGAATCGGGCGGGCCGTAAAGCCACCCCCACAATTCGGGCAAACGTTCTGCAAGGTGTCGTTCACGCAAGTCGCACAAAACGTACATTCGTAGCTACAGATACACGCCTGTGTGCTGTCCGCGGGCAAATCGCAGTCGCATAATTCGCAGTTTGGCCGTAGTTCCAACATCGCGCGCCCCCTGACAGAAAAAGGGGCCACCCATCGCTGGGCAGCCCCCTAAATTACTCACATCAAATGATGCTATTCTTGTGAGCCCATGAACATCAGCAAGAACTGGAACATGTTCAGGAACGAGATGTACAAGGACAGCGCGCCGTCTGATGCTGCTTTGTCCAGCCATTCTTGATCGCCCATGTGCGCGTGTGCGACATAGGTGTTCTTGATGTCTTGCGTGTAATACGCCGTCAGGCCGGCAAAGATCAGGATGCCAAGTGCCGAAATTGCGTACATCATTGGTTCGGACTGCAGGAACATGTTGACGACCATCGCAATGATCAGGCCAAAGACACCCATCATCAGGAACGTTCCCATACGGCTCAGGTCACGTTTGGTGGTATAGCCGTACAGGCTCAGACCCGCGAATGCGATCGAGGTGACAAGGAACGTCGATGCGATGGAATGTGGCGTGTAGACCATAAAGATCGAGCTCATCGAGACGCCCATAACGGCGGCAAAGATGAAAAAGCCCAATTGAACCGCAGCGGCAGATCCGCGCGACATCAAAGCGCCCCAACCAAACAGCACGAAGGCCAGCGGTGCGAACATTATGACAAAGCGTAGCGGCGAGGCAAACAATGTCTCGCCCAGACCTGTCAGAAATTGTCCTTCGCGCAGCGCGTAAACAGCGCCTTCTGCGTTTGTTGCAGCGGCCGAAATGTCGGTTGTTGTAGACAGACCGGCAATGGCCCATGCTGCAAGTGCCGTGATCAACATGCCGATCGACATTTGACCATAGACTTTGTTCATGTGGGCGCGCAGCCCAGCATCGATATCGGCGGCGCGGGATCCGCCTGCGGTGCGAATTGTATTTGCGTCAGCCATTTAAGACCTCCAATTGAAACTAAAGCACCCCGAGGCACATCCCCGAGGCTTTCTGTAGGTTATATTGGCGTGTACTGGCCACATTTCAAGTGAATTCAGAGCAAATACAGACCTGAATTGACTGATTTTAATGGGTCAAACTGACAGATTTTCGCAAAATTGATGCGAAACCGAATTTACCGCCCTAGCAGCGCCAGTTTTGCGGCACGTCCCAGGCCACGCGATTGGCTTCGGTTTGTGCCTCTTTATAGCTGACACCGATGTCGCGCAGTGCGTTGGCATCCAGTGCGGCAAGGGCGCGACGCGACCGCCAGACAGAAAAGATGTGGCGCAAAGATATAGAAGAGCGCGCGCCTGATGGGGCGCAATTTGCAAAAGTTGTGTTTTCGATCAAAGCCATGAGGGTCTCCACTTCACTAAATCAGATGGTTTGTTGTGTTCGTATCATTTCTATTGATGTGTATGCCTGTGTCGGATACATTTAGAAAACGAATGTTTGTGGTGTGATACATCAAGGATGGTGATGGATGAGAAATTTAGACGTAACCACGCTGCGCTCTTTTGTGGCGGTCGCTGAATCAGGTGGTGTCACACGGGCCGCCGGTTTTTTGCATCTGACCCAATCTGCGGTGTCGATGCAGATGAAACGGCTCGAGGAATTGTTGGACCTGCAATTGCTGGATCGCACGGGGCGCACGATTGCGCTGACGGCTTCTGGCGAACAATTGTTGGTCTACGCGCGCCGCATGGTGTCGTTGAATGACGAGGTGATAACGCGCCTGACGGATCAAGCATTCGAGGGCGAAATCACCCTTGGCGTGCCCCATGACATTGTCTATCCGGCGATCCCGCGTGTGCTAAAACAGTTCAATGCCGCGTTTCCACGGGTCAAAGTACAGCTGATCTCGTCTTATACACGGGCGCTGTTGGCGGATTTTGCCAAGGGCAAATGCGACCTGATCCTGACCACCGAAACCGGCCTGCAAGTCGGCGGCGAGGCGTTGTGTACCAAACCGCTGTGCTGGGTCGGCGCGCAGGGTGGTTCGGCATGGCGTCAACGACCTCTAAAGCTGGCATTTGGCCGGCAATGCACCTTCCGCCCTCGGGTTGTGGAATGTTTGGATCAGGCCGGAATTCCCTGGGATGTGTTCGTCGAGACCGAAAGTGATCGCACAATCGAAGCCACGGTCAGCGCCGATCTGGCAGTGCACGCTATGATTGAGGGAACCGAGCCACCCCACTTGGATAGAATCGATCACAGCGGTGTTTTACCTGACCTTCCGGTGCAGCAAATCAACCTATACGGGGCCGGTGGGTCCAAAGATGTGGTGCATGATTCACTGGCAGATTTGTTGCGAAACACGTTTAACGCGACTGGGCAGGCGAAACTTCGCGCAGTTCAATAGGCGGTTTCACTCAACATTTCGTGCGTGTGATGCGGTAAAGCCCTAGAAATTTGACCACCGGATCAGAAAATTTACACGAATTATCACGCGTTTTGGCCAGCCACGGATGTCCTTAGATTTTTTCTTAAACATTTAAAATCAAGGTTTTCAGCGGCTTGCTCATTTTCTGCGGGGATGGCGCGCAAAATTTACGATTTGTGAGGGGAAAAATACGAACATTACCCCTTTAATGCGTACGTCCGTTTCGACAATTAAAGACACATTGTATCTGTTGATATGATGGTCGGTTGCAGTATCTTAGCCCCACGGCGGATTTAGAGTAGTGTCGCGTACGCGTAAATTTCCAAACGTTCAGCCCGTGACGGGCAGTGTTTGTTTGCCATAATCGAGTTAGGGAAAAAAATGCCCCACGAAGTTGACGTTCATGTCGGTAAAAGAATCAGACAACGCCGCTGGCTCATTGGTATGACGCAGCAGGCGTTGGCCGAAAGTGTCGGGATTAAATTCCAGCAAATTCAAAAATACGAAACCGGTGCGAACCGCGTAAGTGCCTCGCGGCTTTGGGACATTGCCGAAGTTGTCGGCGTGCCTGTGTCGTTCTTTTTCGAAGGTATCGACCTGCCCGAAAGCCAAGCAGGCGATGCGTTGGCCCCGGCAGATATTCTGGGCGACAAAGAGGCGATGGAACTGGTGCGGTCCTACTACGCAATTCCAGAACAGCAACGCCGCCGATTGTTCGAACTGGCCCGCGTATTAAGCGACGTCGCTTAATCAATTCGGGCCCGTATGTTCGGGCCAAAACATCAGCACGCTAAGTGTTGTTGCAATTTGGGGTGCAAAATGGCACCCCTTTTTCATGTCTAATGAACCGTTTGATCACGCCGATCCTGACGCGCTAGAAGCCGTCGCTCATGCGCTGGCAGATGCTGCTCGCGCCGCCATTCTCCCTTATTTTCGCACCGCAACGCTTGGGACTGAAAACAAGCTAAGCGAAGGGTACGACCCTGTGACCATCGCAGACCGCGCCGCCGAACAGGCCATGCGCGCTGTTTTGGCCGATTTGCGCCCGAATGACGCAATCTTTGGCGAGGAATTTGGCGAAAAAAGCGGCACGTCCGGCCTGCTTTGGGTGTTGGACCCAATCGATGGCACCCGCGGATTTGTTTCTGGCACGCCAACGTGGGGTGTGTTGATTGCGGTCGGCGACGCTGCCGGCCCACAGATCGGCATCATTGATCAGCCCTACATCGGCGAGCGGTTTATCGGCACGCCAAAGGGCGCATTTTTTAATGGTCCACACGCCAGTCACCCGATAAAAACCCGCGCCCCGCGTCCACTGTCAGATGCCATCGTTTTCACCACCTTTCCAGACGTTGGCACGCCGATGGAACGCAACGCATTCGACGCCGTCGCGACGCAGGCACAATTGGTGCGCTATGGCATGGATTGCTACGCTTATGCCCTGCTTGCCGCCGGTCAAATCGATTTGGTCATCGAAGCAGGTTTGAACGCCTACGACATCCAAGGCCCCATCGGGGTCATCCACGCCGCAGGTGGCATTGTGACCGATTGGTCCGGGAAACCCGCGCACAACGGCGGGCGCGTGATTGCGGCTGCGAACGCAGAAATCCACGCCGCAGCCCTCGCGATTCTAAAAGGCCATGTAAATGACTGAAACGCTGATCCAAGGGGCCGATACGATCCTGACGATGGACGATGCGCGGCGCGAACTTAACGGTGCTGACATTCTGATCCGTGATGGTGAAATTGTTGCGGTCGGGCAGGGGCTTGCGACCACTGGCACCACGATTATCGCGCAGGGCTGTGTTGTAACGCCGGGCCTCGTGAACACGCACCACCATTTGTACCAATCCATGACCCGCGCTGTGCCGGGCGGGCAGGACGCGTTGTTGTTTGGCTGGCTGCAAACGCTCTATCCGATTTGGGCGAATTTCACGCCGGATCACATGTTTACGTCAGCGCAAATCGGGCTGGCTGAACTGGCGCTGTCGGGCTGCACGCTTAGTTCGGATCACTTGTATTTATATCCTAACGGGTCGCGGCTAGAGGACACTATCCACGCCGCTGCCGAATTGGGCATCCGGTTTCAACCCACGCGCGGCGCGATGAGCATCGGGCAAAGCGACGGTGGTCTGCCGCCCGACATGTTGGTCGAAGACGAGGCCGCAATCCTGAAGGATTGTATCCGCGTGATCGATGCGTTTCACGATCCAAATCCCAATTCGATGTGCCGCGTAGGGGTCGCGCCATGTTCGCCGTTTTCTGTTAGCACCGAATTGATGCGGGACGCTGCGATCCTTGCGCGCGACAAAGGCGTGATGATGCACACCCATTTGGCCGAAAACGACGAGGACATCGCCTACAGCCTAGCGACATTCGGAAAACGCCCCGGCGAATATGCCCAAGATTTAGGGTGGGTTGGCCCTGACGTCTGGCACGCCCATTGCGTCAAATTAAACGACGCTGAAATCAAACTGTTTGCTGAAACCAAAACCGGCGTAGCGCATTGCCCCTGTTCGAATTGCCGCCTTGGATCAGGCATCGCGCCTTTGCGCCAAATGTATGACGCACGCGTGCCTGTCGGTTTGGGCGTCGATGGATCTGCCAGCAATGACGCCGGTAATTTGATCGCCGAAGCGCGCCAAGCCATGCTGCTGCAAAGGGTCAATTTGGGCGCTGACGCGATGAGCGCGCGCACCGCCCTCGAGATCGCGACCCGTGGTGGCGCAGATGTTTTGGGGCGTCCCGAATGTGGGCGTATCCAAATCGGCGCGCGTGCCGATATCGCGATTTGGGACACCACAGGCATCGAAAGCGCAGGCAGTTGGGATCCGGCGGCGTTGTTGTTGGCAGGTCCTACGCGCGTTAAACATTTGCTGGTCGAAGGCCGTCAAATCGTGACGGACGGGCATGTGACAACGCTAGATATGCCAACCGTAATCGCGCGACAAAACACTTTGGCAATGGAACTAAGGGAACAGATATGAAAACGATTTTTGGTGCAATTATTTTCAGTTTGGCGGCGTCTGTCGCCGTCGCAAACCCAACGGCGACATCCATTATCAATGATTATCGCGACGACAAACGACGCACGCCGCTGGCCTATTCTGCAACCCTCGAACAGGTCGCAAAAAACCACGCCAGCGACATGGCGACCAAGGGTTATTTTAGCCACACAGGGGCCAATGGATCGTCGGTAGGAGATCGCGTGCGAGGGCAGAATTACCAATGGTGCTTTGTTGCTGAAAACATCGCCAAAGGACAAAAAGATCTGGCCCAGGTCATGGCAGGCTGGAAGTCATCCAAAGGGCATTACAAAAACATGATGCACAAAAAAGCACGCGAATTTGGCTTGGTGCGTGGGGCTGGTAACACGTGGGTCATGGTGCTCGCGGCCCCCTGTTAAACAGGTTAATCGCGGCGCACGCCTGCCACCCAAACATCCACAACAGCGCGATCATCGCCCATCATGATGGTTGGAAACACGGCTTCCCAAATGTCGTTTGCACGTGTGCTGCGTTGTGAAATTGCGGGGGTTGAGGCAAGGTCGAGCACGCAAATATCCGCCTCCATTCCCGCGCTTAAGCTGCCGATTTTGTTGTGTAAATGCAGACTGCGCGCTGATCCTGCGGTGGCCAGCCACAGCAATTGGCTGGCATGCAACGCCTGCCCACGAAGTTGCGCGATTTCATAGGCCGCGGCCATCGTGCGCAGCATCGAAAACGACGACCCGCCGCCAGTGTCTGTCGCCAATCCAACCGGAATTTTACGCGCGACCAAACCTGCCAAATCAAACAGTCCCGAACCGATAAACGTGTTCGATGTTGGGCAATGCACAACTGCGGCCCCGACCTCGGATAAGCGATCGACCTCGCGGTTTTCCAGATGGATTGCGTGGCCGTAAATGCCGCGTCCACCCAGTAATCCGAACGCCTCGTAGGTGTCTAAATAGTCGCGCGCAGACGGGAACAGGTCTTTGACCCAGGCGATTTCGTCGACTTGTTCACTAAGATGCGTTTGCATCAGACAGTCGGGGTTTGCGGCCCACAATGCGCCCAATGCCTCTAGCTGTTCAGGGGTCGAGGTGGGTGAAAATCGCGGCGTAATGGCATAGGTTGCGCGACCTTTCCCGTGCCAGCGTGCGATCAACGCGGCGCTGTCGTCATGCGCAGATTTGGCGGTGTCACACAGCCCGTCTGGGGCGTTGCGATTCATGCAGGTTTTACCGGCGACGATGCGTTGACCACGTGTTTGTGCAGCCTCGAAAATTGCATCCACCGATTGGGTGTGGATCGTGGCATACGAACACACCGTCGTGGTCCCGCAGGCCAGCGTCAAATCCAGATAACGACCTGCAATATCGCGGGCGTATTCACTGTCACCAAACCGCATTTCCTCGGGAAAAGTGTAGGTGTTCAACCAATCAATCAGCCGCTTGCCCCAACTGGCGATAATGCCCGTCTGTGGGTAATGAACATGGGCATCGACAAAGCCGGGCATGATCAGCTTGTCACCGTAATCGACGATCGCGGCCGTTGGATAGGTTGTGCGCAATTCTTGGGCGTTTCCAACCGCAATAATCCGGTCATTTTGCAGCAAAACACCGCCCGCAGAATCGATATGAACGGCCTGCGCCCAATCAACATCAAAAGGGTCGGCACGATACGTCAGCACTTGGCCGCACAGAAGGGTAAAATCAGTCATTGCACGACCTTATTGCGCGGGGACGTCCGCGTAAATCGCAATTGATCAGCGCGAATTGGGATGGCCCCCATTGTCACCCGTCTGTCCGCCACCTATGGTCCGACGTGATCATGTCAGATATTGAAAACACCCCCGTAGAGGCCCGCGAAGACGAGGCATATGTGCTGGACCGCAAGGACATCAGCGCGATCCTTTATGCCGTGGATATTGACGATAAGGCCAAGCTGTCAGAACTGATGGAACCGCTGCACGCGGCTGATATCGCTGACCTTTTGGAACAGATCAGCTCGTTCGAGCGCGCCCGCCTGATCCGGTTGTATGACCGTGAATTTGACGGTGATATCTTGTCCGAACTGGACGAAAGCATCCGCGAAGAAGTTCTGGGCCTGCTGACGCCACAAGTGCTGGCCGAAGCGGTGCGTGAACTGGACAGCGATGACGTTGTCGATCTGGTCGAAGATCTGGATACCACGCAACAGGATGCGATTCTCGAGGTTCTTGAGGACAGCGACCGTGCGGCGGTTGAACAAGCACTAAGTTACCCGGAATTTTCCGCTGGTCGTTTGATGCAGCGCGAAATTGTGATGGCGCCGGAACACTGGAATGTGGGCGATGCGATTGATTATTTGCGCGCCGCCCCAACCGATGATTTCCCCGATCAGTTTTACCACATCGTGCTGGTTGATCCGCGTCTGCACCCGATTGGCAACGTGACATTGGGCAAGCTGATGCGATCCCCGCGCGCAGTGTTGCTGACCGATATTATGGAAGACGTGTTTCAGGTCATTCCCGCAGATCAGGACGAGGGCGACGTGGCCTATGCGTTCAACCAATACCACCTGATTTCCGCGCCCGTTGTCGATGAAGAAGGGCGTTTGATCGGCCTGATTACCATTGATGATGCGATGGCCGTTCTGGACGAAGAACACGAAGAAGACATCCTGCGTCTGGCCGGTGTTGGCGAAGGGTCGTTGTCGGACCGTGTGATCGAAACGACCAAGCAGCGGATGCCTTGGCTTGCCGTTAACCTTGTGACGTCAATTGCCGCATCGATGGTAATTGCACAGTTTGAAATGGCGATCACGCAAATCGTGGCGCTGGCGGTTTTAATGCCGATTGTGGCGTCGATGGGCGGCAACGCAGGGACCCAATCCCTGACCGTGGCCGTGCGCGCGATTGCGACCAAGGATTTGACCGGCGCAAACGTTTGGCGGGTTATTCGACGCGAAGTGTTGGTGGGCCTGCTGAACGGTTTGGTGTTTGCCGTGGTGATGGGCATCGTGGGCGTCGTCTGGTTTGGATCGCCTGCGTTGGGCTATGTGATCGCGGCGGCGATGGTCGTGAACATGGTTGTGGCCGGTTTTGCAGGCACGGTCATTCCGGTGTTTTTGGAACGGATCGGCGTTGACCCCGCATTGGCGTCAGGCGCTTTTGTGACCACGGTAACAGACATTGTCGGGTTTTTTGCCTTTCTTGGGCTGGCGGCTATGGTCCTGTTATGAGCGATCTTGCGGCCATCAAAGCGCAAGCGCGAAAAGACGGATTTGCACGGCGCAAAGTGGCATTTGATGCACATCCTGCCGGGGCCGCAGGGCATTTGTCGTCGATTTTGGCAGGCTACCGCGGTGTACCAATGTCCGGTTACATGCCGATCAGAACCGAAATTGACCCCATAGCCGCGATGGCCGAAGCCAGCGCGTATGGCCCTGTCGGCGTCCCCGTGATCACAGGTGCGGGCCAGCCGTTGTTGTTTTCGCGGTGGGAACCTGATTGCGAAATGATCGCAGGGCAATTTGGTGCGCAAATCCCTGCTGTAGATGATTTTTTCGAACCGGAAATCGTGATTGTCCCGCTGGTGGCGTTTGACCGCAATGGCGGGCGTTTGGGCTATGGCGGCGGGTTTTATGACCGCACGCTTGAGGGGCTTCGGGCCAAACGCGCGACCCTTGCCATCGGGTTTGCGTTTGCCGGACAAGAGGCGAATGGCCTCCCGCTTGAGCCAACCGACCAACCGCTTGATATGATCGTGACGCAAACGGGCGTGATCACCGTTTGATCCAAAGGCGCGGCGCAGGATTTACCCGCTGCTATACCTTTAGCCTTCGGGATCAAAATCCAGAATGTCGCCGGGCGTGCAATCAAGTGCCAGACAGATTTTATCCAACGTCTCGAACCGCACGCCTTTGACCTTGCCGGATTTCAGCAAGCTCACATTTTGTTCGGTGATGCCCACAATCTCGGCCAGCTCTTTTGACCGCATTTTGCGTCGGGCCAACATCACATCCAATGTGACAACAATTGCCATATGTTACCCTTTTTCCCCGCCAGTCAGACGATTGCGTTGTGATCTTCGGACATCTGCGCAGCGCTCACCATAATATGGCTCACAGCGATGATGACCAGCCCAATCACGATGGCGTAAATATCTGCGTCTTCTATGGAAATTTCCACCGATACCTTTGTCGGGTTGGCCCAATACTGCATCAGGCTGCCCGCTATCGCGTTTAACACAATGCTGACGGGCCCAAGGGAAAACAGCAACCAGCCAATACGGCGCAATTGCACCGCACTTAACCGCGTGAAAATCCCGACGGTTCTGATCCCGACAAACAACTGGCGCACGGTCATCAACATGATCACGCCCAAGATATCGGTGATCATCCAAATCACGGCTGTCGCGATTGCTTGGGCGTGAAACATTGTACTGACAGGGGGCGTTAATTCCAGATTTGCGCTTAGCTCAAGGGCGAAGGCGTTTGGATCGGTCATCGCCCACCCAAAGATGTAAAAAACAACGATCAGTCCAAGACCCACAGCCGCAGTGCTAAGCCAAACGCCAATCGTCGCGATCCATTGAATTTTGGCCATGATTTGGTCGTGACCCAATGGAACGGGCGTTTCAATCAAGGTGTCGGACTGCATTGTGTTCTCCAAAATAAATTATGACTTGCATAAATTATCGTAAAACAATAATTAAAGCAATAGTTGAAACCATTTTGCATCGTCACGTAAGCATAAGAGGAAAACCATGCTGTATCGAGAGCTCATTTTAACATCCGCCATCGCAATGTCTTTGTGCGCGCCAGTTCACGCCCAAGATCGCTGGGCCGGAACCTACGCAGGGATCAGTATTGATTCCATCAAAACGTCATCAGATGTGGGGGCCAGCGCGACCCATTCCTATTCGCAAAACGGCGCTAGCCTTGGTCTGTATGCGGGCTATAACTTTGTGCGTAGCAACGGATTTGTCTGGGGGCCAGAGATCACATTGACGGGGCTCAACGCATCCGGATCACGCAACGACGCCGCCCTCGGCACAAGCAAATTTGAAGGCGGCGTTCTGGTCAATCCGCGTGTGCGACTGGGCTATGCGACACCCAATGCGTTCTACTACGGAACCATCGGTTTGGGGTTCACGGACGCAGGCGCGCAACCGTCCAGCAATTCTGGCACAGACGTTTATGTGGCCCCGTCAATCGGGATCGGGGCGGAATTTGCGCTGTCCGACACATGGGCCACAAAAATCGAAGCCGTTCACTATTCTTGGGAGGACGATTCCAAGGTGTATAACGGTGCTGCCCAAACGACAAAAACCAAAGCCACCCAAATTACGCTGGGTCTGTCGCGAAAGTTCTGACGTTTTGTGAAACCTAGGCCTTGCCTCATGCGGGGGCAGAGCCTACGCCATATCACATGAAGATTTTGTTTCTCGGAGATGTGATGGGCCGCGCGGGGCGTCGGGCGATCACTGAAAATTTGCCGCGGTTGCGCGATGCATGGAAGTTGGATTTTGTCGTGGTGAACGGCGAAAATGCGACGGGTGGCATGGGCCTGTCCGGTGCACACGCCAAAACGTTGCTAGACGCAGGGGCCGATTGCCTGACGTTAGGCGACCACGCGTTTGACCAAAAAGACATGCTGCAATTTATCGAACATGAACCGCGTGTTATCCGGCCTTTGAACTTTTCCAAAGCGTCCCCGGGCAAAGGCGCGCGCGTCTTTACCACCGCGTCTGGTCGCAAGGTTTTGGTGATGCAGGCCTTGGGCCAAGTGTTCATGAAACGCCCGTTTGATGACCCGTTTTCGGCTGTGGAACCTGTGTTTAAAACCCATCCTTTGGGCGGTCAGGCTGACGCGATTATCGTGGATTTCCATTGCGAGGCCACCTCTGAAAAAATGGCGATGGGTCATTGGTGTGATGGGCGCGCGAGCCTTGTTGTTGGCACCCACACTCACGTGCCCACGGCGGACGCGATGATTTTACCGGGCGGCACGGCACACCTGAGTGACGCTGGCATGTGCGGTGATTATAATTCCGTCATCGGCATGGAAAAACACGAACCCCTGCGCCGCTTTATCACCGGCATGCCAAAAGACAGGTTTACGCCCGCAAACGGCGAAGCAACCCTGTCAGGCGTTTACATCGAAACCGACGATCGCACAGGCAAAGCCACGCGTATCGAGATGGTGCGCCAAGGCGGGCGTTTGTCACAGGCGGGTCCATGAACCGAACGCTCTCGCGGCGTCAAATCCTTTACTACAGCCTGTTTTTATTTCTGCTGGGGGCAGGCTGGGCGTTTACCCAACCGATGGCGAAAATTGCGGTCAGTGACGGGTACAAACACTTTGGTCTGATTTTCTGGCAATCGGTGATTGGCGTCGTGGTTATGGCGGTGATTTCGACAGTGCGTCGACGTGGTTTGCCGATGGGGCGTGAACATATGCGCCTGTACGTCATTATCGCGCTGATCGGCACGGTGTTTCCCAATTCAGCCAGCTATCAGGCGGCCGTGCATTTGCCATCTGGCGTGTTGTCGATCCTGTTGTCGATGGTTCCGATATTTGCGTTCCCGATTGCGCTGGCGCTGGGCAATGACAGTTTTGAATGGCGCAGGTTTAGCGGTTTGATCGTTGGATTTATCGGCGTGTTGCTGATTGTGTTGCCGGGGCAAAACCTCGCCGGGGCGCTGCCGGTGTTTTGGGTGCTGATCGGGCTGATTGCTGGGCTGTTCTACGCATTCGAGGGCAATTTTGTCGCCAAATGGGGCACTGCGGGGCTAGATCCGATCCAAGTCCTGTGGGGCGCATCATTGGTTGGTGTCATAATCAGCCTGCCTTTAACCGTTTTGTCGGGCCAATGGATCAACCCGCTGCCACCCTACGGCGCGCCTGATTATGCGCTGCTCGCCAGTTCGGTTATCCATGTTTTGGTCTACAGCGGGTATGTCTGGCTGGTGGGTCGGGCAGGGCCGGTGTTTGCCGTTCAGGTCAGTTATTTGGTCACGATTTTTGGCGTTTTTTGGGCGCGCGTGTTGTTGGGCGAAACCTATGCGCCACAAATCTGGATCGCGCTTTGCGTCATGTTGGTGGGCATGTATCTGGTGCAGCCCAAACGCGCCTAAGCCTGTTGCAGGGCGCTGCACAATCAACGACACTGGCCGCCAACGATCTATTTCAGGGACACCGTGATGGGCCTATTTGAGCTTTCGCAAACCGGCAGCGCAATCGTGACATTGACCGTGGTGGTCATCATGTTTGTGCTGTTCCTTCGCGAAACATTCCCAACCGAAGTCGTGGCGATCACGGGGGCCGCATTGATGTTGGGCCTTGGCGTGTTGCCCTACGAAAAAGCATTGGCGGTTTTGTCCAATCCGGCCCCATGGACGATTGCGGCGATGTTCATCATCATGGGGGCGTTGGTGCGCACCGGCGCGCTTGAGGCCTTCACCGGTCTTGCGGATCGCACGGCGAAAACGAACCCCGCATTGGCCATCGCGATGTTGATGACGTTTGTGGTTCTGGCCTCAGCGATTGTGTCGAACACGCCTGTGGTTGTTGTGATGATTCCTGTGTTCATCCAACTGGCCAAAACGATGGGTATTTCATCGTCCAAGATGTTGATCCCTCTCAGTTATGCCGCGATCCTTGGTGGGACTTTGACCTTGATCGGGACGTCCACAAACCTGCTGGTTGACGGTGTGGCCCGCGCACAAGGGCTCGAAGGGTTCTCGATTTTCGAGGTCACGCCGCTGGGTATTATTCTGGTAATTTGGGGGATGATTTACCTGCGTTTCATCGCGCCACGACTGTTGCCTGATCGCGAAAGCATGGCAGATTTGCTGTCAGATCGCAGCCGGATGAAGTTCTTTACAGAGGCCGTGATCCCACCTGAATCCAACCTGATCGGGCGTGAAGTCACCGGCGTGCAACTGTTCAAACGCGAAGGCGTGCGCCTGATCGATGTCATTCGCGGCGACCAATCCTTGCGGCGCAATCTGCAAGGGGTCGAATTGGCCGTGGGGGACCGTGTGGTTTTGCGCACGCAGATCACCGAACTGCTCAGCCTTCAGCGCAACAAAGAATTGAAACGCGTGGATCAGGTGTCTGCCGTTGAAACATCAACAGTTGAGGCGCTGATTACGCCGGGTTGCAAGATGATCGGCCGCTCGCTTGGTTCGCTACGTCTGCGTCGCCGGTTCGGTGTGTATCCATTGGCGGTACATCGGCGCAACCAAAACATCGGGCGCCAACTGGATGATTTGATTGTCAAAGTTGGCGATACGCTATTGCTCGAAGGGGCACCTGCCGACATCCAGCGCCTGTCGATCGAGATGGACATGGTGGATGTATCAAAACCGTCAGGGCGCGCATTTCGCCGCTCGCATGCGCCCATCGCCATTGTGGGATTGATCGCGATTGTCGGGCTTGCCGCGTTTGGTGTCGCGCCGATTTTGCTGCTCTCCATTCTGGCGGTCGCGCTGGTTTTGATCACCCGCTGCATCGACGCAGAAGAAGCGTTTTCCTTTGTTGATGGCCGTCTTTTGGCACTCATTTTTTCGATGCTGGCCATTGGTGCCGCGCTTGAGGCATCGGGCGCAGTTGCCCTGATTGTCGATTTCATCGCGCCGTCGCTTGGGGTTTTGCCGCCCTTCCTAATCGTCTGGGCAATCTATTTGCTGACTTCTGTTTTGACGGAATTGGTGTCAAATAACGCGGTGGCCGTGGTCGTGACACCCATCGCAATTGGCCTCGCGTCTGCTTTGGGGATCGACCCGCGCCCGCTAGTCGTGGCCGTTATGGTTGCCGCCTCAGCGAGCTTCGCAACCCCCATCGGCTACCAAACAAACATGCTGGTGTATGGGCCCGGCGGGTACAAATTCACCGACTTTATGCGCGTGGGCATTCCACTAAACCTTAGTATCGGGGTCCTCGCATCTGCCGTAATCCCACTGCTTTGGCCGTTCTAAATCATGCGTGTTTTTGTCATCGGCGCATCCGGCACGGCAGGGCGCGCGACAACGCAAGCCTTGGTGAATGCGGGTCACGATGTTGTCTGTTTTTTGCGGGCTTCCAGCACGTTTGATCTGCAAGGGACCACGCGGCGAAACGGCGATGTTACTGATGCGAATTCAATTAAAAACGATGGTTTTTGCGGCGAAAAATTTGATGCGGTTGTGTCCTGTCTTGCCTCGCGGAGCGGATCATCAAAAGACGCGTGGCAAATCGATCGTCAGGCTCATGTTTTGGTCTTGAACGCGGCACAGGATGCAGGTGTTCAGCAGTTTGTTTTGATGTCTGCGATCTGCGTTCAAAAACCCAACCTGGCCTTTCAACACGCAAAGTTGGCGTTCGAGGCCACGTTGATCAAAAGCGGGCTGACCTATTCAATTGTGCGGCCCACAGCGTTGTTCAAATCCTTGTCAGGACAGTTGGATCGACTGCGGGCTGGCAAACCGTTTTTGGTGTTTGGCGATGGGACACTAACCGCCTGCAAGCCGATCAGCGATGCGGATTTGGGGCAGTTCATGGCGGGTTGCTTGACCGATCCTACGCGTCACAATCAGGTTTTGCCCATAGGCGGGCCGGGGCCTGCAATTACGCCTTTGGATCAGGCCGCCGCCTTGTTTGATCTGTTGGGTAAATCTGTGCGTATCAAACACGTGCCGATTGCGATGATGGATTTCATTATCGCCAGCCTGTCCATTGTCGGTCGGGTGTTTCCCACGTTAGCAGCCAAGGCGGATCTTGCCCGTATCGGGCGCTATTACGCGACTGAATCGATGCTGGTTTGGGACGGCGGAGATTACAATGCCGATGCCACCCCCGAAACGGGGCAGGATACTTTGTTTGAATATTATCAAACGCTTATTGATCAAGGTGCCTCTGCCGAACGTGGTGAACATTCGGTGTTCTAAGCAATGGATTTTGACCGTCCGGCGTTGCGCCCTGAGAATATACAACCGCCCAAAAATGTCCCCTCAAGCGCGTTGTAACCGTGATACCCACCGCCGCCAAAACCCGCGACTTCACCCGCTGCGAACAGGCCTTGGACAACATTTCCATCTGCGCCGATCATTCTGCTGTCCAAATCTGTATGCAAACCACCCAGCGTTTTTCGGGTCAAAATGTGCAATTTTACCGCAATCAATGGCCCGTTTTTCGGGTCCAAAAACCTGTGTGGTTTGGCCGTGCGGATCAATCGATCACCGCGATAATTGCGCGCGGCGTGGATCGCCATAAGTTGCGCGTCTTTGGTAAACGGATTGTCGACTTGAGTATCGCGCGCCTCGATTTGACGGCGCAATTTGGGTGCATCAATCAGATCACCGTCCGAGATTTTATTCATGCCACGGGCCAGGTCCTCAAGCGTGTTGGCGACAACAAAATCCTCGCCTTTTTCCTTAAACGCTTCGACGGGTTGTGGCGCACTTCCCCGCGAAAGTAGGCGGGCTTTGATCACCTCAAGCCATTTTTTCGACGTCAAATCGGGGTTCTGTTCGGATCCGGACAGCGCGAATTCTTTTTCGATGATTTTTTGGGTCAAAATGAACCAACTGTAATCATATCCAGTGGACAGAATTTCCTTAAGTGAGGTCATGCTATCAAATCCGGGCAGGTTCGGCGGAGCAAAGCGGTTGCCGGTTGCATCGAACCACATCGACGATGGCCCGGGTAAAATTCTGATGCCGTGTGCCGGCCAAATCGGGTCGTAATTTTTCACGCCTTCGGTGTAATGCCACATGCGATCACCGTTAATGACGTTGCCGCCTGCCGCCTCGGAAATCGCGATCATACGCCCGTCAACATGTGCGGGCACACCTGCGATCATTTCTTTTGGGGCGGGGCCTAGGCGGTCGGTTGGCCAGACTTTGCGCACCATTTCGAAATTGCCGCCAATGCCACCGGAGGTCACGATCACTGATGGTGCGCGTAGTGAAAAGTCACCGACAACATCGCGATTGGTAGGCTGGCCGCGCAGGGCCGTATCGTCGGCTAGAACCGTTCCACTGACACCTTTGGCGGCTCCGTTTTCCATGTCGATCCGGTCGACTTGATGACGAAACTTAAAGGTGATCAAACCAGCCTTTTCGTGTTCCAGACAGCGGCGCACAAAATGTTCAATAATGCCTTCTCCGGTGCCCCATGTGACGTGGAAACGAGGGACCGAATTGCCGTGACCGTCTGCAAATGATCCGCCGCGTTCTGCCCAGCCGACAACAGGAAACCAGCGGTGCCCCATTTTGTGCAACCACGGGCGCATATCACCTGCGGCAAAGTCCAAATACGCCTCGGCCCATTTGCGTGGCATCGCGTCTTCGGGGCGGTCAAACTGGGCCGATCCCATCCAGTCATTTAGGGCCAGTTCTGGGCTGTCTTTGATCCCCATGCGGCGCTGTTCCGGGGTGTCGATCATGAACAATCCACCCAATGACCAGAACGCTTGGCCGCCTAGGAAATGGCGTGGTTCTTGGTCTAGAACGATGACTGATTTCCCGCGATCCGCCAGTTCAGCAGCGGCTGTTAGACCTGATAGCCCACCACCAACAACGATTGCATCTGATTGATCCATATTGGTTTTCCTATCTTTTTCGGTACCAGACGACAAAAGGCACGGCGACCAGATACATCAAGATACCGTACACCGCCGAGGGCAGTGCCATTGTCGAAAATCCGGATGTTTGGCCCGAGATGATCGCGGCCAATGTGATGCCAAGTGTTGCGTTTTGAACGCCGGTTTCGATTGATATGGTTTTTACTTCTGACCAGACCAATCCGGCGATGGATGCGATGGCCAAACCCAACAGCATCAGCGCGATGTTCAGGACGATCAAGGCGGGCCCTAGGGCCGACAAATTGCTGACAAATGTATCCCAATTGGCGATCAATGCGGCCACAACGATGACGGCAAACAACACTGCTGCAATACGTGACAGGATCGGTTCGACGCGCATCGCAAATGTGGGTGCAAGGTGCCGGATTGTGACCCCGATTAACACGGGCAAAGTGGTGATCAGGAACATGGCGATGGCCAGTGTTGTGACCGTAATTTCAGGTGCGTTTGCCCCCATAAAATGCACAACCGACCAAGCGGCCAAAAACGGCACGGTCAGGATCGACAATAGGCTGATGATCGCGGTCAATGACACCGACAATGCCAAATCGCCTTTGGCCAGTTTTGTGATCATATTGCTGGTCACACCGCCGGGGCAAAACGACAAAAGCATAAAACCGACAGCCAATTCACCGGGCAAATTGAACAGACGCACGACGACATAGGCAGTCAGGGGCAGCAGGATGACCTGCGCACTGGCACCAATGGCAAAGGCGTGGAATCTGGTTAACACGCGGCGGAAATCACCGAATGTCAGGCCAATACCCAACGACAGCATGATGAATGCCAGCGCCAGTGGTAAAACCACGTTGATAAGAGTGTCCATTGGTGTCCCCCGTTTTGAAACAGGCTACGCGCGGGGCGGGGTCTTGTGCAAGGACGGGGGCAGTTGACCTGTGGTCAAAGTGGCCAGAACACCAGAATGGCAGGGATCGAAACGGCAACTACGATGATTTCCAGCGGCAGGCCCATGCGCCAATAATCGCCAAAACTGTAGCCGCCAGGCCCAAGGATCAGCGTGTTATTCTTGTGACCAATCGGGGTCAAAAAGGCCGAAGACGCAGCAACCGCGACAGCCATCAAAAACGGATCTGGCGACACCTCGAGGGTTTGTGCCATTTGAATGCCAACGGGTGCGGCGACGATCGTGGTGGCGGTGTTGTTCAACACGTCTGACAGGGTCATCGTGACGATCATCAAAATGGTTAACACGGCCCACGCAGGGAACCCTTCGGTCCAGCCCAACAAGGCCCCGGAAATCAGTTCTGTCCCACCGGACGATTCAAGGGCAGCCCCGAGCGGGATCATCGACCCCAGCAATACGATGACCGGCCATTCGATGTGCGTGTAAAGTTCGGACAGCGGCACAATTTTGGTCAGCACATAGGCGACCACAACCAGACCCAGCGCGATAGGCAGGTAAATCAGGCCAAAGCTGGCAGCCATCACGGCACCCGCGAACATGGCAATTGCCATCCACACTTTGGAATTTTCGGTCACGGCTAGACCACGATCGGCGAGCGGCAAGCAGTCCAACCAATCAGTCACGTCAGGCCCTGTGTCGCGCGGGACCAGCAGCAGCAGAATGTCGCCAGTGCGAATTGGCGTTTTGCGGATCTGCTTTTTCACCGGTTTGCCGTTGCGCGAAATGCCCATCAAAACGGCGTTCTGACGCCATGCGAGACCCACGGTTTGGGCGGTGCGACCGACCAGACGGCTGGTTTCGGTTACGACAACTTCGATCACTTCAACGCCTTCACCGCCAGCGGTTAACCGTTCCGAGCGTTCGGTGTCTGTCAGCGCCAGATTTAGGGCGGTGCGGAATTCGTCTAGCGCGCTGGGTTTGGCCTCTAGAACCAGCGTGTCGCCGGCGCGCAAAACGGTGTTGCGGGCCTGACCATAGCGGCGGGTGCCGTCGCGGATCATGCCCAAAATGGCGACATCGGTTTTTTCCGCGTCGTGATCCAACTCTGCCAGACGCTTGCCGATCTGCTTGCTGTCTTGGGGCACGGTCAGTTCTGCGATGTATTGTGACAGGTCTTCGGCGGCGGATTTTTCATCCTCGCGCGCAGGGATCAATCGCCAGCCAACCAGCGCCACAAACGTCAGGCCCGCAATCGCGGCGATGCCACCGACGGGGGCGAAATCGAACATTTTAAACGGCGCGCCAAGGCTTTCTTCGCGAATGGCGGCGATGATGATGTTGGGGGGCGTGCCAATCAGCGTGACCATGCCGCCAAGGATAGTCGCAAAACTAAGCGGCATCAGCGACAGGCCCGGACTGCGCCCTGCCTTGCGCGCGGTCTGGATATCGACGGGCATCAACAACGCAAGGGCCGCGACGTTGTTCATAAACGCCGACAAAATACCACCGACAGCGCCCATCAACGTGATGTGCGCGCCCAACGAACGACTGGCATCAACCAGCGTGCGGGTGATCAAAAACACCGCGCCCGACCGCACCAAGCCGGCCGAAACAACCAGCACCAACGCGACAACCAATGTCGCAGGGTGGCCAAAGCCCGAGAACGCCTCTTTTTCGGGGACAACGCCCAGCATGACGCCCGCAACCAGCGCAGAAAACGCGACAATATCGTAGCGAAATCTACCCCACAAAAGCAAAGCAAACACGGAACCGAAAAGCGAAAACAGGATTATTTGATCTTGAGTCATTTGAACAATCTAAGCGCCGTTTCGGGCAGGTGCCAGCGGTTTTTGCGGGGAAAAAGAGGCGTGCAACCGCCACGGGCTTGCGCGCATAGGGTGCCTTGGCCTATAGCCCATTCCAAACATATCAGACACATTAACGTTCGGAGGCTCTGATGGCAGGCCACTCAAAATGGGCAAATATTCAACACCGCAAGGGGCGTCAGGACAAACTGCGTGCCAAGCTGTTTTCGAAAATGGCCAAAGAGATCACCGTTGCTGCGAAAATGGGCGACCCTGATCCCGATAAAAACCCGCGTTTGCGGATGGCGGTAAAAGAAGCCAAATCCAGTTCGGTGCCCAAAGAAGTCATCGACCGCGCGATCAAAAAATCGCAAGTGGGCGAAGGCGAAGATTACGAAGAAATCCGCTATGAGGGCTATGGCCCCAACGGCGTCGCGGTGATTGTCGAGGCAATGACCGACAACCGCAATCGCACCGCATCTGTTGTGCGCTCAACTTTTACCAAATGCGGTGGCAACCTGGGCGAAACCGGCAGTGTCGGGTTCATGTTTGATCGCAAAGGCGAGGTGTCGTACGGCACAGCCGTTGGCGATGCTGACACCGTGATGATGGCCGCAATCGAAGCGGGCGCAGAAGACGTCGAAAGTTCAGAAGAAGGCCACGTTGTGTGGTGTGCGGACACTGATTTGAACGATGTCGCGACAGCGCTTGAGGCGGAATTGGGCGAATCCGAAAGCACCAAACTGGTGTGGAAACCAACAATCACCACCGAAATGGACCTTGAGGCGATGCAAAAGCTGATGCGCCTGATTGATGCGCTTGAGGATGACGACGACGTTCAACGCGTCACGACCAACTTTGATGCCAGCGACGAGGTCATGGAACAGTTGGAATGAATTGATCATTTTGATTGATAGAATAGAAAAAACCCTCTGCCGCTAGGTCAGGGGGTTTTTTTACGTCTTACGACAATGTGAAAAAGCGACCTTTAGCGCAGCGGTTTAACCAAACAGCGCGCGGGCAAATCCACCCAAACCACCACTGGCACGACACGGCGTTTCCGCGGTCTTGCCATTGCGTCGACGCACCCGGCGCAGCACGGATTTCAATTCATTCAAACGCAGCTTGGCCGTGTTATTGCCACTGGCCCGGCTTTGCACAGCCAGGATTTTTTCCTGAGTGTGCAGTGCGGATTCGATCAGGTCCAGATCGTGCTCGTTGAAATCTGTGCAGGCTTTTGAATCAAACATCTTAGCGGCGTCCTTGGCTATGTCTCCTCCCTTATATGGGCAGTCAAAGGGGATACGCCAATGACCTTGGATCAGATCACTGTGAATAAATGAAACATTTAATATTTGTGCCATTCAAAAACTTTGGATTGATGTTGGGCCGGCCAACGCATAGCCATCACAAGTCGAACAAAATCAGGGCTCGCCATGACGTCTTTGCTATCCGGCTTTGCCATCAGTTTGTCCTTGATCCTAGCGATCGGGGCGCAAAACGCATTTGTATTGCGCCAAGGGTTGCGGCGTGCCCATGTGTTCTGGGTCGCATTAACCTGCAGCGTCATCGATGCCTTGTTAATCACCGCCGGGATTATGGGGTTTGGCGCGCTGGCCACGGCGGCTCCGTGGTTTGAAACCATCCTGTTATGGGGCGGCGCGGCGTTCTTGATCTGGTATGGGTGGCAGAACGCTAAATCAGCGTGGCGTGGCGGCACAACACTGGAGGCCGCAACCGACGATGACCAAACCCTGCGTCAAGCATTGGTGACCATTCTGGCGTTATCGTTGTTGAACCCACATGTTTACTTGGACACGGTGGTGTTTGTGGGATCGATCTCGGCTCAATATGACAATCGCTTCGCGTTCGGGATCGGGGCTGTGACGGCAAGTTTCACGTTCTTTTTCAGCCTTGCGTATGGCGCGCGGTTCTTGCGCCCGCTGTTTTCCAATCCACGATCCTGGCAAATCCTTGATGGGTTGATTGCGCTGGTGATGTGGTCAATTGCCGCCGCGTTGTTGCTATCCTAGCTTGCAGCGCCTCGGGATTTCAGTCTTGATACTGCCATGAACCCAACAACCACGCCCCGCCCTATGGTTGGTATCTTTTGGATGCTGACAACTGGATTTTTCTTTGTTGCTGTGACCGCATTGGTCAAATGGATGGGGCCGGGTATGCCGCCTGCGCAATCGGCGTTTCTGCGCTATTTGCTGGGCATGATTTTTCTGCTGCCGATGATCAAAGACATTCGATCTGCCACCGTGACCCCGCGCCAATGGAAGCTGTTTGGCCTGCGCGGATTTTTCCACGCCTTTGGGGTGATGCTGTGGTTTTTTGCGATGACCCGCATCCCGATTGCCGAAGTGACGGCTATGAATTACCTCGCGCCGGTTTACGTGACGATCGGGGCGGCTGTGTTTCTTGGCGAAAAGCTGGCCTTGCGCCGGATTATGGCCGTGGTGATTGCGCTGTTGGGCGCGGCGATTATTTTGCGCCCCGGTTTTCGCGAGGTCCACCCCGGACACTTGGCAATGTTGATCGCGGCGGTGGTGTTTGCGGGCTCGTATCTGCTGGCCAAGGTCCTCGCAGACGAGGTGAAGCCAACCGTCGTTGTCGCGATGTTGTCGCTGTTTGTGACCCTTGCATTGGCCCCGTTTGCGTTTGCCAATTGGGTGAGCCCCAGCTGGTCTGATCTGGGGATTTTGCTGGCCGTCGCGATGTTTGCCCAAGCAGGTCACTATACAATGACGCTGGCGTTTGCGGCCGCCCCGGTGACCGTGACCCAGCCGATTACGTTTTTGCAACTGGTCTGGGCGACGCTGCTGGGCCTGCTGGTGTTCGCGGAACCCGTTGATATCTGGGTGGTAATTGGCGGCGTCGTGATCCTTGCGTCCGTAACATTCATCACATGGCGCGAGGCAACGCTTAAGCGGCCACCGGTTACACCGCCTACAAACGCGACCAAAGTTTAACGCGCTTTCGTTTTTATTGATTGACGAGTCAATATCCCCGTGATTAGCGTCGCCTTCAGAATTGAAAGCGATAGCAAAGGGGCGTGTGATGCCAAAACTCGGGATGGAACCCATTCGCCGCTCGGCATTGGTGCACGCCACGATTGCTGAAATTGGCGCGGCGGGGCATTTGGATGTGACCGTCGGCCAGATCGCGAAACGCGCAGGCATGTCGACGGCCCTCGCGCACCACTATTTTGGCGGCAAAAACCAGATTTTTCTAGCCGCGATGCGCCATATTCTGCGTGAATTCGGCACCGAAGTCCGCGCCGCCCTTGGTGCTGCGCGCACGCCCTATGCCCGCGCCGCTGCAATCATCGAGGCCAGTTTTGCACCGTCGTGTTTTGACCCCGCCACGATCAGCGCGTGGATGACATTGTACGCGCGCGCCCAAACCCATCCCGAAACCAAGCGCCTGCTAAAGCTGTATCAATGGCGCCTGCATTCCAACCTGTCACATGCCCTGCGCCCGTTGTGCGATGACCCGACAACCAATGCCCAAACACTGGCCGCGTTGATTGACGGGCTGTATTTGCGCGCCGCCTTGTCGCGTGGTTGTGACGAAAACGAAGCCAGAAATAGCGCCCTGCGCGCCCTCAACATGATGATCGGACACCAGCCATGAGCAAATCTGCCGCGCAACCAAACATCCTGATCGTGATGGTCGACCAATTGAACGGCACGTTGTTTCCGGACGGGCCTGCGGATTGGCTGCATGCGCCAAACTTGAAAAAACTGGCGGCCAAATCAACGCGCTTTCAAAACGCTTATACCGCGTCACCACTGTGCGCGCCGGGGCGGGCGGCGTTTATGTCGGGGCAGCTTCCTTCGGCGACGGGTGTCTATGACAACGCGGCTGAATTCACGTCGTCAATCCCGACTTACGCGCACCATTTGCGCCGCGCAGGCTATCAAACCTGTCTGACGGGCAAGATGCATTTTGTCGGCCCTGACCAGATGCACGGGTTCGAAGAACGCCTGACCACAGACATTTATCCAGCCGATTTTGGCTGGACGCCGGACTACCGCAAACCGGGTGAACGCATCGATTGGTGGTATCACAACATGGGGTCGGTCACGGGCGCAGGCGTCGCTGAAATCAGCAACCAAATGGAATACGATGACGAGGTTGCCTACAATGCGACCCGCAAAATCTATGATCTGTCACGGGGCAAAGACGACCGCCCTTGGTGCCTGACCGTCAGCTTTACCCACCCGCACGACCCCTATGTGACCCGCAAAAAATATTGGGATCTATACGAGGATTGCGAGCACCTGTTACCCACTGTTCCCGCGATCCCTTACGAGGACCAAGACAGCCATTCCAAGCGTATTTTTGATGCCAACGACTGGCGCAGTTTTGACATCACAGAAACCGATATCAAACGCTCGCGTCGCGCCTATTTTTCCAACATCAGCTATCTTGATGACAAAATCGGCGAGGTCCTAGAGGCGCTTGAGGGTAGCCGCCAAGAGGCGATTATCGTCTTTGTATCCGATCACGGCGATATGCTGGGCGAACGTGGATTGTGGTTCAAAATGTCGTTCTATGAGGGGTCATCACGCGTCCCGATGATGATTTGTGCGCCCGATATGGAACCCGGTTTGATCACCACGCCGGTGTCGAACATCGACGTGTGCCCGACGCTTTGCGATCTGGCGGGCGTGTCGATGGCCGAGGTCGAACCGTGGACCACGGGCCAATCCGTCAAACCGATGGGCCAAGGCGTCGAGCGCACGGAACCCGTCGCGATGGAATACGCGGCCGAAGGATCGTACGCGCCGATGGTGTCGTTGCGCTATGGCAAGTGGAAATACAATCGCTGCACGTTGGACCCTGACCAGCTGTTCGATATGGAAAACGATCCACACGAGCTCACCAACCTCGCTGATGTCGCCGCCCATAAAGGCACGTTGGATCAGTTGCGCGCCAAGGCCGATGCCCGCTGGGATCTGGATAAATTCGATGCCGATGTGCGTGTCAGTCAAGCCCGCCGCTGGGTCGTGTACGAGGCCCTGCGCCAAGGTGGATATTACCCTTGGGATTACCAGCCGCTGCAAAAAGCATCCGAACGCTACATGCGCAACCACATGGACCTGAACAATGTTGAGGACGACGCACGTTTCCCACGCGGGGAATGATCCGTTTTCAAATCACAAATCGTCCTCTGATCGAGGCAAGAAAGTTTTAAAAATATGACCTACCCAACACAGCCAACCGCCAGCCATTTCATCAACGGCAAATACGTCGAAGACACCGCAGGCACGCCGTTTGACGTGATCTATCCGGCCACGGGTGCCAAAATCGCGACGGTCCATTCCGCGACCCCTGCGATCATCGATCAAGCGCTGGCCGCCGCCAAAGCCGCACAACCTGCATGGGCCGCAATGAGCGGAACAGAACGGGGGCGGATCATGCGCCGTGCCTCTGAAATCATGCGCGAACGCAACCACGACCTGTCAGTTTTGGAAACCTTTGACACCGGCAAACCCTATCAGGAAACGTCCCTAGTGGATGCGACCAGTGGGGCTGACGCGTTGGAATATTTTGGCGGAATGGCGGCCACGCTAACCGGCGAACACATCCAACTGGGCGAAGACTGGGTGTACACGCGGCGCGAGGCATTGGGCGTTTGTGTTGGCATCGGCGCGTGGAATTACCCGACACAAATCGCCTGCTGGAAGGGCGCGCCTGCCTTGGCCTGTGGCAATTCGGTGGTGTTCAAACCGTCAGAAACCACACCGCTTTGCGCGCTAAAAGTTGCGGAAATCCTGCACGAAGCCGGCCTGCCTGCGGGCTTGTATAACGTCGTCCAAGGCTTGGGTGACGTGGGCGCGGCACTGGTCACAGACGACCGCGTCGACAAGGTGTCGCTGACCGGATCTGTCCCGACGGGCAAAAAGGTTTACGCAGCCGCAGCAGCTGGCATCAAGCACGTTACGATGGAACTGGGTGGCAAATCCCCAATGATCGTATTCGAGGACGCGGATATCGAAAACGCGGTCAGCGGCGCGATCCTTGGCAACTTCTATTCCTCCGGTCAGGTCTGTTCCAACGGCACCCGCGTGTTCGTGCACACATCGATCAAAGAGGCGTTCCTTAAACGCTTGTCCGAACGTTTGGCCACCGCTGTTATCGGCGATCCGCAAGACCCCGAAACCAGCTTTGGTCCCATGGTTAGTCAGCGGCAATTAGACATCACGCTGGGCTACATCGAAAAAGGCAAAGCCGAAGGCGCGCGGATCACCTATGGTGGTAACGCCCTGAAAAAGGACGGTTTTTATATCGAACCAACCGTGTTCGCTGACGTCACAGACGACATGACCATCGCACGCGAGGAAATCTTTGGCCCCGTTATGGCGGTCCTTGATTTCGAAGACGAAGCAGACGTGATGAAGCGCGCCAACGACACTGAATTTGGTCTGGCAGCAGGCGTGTTCACCAAAGATATCAGCCGCGCGCACCGTGTCGCCGCCAATTTCGAGGCCGGCACATGCTACATTAACACCTACAATGATGCGCCGGTCGAGGCTCCGTTTGGGGGTTCCAAACAGTCGGGCGTCGGGCGTGAAAACTCCAAGGCGGCGATCAATCACTATTCGCAATTGAAATCAGTTTATGTGCGCATGGGCGACGTCGAGGCACCGTTCTGATGCAAGCAGACTATGTAATTGTCGGGGCAGGCAGCGCCGGTTGCGCCATCGCGTATCGACTGGCCGAGGCAGGTGAAAACGTGCTGGTTATCGAACACGGTGGCACCGATGCGGGCCCGCTGATCCAGATGCCTGCCGCCCTGTCGTATCCGATGAATATGAAGCGTTACGATTGGGGCTACGAATCCGAACCAGAGCCACATTTGAACGGGCGTAAACTGGCGTGCCCACGTGGCAAAGTCATTGGCGGATCATCGTCGATCAACGGTATGGTGTACGTGCGCGGCCACGCAAAAGACTTCGATCACTGGGCCGAAAGCGGCGCTGACGGTTGGTCGTACGCCGACGTGCTGCCCTACTACAAACGCATGGAAACATGGGACGATGGCGGGCATGGCGGCGACGCGGAATGGCGCGGCACCGATGGTCCATTGCACGTCACGCGCGGCCCGCGGGATAACCCGTTGTTCAACGCCTTTGTCGAGGCAGGCAAGCAGGCCGGTTACGAGGCAACAGACGACTACAACGGTCAAAAACAAGAGGGCTTTGGCCCGATGGAACAGACCGTTCACAAGGGGCGGCGTTGGTCGGCGGCGAACGCGTATTTGCGACCCGCGCTCAAGCATGACAACTGCATGCTGATGAATGGACTTGTCGAGAAAGTCATTATCGAAGACGGGCGCGCCACGGGCGTGGCTTTGGCCGGTGGGCAGGTCGTAACGGCGAACCGCGAAGTCATTTTGGCGGCGTCGTCTATCAACTCGCCAAAGCTGTTGATGCTGTCGGGAATTGGGCCTGCCGCGCACCTTAAAGACCACGGCATTGAAGTGATCGCGGATCGTCCTGGCGTTGGGCAAAACCTGCAAGACCATCTTGAACTTTATATTCAAATCGCCGCCAGCAAACCGATCACTTTGTACAAGCACTGGAACCTGTTGTCCAAAGCTGTGATTGGCGCGCAGTGGCTGTTCCTAAAGACCGGATTGGGCGCGTCAAACCAGTTCGAAAGTGCTGCCTTTGTAAGGTCCAAAGCCGGCGTAGAATACCCCGATATCCAGTATCATTTTCTGCCAATTGCAGTGCGCTATGACGGGCAGGCCGCAGCCGAAGGGCACGGTTTTCAGGCACACACGGGACCAATGCGTTCGGTGTCGCGCGGGTCTGTTACATTGCGATCTTCGGACCCTGCGGATGCGCCAAAAATCTTGTTCAACTACATGTCGGATCCCTCGGATTGGGAAGATTTCAGAACCTGTATTCGCCTCACTCGCGAGGTTTTTGCCCAAGATGCGTTTAAGCCGTTTGTGAAACATGAAATCCAACCAGGGGCCGATGTGCAGTCTGATGATGCCCTGAATGCGTTCATTTCCGAACATGTAGAAAGCGCGTATCACCCTTGCGGCACCTGTAAAATGGGGCGGCGCGATGAACCGATGGCAGTGGTCGATCCGCATGGCGCGGTGATCGGGGTTTCGGGCCTACGGGTTGCGGACAGTTCGATCTTTCCACGCATCACCAATGGCAATTTGAACGGGCCGTCGATCATGGTTGGTGAAAAGATGTCGGATCACATTCTGGGTCGCGATCCTTTGCCCAAGTCCAATGACGAACCTTGGGTCAATCCAGACTGGGAAACCTCTCAACGGTGATCCCCAAAGGTTAACGCCAATAGTTAACGCAGGCCAACTTTCTAACGCGATGTTAAGGAAGTTGGCCAGTTTCGCTTGATATGTGTGAAACTTAGGCGCATCTACGCCACATGTTAAGAGTTTGTACTTCTTTTGTTCTAATGTTGTTACCAAACCTTGCCATGGCTCTTGCCGCGGCGGATTTTTCTGGCCGTGTGCAGGTTATTGACGGGGATACCATCGATGTGGGTGATGTACGCGTGCGTATTCACGGTATTGATGCGCCTGAAAATGACCAACATTGTCGTTCTGAACAGGGTATCGATTGGGCCTGCGGGCGCTGGGTAAATGATCAGGTACGACAACGTCTTCAGGGGCAAATCGCCCACTGTGTGCAGGTCGATATTGACAAATACAGCCGTGTTGTTGCGACCTGTTCCGTCGCGGGCGAAGACATCGGCCGTGCCCTCGTTTCTGATGGTTTGGCGTTTGCCTATCGCAAATATTCGATGGCTTACGATCTGGACGAAAAAGGGGCTGCGATAAACGATCGTGGCCTGCACGCCAGCAGTGTCCAAAGCCCAAGCGCGTTTCGCCGTTCGCGGATCAAGGGGCGTATCCCGCCGGACCGCGATTGCGTAATCAGGGGCAATATTTCGGCAAAGGGAAAGCGGATATTCCACAGTCCAGGCCAGGCATTTTACGAACGCACAGGGATCAACACCCGCAACGGTGAACGCTGGTTTTGTTCATCGAGCGACGCGATCAAAGCAGGCTGGCGGGCGTCGCGTGGCTAACGCACTTCGTAGGGCAAAACATCGCGCGTGTCGGCGTCCACATGCAGGTGCCGTTCCAGTGGCGGAACCGAGCGTTGATGACATTTCTGACGCTCGCAAATCCGGCATGAAATCCCGATCGGTTCGAACGCATCCGCGCGGTTCAAATCCAATCCATCAGCATAAACCAGCGATCCCGCATGGCCAACTTCGCACCCCAAAGCGATTGCAAATCGACGCACAGGTGCCCCGTAACGGCCCGCATGTTTTGACACATCCCGCGCCAAACTAATGTAACGCACACCGTCGGGCGTTTCGGCCATTTGCCGCAAAAATTGCCCCGGCAATTCAAACGCTCGGTGCACATTCCACAGCGGACAGGCCCCGCCGAAACGGGCGAATTGCAGGCGTGTCGCGGAATGCCGTTTGGTGATTGTGCCTGCCTGATCGACACGGACGAAAAAGAACGGAATGCCCTTGGCCCCAGGGCGTTGCAACGTCGACAAACGGTGCGCGACTTGTTCGATTGATGCCCCAAAACGCCCAGCCAGCCATTCCACGTCGTGGCGACTGTCTTGGGCCGCTTGCAAGAACGCGACGTAAGGCATTAGCGCTGCACCAGCAAAGTAATTTGCAAGGCCAATCTTGGCGATATCGCGTGCCTCTTGGGTCTGGAAACGGGCCAGATCCAAGGTGGCTTCTAGCAGTGGATTTTGGCGCAGCAACGCGACCTGTAACAGCAGTTGGAAGGTTTGGGTTTCAGGGGCGGCGCGCACAGAAATTGACAGTGTTTTTGTCGTAGCATCATAGCTGCGCAAGCGGTCGGTGTCGGTGAATTCCACGTTTGTGCCGATTTGGCCAAGGCTTGCGATTGCGGCCAAGCGAATTGTGTCATGTCGTGTGGCAGAGCTGGCGAAATGTTCGGCCGCGCGGTCCATCGCGTCGATATAGTTGTCGCAATAATGAAAGAAATCGCGGACTTCTTCCCATGGGCTGGGGCGCGCGCGGGCGTCTTCGCGGCCCAATGCCTCGTCCAAAGATGCGAGCCGTTCGTGGGTTTGACGATAGGTTTGGTGCAGTTCGATAAACGCGCGCGCGAGGGCAGGGGCGTTGGACGCGGCAAGCCGCAGATCGGCCATCGGCGGCATGTCAGAGGCAAAGACCGGATCGGACAACACCTCGCGCATATCACTGACCAGACGTTCGCTGTCGCCGGTGCTAAGTTCGGTAACGTCCAGCCCGAATTCGCCAGCCAGCGCCAAAACAACCGTTGTACTGACGGGGCGGTTGTTGTTTTCCATCTGGTTTAAATAGGGCAGGGACACGCCCAGTTTTGCGGCGAAATCCTTTTGCGTCAGACCAATACGCGTGCGCAGTTCGCGCAGTTTGGCACCAGCATATAATTTTTGGGTCGCCATGACGTTACCTTTGCAACTTTGCAGATAACTTAGGGTAGCTTTGCAAAGTTAAGGGCGCAAGGGATCAAAGGGGTGGTGATGCGGCCGCGATACGGGCCTCGCGACGATACACGCTAAGGATCGCGACAACTGCGGCGAGGGCGGTGATCAGCATGATCAAAATCAACGGATAGGCCCCCCATTCCGGGCGCAGCAAAAACACAGCTAATAATGACAACGCAGCGCCGCCGCCAACCATAATCGCGCCGCCCAGTCCCGAAGCAGTGCCTGCCAAATGTGGGCGAACGGACAGCATGCCAGCAGTCGCGTTTGGGATGACCATGCCGTTGCCCAAGCCCACAAAGGTCATCAATCCGAAGAATGTTAGCGGTGATCCCAGTCCGACCCAGAAGAAAATCAACATCATTGCAGTGCCGAATGTGACGCCCAAACTGCCCCACAAGATCAGCTTGTTTACGCCCAATCGTGCCGCGTTTCGCCCGGTGATCCAGTTGCCTGCAAAATAGCCGACCGCAGGTGCGCCAAGGCAAATGCCAACCCACAATGGTGACATGCCAAAGACCACGGCGCCAACAATCGGGCCGCCCCCCAGGTAGGCAAAAAACGCGCCAGAACTAAAGGCAGAGGCAAGGCAGTATCCCCAAAATCGCGGTGAACGCAGCAATTCTGGATACTCGCGAAACTGTTGAACCAGCGTCAGCCCTGAGGGTTTCACTGTCTCACCCAAGTCGCGCCAGACCAGCGCAAACAGCGCACTACCAACGATTAGAAACGCCCAGAAATTCGCCTGCCAGCCAAACAATTCGTCCAACAATCCACCAATTGCGGGGCTAACCATCGGCACCACGGCCATGCCCATCGTGACGTAGGCGAGCATCGAGGCAGACTGTTCTTGGTCAAATGAATCCCGAATGACCGCGCGGCTAAGCACCATGCACACGGCAATCGCGGCTTGGATCATGCGGAACCCCAAGAACCACCAGACATTGGTTGCGAACACACAGCCAACTGACGCGACCATGAAAATCGCGATGCCGACCAGCAGGACAGGCCTGCGTCCCATGCGGTCTGAAATCGGGCCAATAAAGATTTGCAAAAACGCGCTTACGAACAAAAACAGCGGCACGGACATCGCCATAATGCCATCCTCGACGCCAAAGAATTTGGACATCTGGGGCAGGCTCGGCAAAAACATATTCATCACCATAGCGGACATGCCGGCCATGAAAATCAGGGTAAAAATATGAGGCGGAGTGCTGCGATCCAGAAAACGGATCACTGGTTTGTTTTGCATAGGTCAATAGCTATGCCCTTAAATCAGACTTGTCTACTAACGGTCCTGTGAAACGGCATTATTTTGCATATTTGCAATTTGCAATTTTGAAAGTGCATAGACTTTGCAAATATTCTCAATCGCGCTGGGATGCGGGCGAATTTGCGGGTATGGTTTGGAAAATTGCTAGTAGGGCTGATGATGAAAGATATCCTGACAGAATTGAACGACCGACGCGAGCAGGCCCGACTGGGTGGTGGTCAAAAACGGATCGACGCCCAGCACGGACGTGGGAAATTAACCGCGCGCGAGCGGATCGAATTGTTGCTGGACGAGGGATCGTTTGAAGAATTCGACATGTTCGTCACTCACCGTTGCACCGATTTTGGTATGGAAAATCAAAAGCCTGCGGGTGATGGTGTGGTCACCGGATGGGGCACGATCAACGGGCGCATGATCTATGTGTTCTCTCAGGACTTTACTGTTTTTGGCGGATCGCTGTCTGAAACTCACGCGCAAAAAATCTGCAAGATCCAAGACATGGCGATGCAAAACGGTGCGCCTTTGATCGGGATTAACGATTCCGGTGGTGCGCGTATTCAAGAAGGTGTCGCGTCACTTGCCGGTTACGCTGAGGTGTTCCAGCGCAATATTTTGGCCTCTGGTGTGGTGCCGCAGATCAGTTTGATCATGGGCCCCTGTGCCGGCGGCGCTGTTTATAGTCCCGCGATGACTGACTTTATCTTTATGGTCAAAGACACGTCTTACATGTTTGTGACCGGCCCCGATGTGGTCAAAACGGTCACAAATGAAGTTGTCACGGCCGAGGAATTGGGCGGGGCATCAACCCACACCAAGAAATCATCAGTCGCTGACGGCGCGTTCGAAAACGATGTTGAGGCACTGGCCGAGGTCCGCCGTTTGGTCGACTTTTTGCCGCTGAACAATCGCGAAAAACCACCTGTGCGCCCGTTCTTTGATGAACCGGGGCGGGTCGAGGCATCGCTTGATACGTTGATCCCTGCAAACCCGAACACGCCCTACGACATGAAGGAATTGATCCTGAAGGTCGCGGACGAAGCCGATTTTTACGAAATTCAAGAAGATTTTGCCAAGAACATCATCACCGGTTTCATCCGGCTTGAGGGGCAATCCGTGGGTGTTGTCGCCAACCAACCAACCGTTTTGGCGGGCTGTTTGGACATCGATAGTTCGCGTAAAGCTGCGCGTTTTGTGCGGTTCTGCGATGCCTTTGAAATCCCGATCCTGACGCTGGTCGACGTGCCCGGTTTCTTGCCCGGTACCAGCCAAGAATATGGCGGCGTGATCAAGCACGGTGCGAAATTGCTGTTTGCCTACGGCGAAGCGACAGTGCCCAAAGTTACGGTGATCACGCGCAAGGCCTACGGCGGTGCCTATGATGTGATGGCCTCCAAACACCTGCGCGGCGATTTTAACTACGCGTGGCCAACGGCTGAAATTGCTGTGATGGGGGCCAAGGGTGCCACCGAAATTATCCACCGCGCTGATCTGGGGGACGCCGACAAAATTGCACAGCACGCCGCTGATTACGAAGAACGGTTCGCCAACCCGTTTGTCGCCGCCGAACGCGGCTTCATCGACGAGGTCATCCAACCACGGTCCACCCGCAAACGAGTTAGCCGCGCGTTCGCATCGCTTCGTGGTAAAAAGCTGGTGAACCCGTGGAAGAAGCACGACAATATTCCGTTGTAAGCAGATGGCGCGCGGTTGGCATATTCAAAAAGACCAAGGGCAGGTGACGCTTAGCCGTCAGTTGCCCGCCCGTTTTGACGTGCAAGCAGCAACCACGCTGCCGCATGCCAATATGGTGCGTTTGGTCAGTCAGATCCGTCAGGATTTATGGCGTGCATTGCAAAACCTGCGTGGCTTTTCGCCGGTGGTTCAAATCACCAAAGGGCCCGACGATCTAACGGTGCAGGCAGGTGGGCGCATGTTGGGGCCAATCAGTGCCAAAACCATAGAACAGATCGAAGCCGTTCTGGAAAACCCCAAGAACCGCGCACGCTGGTTGCGCTGTTCACAAGATCGCAAGAGACCCTAAATGAGCAACGCTATTTTTGACAATCAAGCCTTTACGATCTCGCATGCGGATGACGGGAAATTTGTTGGCACCGGTTTGCGTCCATTTTTTGAATACCGCGATTTAGGGATTAACGGGGCCACCGCAGGGGCATACGGCGCACATGTTATTCGTGCGGTTCCCGGTTTGGAAAGCCCCGGAGAATGGCATTCGCACGCGCTGAATTTTCAGATGGTTTACGTCACCCAAGGCTGGGTTGTGTTCGAATACGAAGGCAACGGCGAACATACTTTGCGCGCGGGATCTTGCGTGCTTCAGCCATCAGGTATTCGCCACCGCGAAGTGCGCCATTCAGATGACATGGAACTGATCGAAATCATTTCGCCCGCAGAATTTGTCACGCAAGGCGAAGACGCCCCATGATACGTTTGTTTGCCCTTTTGCTGACGGTCTCAACCGCCCACGCCCAAGGTGTCCCGTCGGGACAATCCGTGACCCTGCACGAGGTGCTGGTTGATGATGTGAACGCCCAAAACTGGCTGCGGTTTCGGTTTGTCGCACCACAGATCGCGCGCGTCGGCGGCGACATCACCTACGAACGTGCTGCCCCCGATATGGAACATTTGTGTCAATCCACGGCCTTGCCTTACATGGCAGAGTATGACCTGACCGCAGACATGATTATCATTTCAATGTCCGACAAAATCACCGAATTCGGAGTCCCGAACTCTGAGGTCACACAGTTTTTTGACGCGTTTCGGGTCGAAAACCAAACCTGCATCTGGGAGGCTTTTTAATGCAACCACAACATGTTGCGCCACACTGCTCATCCAACGGGTCACCTGATGCGCCAGCGACACAAATCCGCGCATCAGAACCCTGTGGATATCTTTTTGACACAATTTCCCGTAACTATGGCGCAAGGAAATCCCAAGGTTTCCTTACCTCAGTACCAAGGTCGCGGGCGCGTGTTGCGTCCAAAGGCCATTTTTTAAGTGACAGGAGACTCAGATGTCAAAGAGCATCAAACTATTGGCAACATTCGGCTTTATCGCTGTTGTTGCTGCCTGTGCGCGCGAGCAGCAGGTCGAAGAATTTGTCGTGGTTGATCCAGAGCCGATCTCGGTTGAGCCGACATACACCGGTAAATACAAGTAAAACCGGACTTACGGGGCGGGCGTTCGCGCCCACCCCGACCGCCTCCCTGATCAAAGGGAGTGCAGCATGCTAAAGCATCGCGGGTTTCCGGGCCGTTTAACCGGAACTGATTTTCAATTTACCCTACGCCGCGCCAACCCCAAAGGGGTGACGCCGATCACACGTCGTGAACGTAAACGCGATCGCAAGCCTGCGGATCGTCGCGCTGATGCCGGGTTCATGAAGGCGCTGTGGGAATGTTTTGGCGACAAGCCATTTGAACGTGGCAATCTGGATGCAGGGCGTCTGTCATGGTTGTTCGGGCGCGAAGTTGTTCCTGCCACCGACAATTTTGATCCCGAAGATTACGACGCGCTGTTGATCATTGTTCCTGATATTGCGCGTGCCGCATTTCCAGAAAGCATGGGCGAGATTTAGGCGTGTTGTTGCTTGCGCATCTCCAAAAACGGCAGGCCTCCGCCGATTTTACGCGTATAGCGTGTATCGCTATGGCGCGATTGATGCGGTCGTGCCAACCTGAATTTGCACGGGTCATGTCCCAGATTAATGTGGCTCGTGCGCACCATTTCCGAACCCCTTCCCCTGACGGGCAGCAGGCGCCACCCCGCGCTGCGCTGCCCGTCTTTTTTCGTTCCGGAATAGGGTCCGTCATAAGCGGATTTTTTCGCGTTGAATCATGTGATTGGCGGGCTTTTGCCGATCCAGTGGCTGTGCGCGAAAAATACTGGCAGCCAGCCCAACTTCTGTCATCTGTGACCTCAAAAGAGCAAACAGAAGCAGGAGCATTCAAATGTCATTCAAAGCATGGACCCTTATTGCCGCCGCAGCCTTTGGCCTATCGGCGTGTGGCGATACCGGCACCGATCAGGCGCTTATCGGCGGCGCGGCAGGTGCAGGCGTGGCCATCATCACAGACGGCAGCCCGCTTAAGGGTGCAGCCATCGGTGCGGCCGGGAATTTCCTGTACTGCCAAACCTACCCAAGCAAATGCAACTGATGCAGACGCGCAACGCTGGATAACTTCTAACTTACGCACACCACAGCCGCGTCAGCATATGGTAAACTCTCCTCAATGGGCATCGAAAGCTCAATTGAGAGGCACGTTTTATGAACCGAGTAATCTGCATTTTTGCAGTGGCAGCCGCTATGCTGGCTGGCGCATGTACCAAGCCCGACATTTCCAGTCGCGGCACGATATCGCTGTTGGGACCCCTAACAGCCGAGTAATCGAACAGCCGCTTTTGGTGGCGACCACCTTTGAAATTTCAACAGCCGTCCCGTGTTATCGGGGCGGCCAGTTGCGTTTATCCATTCAAACAACTGGGGACATCACATGTTCAAAAAGATCCTGATCGCCAATCGGGGCGAAATCGCCTGCCGTGTCATCAAAACTGCTCGCAAAATGGGCATTGGCACCGTGGCTATTTACTCGGATGCCGACAAACAGGCGTTGCATGTGCAGATGGCAGACGAGGCGGTTCACATCGGCCCACCCCCGGCGAACCAGTCCTACATTGTCATTGATAAAGTGATGGAGGCCGTCAAATCATCGGGGGCCGAAGCTGTGCATCCAGGGTATGGTTTCTTGTCCGAGAATTCGAAATTCGCCGAAGCATTATCTGCCCAAGGCGTCGCATTTGTTGGCCCCCCCGTTGGCGCGATCGAAAAAATGGGCGACAAGATCACCTCGAAAAAGATTGCCAAAGAGGCAGGCGTTTCGACGGTTCCTGGCTTTATGGGCATCATCGCGGACGCGGACGAAGCGGTCAAAATCTCGAACGAGGTTGGCTATCCTGTGATGCTAAAAGCGTCAGCAGGCGGCGGCGGCAAAGGCATGCGGATCGCGTGGAACGACGAAGAAGCCCGCGAAGGGTTTCAGTCTTCGAAAAACGAAGCCGCGAATTCATTTGGCGATGACCGGATTTTCATCGAGAAATTCATCACGCAACCCCGCCACATCGAAATTCAGGTTCTGTGCGACAGCCACGGCAACGGCATTTATTTGGGCGAACGCGAGTGTTCGATCCAGCGCCGTCAGCAAAAAGTTGTCGAAGAAGCCCCAAGCCCGTTTTTAGACGAACCAACACGCAAAGCCATGGGCGAACAGGCTGTGGCCTTGGCTCAAGCCGTTGATTACGCGTCTGCTGGCACCGTCGAATTTATCGTGGACAGCGCCAAGAATTTCTATTTTCTCGAGATGAACACGCGCCTGCAAGTTGAACACCCTGTGACCGAATTGATCACCGGTGTCGATTTGGTTGAACAGATGATCCGCGTCGCAAACGGTGAACCGCTCAGCATCACGCAAGACGATGTGAAACTGAACGGTTGGGCCATTGAAAACCGCCTGTATGCCGAAGATCCATATCGCGGTTTCTTGCCCTCAATCGGTCGTTTGACGCGCTATCGCCCACCCATGGAACAGGCGGCGGGTCCGTTGCTGGACAACGACAAATGGCAGGGTGATGCACCGTCCGCCGCCGTCGCTGTGCGCAATGATACTGGCGTCTATGAAGGCGGCGAAATCAGCATGTATTACGATCCGATGATCGCCAAATTGTGCACATGGGCCCCAACGCGCGACGAGGCCATCGAGGCCATGCGCGTCGCTCTTGATAGTTTTGAAGTCGAAGGCATCGGGCACAACCTGCCGTTCCTGTCTGCGGTCATGGATCACCCGATCTTTATGGCGGGCGAAATGACGACAGCCTTTATCGAAGAACAATATCCCGATGGTTTCCAAGGGGTTGAACTGCCTGACATCGATTTGCACCGGATCGCTGCGGCCACTGCCGCGATGCACCGGGTGGCCGAGATTCGCCGTGCGCGCGTGTCTGGACGGATGGACAATCACGAACGCAAAGTCGGATCAGATTGGAATGTGGCCTTGCAAGGTGCGTCGTTTGATACGGTGATCAAGGCGGATCGCGACGGGTCAAACGTGACGTTCGCCGATGGCACCTGCATGCGGGTCACAGGTGATTGGACACCGGGCGACCAGCTGGCGCAAATGATGGTTGATGGCGCGCCGTTGGTGTTGAAGGTTGGCAAGATCAGCGGCGGGTTCCGCATTCGCACACGCGGTGCCGATCTCAAGGTGCACGTGCGCACGCCACGTCAGGCTGAACTGGCGCTGTTGATGCCGGAAAAAGTCGCGCCTGACACGTCCAAATTGCTGCTGTGCCCAATGCCTGGTCTGGTCGTCAAAGTGAACGTCGAGATTGGCGAAGAAGTTCAGGACGGCCAAGCATTGTGCACCATCGAGGCGATGAAAATGGAGAACATCCTGCGCGCCGAAAGAAAAGGCATCGTGTCCAAAATCAACACCAGCGCGGGCGAAAGCCTCGCGGTGGATGCTGTGATCATGGAATTCGAATAACGCGATGGGCGAACGCGTCGACATAGCGCATTTTTTGAACTGCGCCTCGGTATTGAGGCGCAGATTGGAATGCCGCGTTCAGTCGGCGCTCAGCTCTTGTCGCTCCGCGCGTTTTTCGCGTTTGCGCATCGGCATTTTGTCGATCGTGCGGCTGATTTCGCGCACATCCCACGGCAACGGTTTGCGCAGTTTGACGCCCCCGTCTTTGCCAATGATCACTAACATGAACCCGCGTGGGCGCAATTTCAGACGCAAATCTGACCGCGCGCTGGGGTCTGTATCGGTCAATACGACAACATCGCGTTCCGCCAAATCAGGCAGGCTGGCCATCAATAAATCGATCTGTTCGATGTATCGCGGGTCCGCATCGGTGTCGGCAAAAACGACGACGGGCCGCTTTTTCCAGACGAATTGGTTCAAATCAGATTCACTTTGCATCACAAAGACTGAATCCCTGAGGGTTTCATTGGCGTCTTGGGCAAAGGCGCTTGTGGCGAAAAGCGTCGCAATAACAATGGATAATGTACGTTTCATTTCTACTCCTGTTGATACGAACATAACCCTATTTCCAGCGATTTCGATGGGCGATCTGCGCATTTTTAACATTAAACCCATTGCAACAGGTTTCATGCCATGACGGGACAAATCCCCGATACATGGCCGAACGGGGCGGTCATTCGAAACAGGGCTGGCCGCACAATGGATATTATTCTGCATCTTGGCGCACATCGCACCGGATCTACGACGTTTCAAAGCTATATGACGCGCAACAAAACAGCGTTGCGGACCGATGGCGTCGAATTTTGGGGGCCTTTGCGCACGCGTGCGGGATTGTTTGCAGGTATTCAGCCAAACGGCGGGCCGTGCCATGGTCGAAACACGCATGCGCGCGCACACGGACGTATCCGGATGCAGTTGGACAAAGCGGCGCAAAGTGGCGTTAAGACCTTGATTGTGAGCGATGAAAACATGATCGGGTCTGTGCGCTCAAACCTTCGCACACGCAGCCTGTATCCTGCGATTGGTGAACGTATTGCGCGGTTTGCCCCGGCATTTGGTGGGCGCATTACCCGCGTTGTTTTAAACACTCGCGCACAGGATTTATATTGGGCGTCTTGTGCGGCTTACGGCGTGTCGCGCGGGCATCCAATGTTGCGCGCAATTGCATTTGAGGCGATGACAGCCAGTGCGCGCACGTGGCGCGATGTGATTGCCGATTTGTCCTGCGCGGTTGATGGGGTCGATGTTGCGGTTCTGCCATTTGAACGGTTTGCCGGACGCCCTGATGCGATGCTGCGGGCAATTACAGGCGGCGGTGCGCCAAAAAACGGGGCTGACGAATGGCTAAACCGCGCGCCAAACACCGCCGTTTTGCGCGAAATATTGCAGTCACGCAGTATCAAAGCCCCCGAATTAGATGGCGTAACCGGCAGATGGCGTCCCTTTGATGCCGCACAATCTGCCGCTTTGCGCGAAGATTATGCTGACGACATGTTCTGGCTAACGGCCGGTGCAGACGGATTGGCCACACTGACAGAGGACATCGCTCAACCACGAGCGGGCCAGACAAGAGCAGGGACAATCCCGCCGGCTGGTGCCATACAAAAAGGACACAGACATGACTTCCAAGAAAGACACCTGGCGCAGCCTGGCTGAAGGCGAATTGCGCGGTCGCCCTGTCGAAGATCTGACATGGAAGACCCTCGAGGGGATCGACGTTCAACCGATCTATACCGAAGACGATTTGGCCGATGTCACGCACCTTGGCACGATCTCGGGCGAACCGCCCTATACACGCGGCGTTAAGGCGACGATGTATGCGGGGCGCCCGTGGACGATCCGCCAATACGCGGGCTTTTCAACGGCTGAAAAATCCAACGCATTTTACAGACGTGCTTTGGCCGCAGGACAACAAGGCGTATCCGTCGCCTTTGATCTGGCGACCCACCGTGGCTATGACAGCGATCATGAACGTGTTGTCGGCGACGTCGGCAAAGCAGGCGTGGCGATTGACAGCGTTGAGGATATGAAAATCCTGTTCGACGGTATCCCGCTTGATAAAGTGTCGGTTTCCATGACGATGAACGGCGCTGTGATCCCGATTTTAGCCAGCTTTATCGTAGCAGGCGAAGAACAGGGGCACGACAAATCTGTTCTTGCAGGCACCATTCAGAACGACATTCTCAAAGAATTTATGGTGCGCAACACCTACATTTACCCGCCTGAGCCATCGATGCGGATCGTGTCTGACATCATCCAATACACCTCCGATGGGATGCCGAAATTCAACTCGATCTCGATCTCAGGTTATCACATGCAAGAGGCGGGCGCGAACCTGGTGCAAGAGCTGGCGTTTACGTTGGCAGACGGGCGCGAATACGTGCGCGCGGCGATCGCGGCTGGCATGGACGTGGATAAATTTGCAGGTCGTTTGTCGTTCTTTTTTGCCATCGGCATGAACTTTTTCATGGAAGCATCCAAGCTGCGCGCCGCGCGTCTTTTGTGGCACCGCATCATGGAAGAATTCGAACCCAAGAACCCGAAATCCAGTATGTTGCGCACCCACTGCCAGACATCCGGCGTGTCCTTGCAAGAACAAGATCCCTACAACAACGTCGTGCGCACCGCCTACGAGGCGATGGCCGCAGCCCTAGGTGGAACGCAGTCGCTACACACCAACGCATTGGACGAAGCCATTGCTTTGCCTACAGATTTTAGCGCGCGCATTGCCCGTAACACGCAGCTGATTTTGCAAGAAGAAACCGGCGTCACCAATGTTGTCGATCCATTGGCGGGCTCGTACTACGTCGAAAAATTGACCCATGATCTGGCCGAAGCTGCGTGGAAATTGATCGGTGAAGTCGAGGACATGGGCGGCATGACCAAAGCCGTAGCATCCGGCATGCCCAAATTGCGCATCGAAGAAGCCGCCGCGACACGTCAGGCCAACATTGACCGCGGCAAAGAAGTGATCGTCGGCGTCAACAAATATCGTTTGGACAAAGAAGACCCGATCGACATCATGGACATCGACAACGCCGCCGTGCGGGTCAACCAAATTGCACGCCTCGACAGCATCCGGGCCAGTCGTGACACCGCAGCTTGCGACGCGGCCTTGGCGGAAATCACGCGCCGCGCAACCGAAGGCGGCAACCTGCTGGAGGCGGCTGTCGACGCAGCCCGCGCCCGTGCAACCGTTGGGGAAATCAGCATGGCTATGGAAAAAGTATTTGGCCGCCACCGCGCCGAAGTCAAAATGCTCGCCGGTGTTTACGGCGCTGCCTACGAGGGCGACGAAGGTTTTGCTGCGATCCAAAAGGCAGTCGAAGATTTTGCCGAATACGAAGGGCGTCGACCACGTATGTTGGTCGTAAAAATGGGTCAAGACGGGCATGATCGCGGGGCCAAAGTGATCGCAACTGCATTCGCCGATATTGGTTTTGACGTCGATGTTGGCCCACTTTTCCAAACACCGGCAGAAGCGGCCCAAGACGCGGTCGACAACGACGTGCACGTGATCGGAATTTCCAGCCAAGCAGCGGGTCATAAAACGCTTGCCCCACAATTGGTCAAAGCGTTGAAAGACGCCGGTGCCGAAGACATTATCGTGATTTGCGGCGGCGTTATTCCGCAACAGGATTATCAATATTTGTACGACAACGGGGTCAAAGCAATCTTTGGGCCGGGCACGAATATACCCAAAGCGGCGTCAGAAATCCTCGAGATTATCCGCGACACGCGCACGTAAGAAATCGGGGTCCTTTTGGGGCCCCTTTTTACGATCGGGAACGGCAAGCAGCTGAACATCCCGCTGTGTTTTGGGCCGGAAATCAAAACCTCTCGAACTCCGTCCAGTTTACTGCGATGCTTTGGCCATATCGCGATAAACCGGAGTTTTGACCATGCTGCTCGATCATTTGGCCGTTTCAGGCACCACATTGGCGCAGGCCACGGCCTATGTTGAAGACACGCTTGGCGTCAAAATGCAGGCGGGTGGAGAGCATGCGGTTTTTCACACCCACAACACGCTTTTGGGTCTTGAGGACGGGCTGTACCTAGAGGCGATTGCGATCAATCCGAATGCCGAAACGCCTGATCGGCCACGCTGGTTCAATCTGGATCAGTTTGCGGGCGCCGCGCGGTTGACCAACTGGATCTGTCGGACTGACGATTTGGATCACGACATGCAGCAAATGCCGGATGGCATCGGTAATCCTGTGGCGTTGCAGCGTGGTGATTTACGTTGGGATATGGTGGTGCCCGACACAGGATTGCTGCCATTCGATAATCTGTGTCCGGCTTTGATCCGCTGGAATACGCCGCATCATCCTGCAACACGTTTGGCGCAATCTGGTTGTCGTCTAAAGCGCCTGATCGTGACCCACCCGCGCGCGGGTGATCTGGGTAATCAATTGGCTGCGACACTTGTCGATGATCGCATTGTTTACGACATCGGACTTTGTGCGATGCGCGCCGAAATCGAAACCCCGCATGGGCTGCGTGTGCTGTGATCCGAACCGCACGTGCGCAGGATGCCCCGGCAATCACGGCGCTTTGGAACCAGATTATTGCGGATACCACGATCACGTTCACGACCGTTCTGAAAACCGAAGCCGAGGTTGCTGAAATCATCGCGGATGCGGGGCGGCTTGCGCATGTTGCATACAGCAAGGATGCCTTTGCAGGGTTCGCGTTGGTCAGCCCGTTTCGCGGTGGTCCGGGCTATGCGCACACGGTCGAGCACACGGTGTATTTGTACAACGATGCACAAGGTTTGGGGTTTGGCACGGACCTAATTGGCACATTGCAAACCGCATCAATTGTTGCAGGACATCACGTGATGGTGGGCGCGATCAGCGGGTCAAATTTCGGGGCGATTGAATTCCATAAAAGGGCAGGTTTTCAGCAGGTTGGCCACCTTTCGCAAGCAGGTCGGAAAAACGGCGAATGGCAGGATTTGGTGCTGATGCAGAAAATCTTGCAAAACGGCCACTGACACTGCCTCCACCACCAGATAAGGTATGCGCATGTCGATTTGGACCCGCATAACCGAAGCGCTTGGCGCGCTGACCTCTGGCGAGGGATTGTCGAGCGTTTTTGAAAAATTGCGCACGCGACCGGACCGCAGCGTGGCGTTTGCCATTGCCGTGATCGCGCTGGGTGCCAAAATGGCCAAAGCTGACGGGCACGTGACGCGCGACGAGGTCACGGCCTTTCGCGAAGTATTCCAGATCGCCGCCGCAGACGAAGCAGGGGCGGCACGCGTGTTCAATTTAGCGCGTCAGGATGTCGCCGGTTTCGAGGAGTACGCAGGCCGCATCCATTCGATGTTTGCAGGTGATCCACACACCTTGGGCGATTTGATGGAAGGCTTGTTCCACATCGCCATGGCTGACGGGTTTTATCACCCGAACGAAAACGCATTTTTGGAACGCGTTGCCGAAATCTTCAAAGTCCCGGCCCCCGAATTCAAAGCCCTGCGCGCCCGATTTGTGCCTGACGCAGAAAACGATCCCTACACCGTTTTGGGTGTCACGCCTGACATGCCCCCCGATGAAATCAGAGCAATCTGGCGCAAATTGGCGCGCGAAAATCACCCTGATGCAATGATCGCGCGCGGCGTACCCCAAGAAGCCGTGCAATTGGCGGTCAAGCGCATGGCAGACATCAATCGCGCATGGGACGACATTAAAAGCGGGGCCGCCTGATGCGCATTGCCACCTACAACGTCGAGTGGATGAACAATCTGTTTGATGATGCGGGGACGCTGTTGTTGGATGATGGCTGGTCGTCGCGCTATGATATCACGCGCGCGGTGCAGGCCAATGCGTTGGGTGTGGTGTTTCGGGCGATGGACGCGGACGCCGTGATGATCATCGAGTCCCCTGACCACAATAAATCACGCGACACGATTGCAGCGCTGGAAAATTTTGCAGCACATTTTGATCTGCGCGCGCGCAAGGCTGTGATGGGGTTTGCCAACAACACGCAACAAGAAATTGCGATGCTTTATGACCCCGATGCGTTGACGGCGGAACATGCCCCGCACGGCGTTGTTGTTAACAAATCCGGTGGTCGCGATGCGCCGCGTTTTGACGGTGTGTTTCGCATTGATCTCGACGTTGATGACACCGAAGACTTGGTCCGTTTTTCAAAGCCGCCGCTTGAATTATCAGTGACCGCAAAATCCGGTTTCAAATTCCAGATGATCGGTGCGCACCTGAAATCCAAAGCCCCGCATGGTGCTGAAAACCGCGACGAAGTCATGCAATTTTCGATCGCCAACCGTCGCAAACAACTGGCGCAAGCGATCTGGATGCGGCAGCGAATTTCAGATCACCTTGATGCGGGCACGCCCATGATCGTGATGGGTGACATGAATGACGGCCCCGGTCTGGATGAATACGAAGACCTGTTCGGGCGGTCCTCGGTCGAGATTTTGTTGGGCAGTGCCGATCAAGTCCAACTGTTTGACCCGCACGCGCGCATGGCGTTGTCGCGAAAATTGGCGGCGATGCCGACGACCTCCCGGTTCTGGATCAGGCGCGAAAAACGGTTCCTTCAAGCGCTGTTGGACTACGTCATGGTGTCGCCTGACATCCATCAAAAAGACGCGCGTTGGCGTATCTGGCACCCCTTGGATGACCCTGATTGCTGGGGGCGGCCCGAATTGCGTGACGCACTGGTCACCGCATCGGACCATTTTCCCGTGACCTTGGATGTGTCACTTTAGGAATTGAAAAACGCGGAACTGCCCCCATATCGGTTCCATGAAACATGCAATTACCCTGATCGCCATGATGTCCGCCGCCACGCCTGCGATGGCCCAAGAAAACGATGGTTTGTCGCTGATGGAACGCGGTGTGCAGTTGTTTTTCGAAGGGCTGTTGACCGAAGTCGAACCGGCGATAGACGAGTTGCAAGGTTTGGCCGAACAATTTGGCCCATCATTACAAGGGTTTGTCACGCAAATGGGCCCTGCGCTGAGCGATTTGATGGATCAGGTCGAAGACTGGAGCGTGTATGACGCCCCTGAAATTTTGCCCAACGGTGATATTATCATCCGCCGCAAACCCGATGTCGCGCCTCTACCAGAGACAGAAATTTAACCCTATTTCTTGGCAATCTTGACGTGCAGTTCGGCTTGCATCGATGTCGCCAAGGAACGTAGCCGCGCCTCGGCAACTTCGCCGTACAGCGGTGCGGTGTCGGCGGACAGATACAGTTCCAGCAGTTTTTTCTTTGGAAACCATTTGAAATCTGCGCGTTCGGCGCCTTTTTGCAGCCATAACATTGCGCCAAATCGCATAGCTTTGCCAAGAATTTCGGCCTCTAGCTGCATCTTTGGATCGATCAGGGCAATCAGGTCATCGAACCGCGTCGCATTACGCGAATTTGAATATCGGTGCAACAACGCCAATCCCATAAAGACCCGTTCGGAGTGTTTTAACCCGCCCAGATTTGCACGGGTGGAATTGTCAAAACAGACCTCTGCACGGTAATCGGGATGCGCGCGCCAGCTGACGTCATGCAGCAAACAGGCCGCGCGGATCAGGCGTTTGCGCGCCTCTGGTTCTGATTTGAACAGCGGCAGGATAAATTCATACAACCGTTTGCCAAAGCCGGGCAGGCGGGCATCTTTGGCCTCGGAAAACCGGCAGGATTCGATCAACGGATCACGATCACGCAGCCGTTGTGGCATCTGTTCGTACAGCATGCCCTCGCGAATTCCATAGCTGCTGACGGCGATGTCTTGGGGTTTGAACGTCTTTACCAACCGTTTCAAAACCTCGGCCGCCAAAGGCACCAGCGACATCCGCGCCGAAGAAATCCCGCAGGCCGCGCGGATCTCGTTGTTGTCATTTTCAAAGATGTAATTGGCTGTTTTCACAACCGAAGACGGGGTCATTCTGTATTCGTGCAACACGTGCAGCGGATAGCCGCGCCGATGCATATCGACCCGCGCAATGGCACGCCACGATCCACCAACCAAGAACAGCCTGTCGCGCTGTGGGCCCATAACTTCGGCCAATTGCGCCATGGTTTGCTTGATGTGTGCGTCGCGCCCTTTTTTGCCGCCCTTGATATCCGTCAGCTTGAGCGGGCCAAGGTTTGACGTGACACGGCGGCCCACGCGACCATCCGCGATCTCGGCCAATTCCATCGACGATCCGCCAATATCGCAGACCAAACCGTATGATCCGGGCCACCCCAGCAACACACCTTGGGCCGATAGACGGGCTTCTTCTTCGCCGTCGATGACCCAAATTCGCAAGCCGGTCTGCGCCAAAACTTCGGCGCAAAAACTGGGGCCGTCGCTGGCGTCTCGCACCGCGGCTGTGGCCACAATTGTCAATTCAGGCAGGCCCATGCTGTCGGCCAAGTGCTTGAAACGCAGCAATGCAGACAAGGCGCGGGCGCGCCCACTTGGGTTCAATTTACCGGTTTCAGACAGGCCGGCGCCCAAGGCACACATGATTTTTTCGTTGTAAAAATACGCGGGCGATCGTGCGGCCCCATCGAACACCACCAAACGAACCGAGTTTGATCCGACATCAACAACGCCGACACGTGCCAATGCGCGCGCACTTGGGTCTTCGAAAAGAGGGCGGCCAAAGGGGCCCCAATCGGTGTTTCCAGAATCGGTTTGGATGTTCATGGCCCCCCATTTTGAGCGCAGTGTGTACCATGGCCCGCGGCGTGGTCAATTGTGTTAACGGGCCAAATTAGTCCTCGGTGTGGGTTAGTTTCGGGACATCCGACGCGCCTGCAGATCCGCGCCCGGACAGCGACGGATTTTCCATAAAGAAACGGTGGCAATTGAATTCGAATGTGCCTTCTTGAACCGGTGGGCGGGTGAAACTGCCGTCTGGTGCCATGACCCAACTTTGTGCCACGTCGGCCAAGTTTGCGGCCATTACCTGACTGACAATTTGTGCCTTAACCGTCGCGTTTTCTATTTCAACCAAGGTTTCGACACGGCGGTTCAAATTGCGCCCCATCCAGTCGGCGGACGATATAAACACGCGGGCTTTTTTGTGCGGCAGTCCTTTGCCGTTGCCAAAACAAACGATGCGCGAATGTTCTAGGAACCGCCCGACGATCGATTTGACGCGAATGTTTTCAGACAGTCCTTTAACACCGGGGCGTAATCCGCAAATTCCGCGCACGATCAGGCTGATTTTGACGCCCGCCTGTGACGCGGCGTACAACGCATCGATGACTTCGCTTTCGACCAAGCTGTTCATTTTCGCCCAGATTTCCGCAGGCTTGCCGGCTTTGGCGTATTCCGCTTCGGCCGCGATCATTTCTAACAGGCGCGCCTTTAGATTGGACGGCGAAATCGCGAGATTGCTCAGCTCTTCGGGTTGCGCGTATCCGGACAGATAATTGAACACTTTGGTTGCATCACGGCCCAGTTTTGGATCGCAGGTAAACAAGGACAGATCGGTGTAAATGCGCGCAGTGATAGGGTGGTAATTGCCGGTGCCATAGTGGGTGTAGGTGACCAGATCAGCCCCCTCGCGGCGGACCACGGTGCTGATTTTGGCGTGTGTTTTCAGGTCGATAAACCCGTACACAACATGCGCGCCTGCACGTTCAAGGCGGCGTGATTGGCGGATGTTTGCGGCCTCGTCAAAACGTGCCTTTAGTTCGACCAAGGCGGTGACGGATTTGCCGTCTTCGGCTGCGGCGCACAGGGCCTCGACGATCGGGGATCGTTTGGATGTGCGGTACAGCGTTTGTTTTATCGCGACCACTTTCGGGTCACGTGCGGCTTGCTGCAAGAACCGCACGACCATATCGAACGTCTCGTAGGGGTGCTGCAGCAGCATATCTTTTTGGCGAATGGCGGCGAACATATCGCCTTCGAAATCGGTTACACGTTCTGGCACGCGCGGTGTAAACGTCGGCCACAACAGGTCGGGGCGGTCGTCGATAACCAGTTCTTTTAGGTCGTCCACACCGATCATGCCGTCAATTTCTATGGATTCCGCATCGCCAACACCCAATTCGGCCATCACGACAGCCTTGAGTTTGGGAGGCGCACCTGTGGACATGCTAAGGCGCACAACTTCGCCGCGCCGACGCCGTTTTAGCGCAACTTCAAACTCACGAACCAAGTCTTCGGCCTCGTCTTCGACCTCAAGATCGCTGTCACGCAGAACGCGGAATTCAAAATGTTCTTTTAACTGATAGCCCGGAAACAACCGGTCAATGTTAAGGATCAAAAGTTCCTCAAGCGGCAAAAAACGATGCCCGGTTTCGGACGGCACGGTCACAAACCGGTCAATCGATGCTGGCACGGGCAATAGCGCTTGTAACGGGCGTTTGTCGCGAATGCGCTCAAGCTGAAGAGCAAGCGCAAAACCGGTGTTCGGGATGAACGGAAACGGATGCGCAGGATCAATGGCAAGCGGTGATAGAACCGCAAAAACCTGCGTCAGGAAGTAATCCTTAAGATAGGTGCGATCAGCGTCGGTAAGGTCAACCAACCTCAGAACCGACATGTTCTGCGCACGCATTTCGACCAACAACTGCCCGTAAATGCGCTGTTGCGATTGCATCAGTTTGCGGGCGTCTTCGTTGATCAAAACCAACTGTTCCGCGTGCGTCAGGCCATCAACCGCCGGGGTCGTGTTTCCTGCACGCGCCAATTCACGCAGGCCCGCGACCCGAACGGTGTAAAATTCATCCAGATTGTTGGCACTAATCGATAGAAACCGCAGCCGTTCCAGCAACGGAACCCTTGGGTTTTCCGCCTCTTCCAGCACCCGCCAGTTAAAACCCAACCAGCTAAGTTCACGGTTATAAAACCGGCCAGGGCCCGTGATGTCGATATCTGGCAAAACCAGCGGCGCATCAAAGGGGGAGGTCAGGAAATCAGCATGAGACATGAGGGGTAATTATCACCTAATTGTAACGGGTAAGTAACAGATATTGCGCGCTTTAGGGCATTTTGTCCAGCACTTGACCTGCCAAGGCACGGGTCAGCGGCGCATGTCGGGCCAGACCTGCCTCGTCCATCGAAACAACCACATCGCGCGCGGCCTTAAATGACCGTTCCATGCGCAAGATCAGATAGGGGATCACGTCAGCGCGCGGGGTCAATTGGCGATCGGCAAACAGTTTTGCCAGAACCGCAGCAAGCAATGTGTCGTCGGGCGCATCAAGCGTGGCAAGCCCCGAGGCGTCGATCCTGCTTTGTAAATCGGGCAGGGACATCGCCCAATGATTGGGTTCCGACGCGCCAGTCATCAGCAAGGGATGGCCCGATTGTTGCATCATGTTGTGTAGGTGAAACAACGCGGTTTGCGCGGCTAGATTGTTGGCGATCAGCGGTACGTCTTCGACCGCCAAAGGGCCCGTTGACAGGGCGGGAATATCCAGTTGATCCAGATCGCGCGCTTGAACGATTTGCCCGTCCATCGCACTGGCCCAAACATGCGCCAAATGGGTTTTGCCGGCACCTGTTGGTCCATTCAAGACCAGCTTGCCGTTGTCCCACGCATCCGTGGCCTCGATCATTGCCAGCGCCAATGCGTTGCTGTGCGCGACCATAAAATCGTCGCGACCAAGGGCCGTTTTTACCGGTAATTCAAAGCTAAGCTGTTGCGCCATGTGCTACCTGCCGTCGCTGCCCTGATACAGCATGCTGCTGTTGTAGCGCGCAATCACATAGCGGATCACGACCCCTAAGGACGCAGCTAAAGGCACGGCAACAAGCATGCCAACAAAGCCAAAGATTGATCCGAAAACCGACAGTGACAAAATCAGCCAAACTGGGTGCAAGCCGACGCTTTCGCCTACCCATTTCGGGGTCAGGAAATTGCCTTCGACCACTTGGCCGACAACAAAAATACCGCCAACAATCGCGATGCGGATCCAGTCGGTGGAATAGGTTGTGACCCCGTTTTCAACGATTTCGATGCCGTTCCAATACTGAAAAAACGCGAGCCCCAAGGCCAAGGCCCCACCGATCAACGACCCCAGATAGGGAATGAACGTGACCAAGCCTGCGATAAACCCGACGACCAATCCGAACTGCAATCCGACCCCCATCAAGGCGACCGCGTAAAACGTGCCGAGGATCAAACAGACCGTGCCCATGCCGCGAATAAACGACGCCAGTGTCGCGTCAATTTCACCGGCCAAACGGCGGATGACGGGGGCATGATCGCGGGGCAACAATTTGTCGATCCGCGCGATCATTTTGTCCCAATCCAGCAACAAATAAACCGACACGACAGGCACAATCACGAACAGCACAACGATGTTGATCAAGGACGCGGCAGAACTGATGGCGGTGTTCAAAACTTCGCCGCCACGGCTTTTTATCGTTTCACCAACGCTGTCCAATGACTGGCGTAAGGTCGAACTTTCATCAAGCAGAGACGGGAACCTTTGGGTCAGGAATTCACCAAAGTCAGCGGCATATTTCGGCGCGCTTGAAATCAGATCAGTGGTTTGGTTGACCAGCGTCGGGACCACCAGCAATGCGCCGACGATAAAAATCAGCAGCGCGGTCAGCGTGATAATGGCCGTGGCCAGAACGCGACTACATCCCATTGTCTCAAGTCGGTCCGCGACGGGATCGAGAAAATAGGCAACCGCAGCCCCCAAAATGAACGGTAATAGCACATCGCCAAGCGCCCACAGGACGACAAAAAGCGCCACTCCGGCGACGCCCCAATATTTCAATTGTTCTCGTACTGGCAGGCCCATGGTGTTCTCCGAAAAGGTTAAAGAACACATGGCTGAAGACGCGAGGTCTTTCAAGGTGAGTGGGGCAATTTGCGCCCTAAAACCTGTGGAGAAATCGCGTGTGCAGACGGGGCCCGAATGCGTGTTCGGGCCCCGTTGTTTTATCGCTTTTGGTTAGTGGCAGGCAGGGCGGGTGCCCGGCAGTAGCACTTTGTCGATCACGTGGATCACACCGTTGTCGGCCATAATATTGGCAACCACGACGTTGGCGGTTTGTCCGGTGCCGTCTGCGATGCTGACGCCAGACGCGCCTTTGGTGATGCACAAACGTTCAGACGCGAGAATTGGTTTGAAATAGTTTGACCCTGCCGGAATTGCCTCGGCGGTCAGTTTGCGATCATCCACATGGTACAGCAGCACGTTGGTCAAATCGCCTTTGTTTTCTGGCTTTAGCAGGGTTTCGACGGTGCCTTCTGGCAACGCGGCAAAGGCGTCGTTCAGGGGGGCGTACACGGTGAACGGGCCGGGGCCAGACAGCGTTTCTGCCAAACCAGCGGCAGATACGGCGGCCACTAGGGTTGTGAAACGTTCATCGCCAGCTGCGATTTCTACAATATTCGCGGCCTGCGCCGCCGTGCCAAATGTCAGTGCCGTAGCTGTGATCGCTGCAATCTTGTGCATGATTTTCATGATACTTAACTTCCTTTTTGTACATCCAAGCCTTCTGACTTGTGACAAAGGTACGGCGGCAAACGGGGGCTGGTTCACGCCGCTCGCGGTTCTGTGATGAAATGTTATCTAGACGTGGGGCCACGACGGTTTAACCGGCAAATGGCCAGTTTTTGGATAAATATGCTTTTTGTCGAATTGAAAAATGGCCGCCATCCGAACACATATTGGACAGCGGCCAATGGTCAATTGCTTGCAGCCAGCTCTTGGCGCGCCAGCAATTGAATGTTGCTTTAGTTTACGATGTCGCCGCTGATGGTGACCAAGCCACCTTCAAAGATTTTACGCACCGCACCGTTGGCAAATCCTTGGACGGTTTGTGCGTAATCAAGTTCTGCTGTCGGGGCTGTCAACGCGCCGATAAGGCCACCAAGACGGACATCTTCGCTAAAGCCTTTGATGGTTTGTGGTGCGATCAGGTCTTTGCCGGATGCTGATTTCACGGAGACAACACCCTCGATGAAACCCTTGCCGCCAATGGCCCAGGACTGACCCGGTGATACCAATTGCACTTTGGTCAACGCGATATGCAAGGTTGCCGGAGACGGGCCATTTAATCCGCGGGCCTGCACCGAACGTGTCACCGCAGCTTTGACATCAGCACCAATTTGTTTACGGGTTTTAACCAGATCGCGGCCTGTGATTGGTTTTTGCAAAGTTTGCGCATTAATGACGATGCTTTTGATGTAAATAGAACTTTTGACGTTCTGATCGACCAGCGCTGCTTGTTGTGTACAAGCGGCCAGTGCCAAAACGGCGAAAATAGAAAAAATACGGCGCGTGAATTTCATTGTGCAAACCTTTTGATATGTGGATATGGGGGTTGAAAACCACGTGTGAAATTTGGTGTCAAACGGATAGCTTGTATAGTTAAAGCAATGCTGTCGAACTGATGTGTTTGATGTAATCATTATCGGCAAATAAACGGCGCTGTTTTAATTGCTACAGTTAACGTGGCTGTTATTGGTTAAGTTGACAGGGTAAATATCAGATTACTTTATGTGCGGCGGAACGAATAATAGGAATTTTAAAGTATGCACGATAATTTCGGCGGCGACTTTGACCACGAACTTGAAGACCGTTTGGTGCGCTATTGCAGCGTCGATACCCAAAGCGATGCGGACAGCCCGACGTCGCCCAGCACCACCTGCCAGCTTGATTTATCACGCATGTTGATGGCGGAATTGGACAGCATCGGCGCGCAAGACATTCAATTAACCGACTACGGCGTGGTGTTGGCGACCGTGCCGGCGTCAGGCGGTGTGAACGCCCCGACAATGGGGTGGCTCGCCCACGTTGATACAACGCCGCAATTTAACGCCACGGGTGTGAAACCGGTTGTGCATAGGCGTTATAATGGCGGTGACATCACGTTTGCTGACAATCCCGATTTGCGCCTATCGCCTGAAAATGTGCCGTATCTGCGCGAAAAGCAGGGCGAAGACATCATTACCGCCAGCGGGCTGACCTTGCTTGGCGGTGACGACAAAGCCGGCGTTGCGATTATCATGACGGCGGCGCGACATTTGCTGGAAAACCCCGACATCAAGCATGGCAAAATCCGGCTGGCGTTTACCCCTGACGAAGAAATCGGGCGCGGTGTGACTGCCCCGCTGCCCAAAGATCTGGATGCTGATTTTGCCTATACCTTTGACGGCTCAAAACCGGGAGAGGTCGAATTCGAAAGCTTTAGTGCGGATGGCGCTGTCGTTAAAATCACCGGCGTTTCTATTCATCCCGGCTGGGCCAAAGACATGCTGGTGAATGCCTTGCATTTGGGGGCTAAGGTGTTGATGACGCTTCCACATGTGACCATGACGCCAGAAACAACAACGGGGCGCGAAGGGTTCATTCACGCGGGTCAAATGACAGGTGACGCGGCGGCTTGCGAGCTGCGATTTATTCTGCGCGCATTTGAACGGGACGATCTGGCGGACCTTGGTGCCTTGTTGCAAAGCGTTTGTACGTCCGTGGCGCTGGGCGAACCACGCGCTGAAATCACCTGCGAAATCACACCTCAATATCGCAATATGCGCTACTGGCTGGAAAAAGACATGACACCCGTTGATCTGGCGCGCGCCGCCATGAAGGACGCAGGAATGGAGCCTGTTTCAGTCCCAATCCGAGGCGGCACAGATGGGTCAATCCTGACTGAACTGGGCGTTCCAACACCAAATTTGTTTACCGGCATGCAGGAAATCCACGGACCGCTGGAATGGATATCGGTTCAGGACATGGCCAAGGCGACAACGATGGCACTGCATTTGGCGCAGCGGGCAGGGGTGGTGTCAAAACCATAAATCGACGCGCAGACCACAGCACTTTTGTTTCACGATTGCGACAGCGCGCGGTTTGGCCTAATCAGATCACAACAACCCCATAGGAGCCGCCCAATGCGTCTGAGCCGTTATTTTCTGCCCGTACTCAAAGAAAACCCAAGCGAGGCGCAGATTGTCAGCCACCGTTTGATGCTGCGCGCGGGTATGATCAAACAGTCGTCCGCAGGGATCTACAGCTGGCTGCCTTTGGGGTTCAAAGTGCTGCGCAAGATTGAAAATATCGTGCACGAAGAACAAGCACGCGCAGGTCATCACGCCATGCAAATGCCAACAATCCAATCCGCGGATTTGTGGCGCGAAAGCGGGCGTTACGATGCCTACGGCGATGAAATGCTGCGTATGAAAGACCGTCATGGCCGCGATATGTTGTTCACGCCAACAGCCGAAGAAATGATCACCGATATCTTTCGCGCCCATGTTGGCAGCTACAAAGATTTGCCGCTGACACTGTACCAAATCCAGTGGAAATTCCGCGATGAAGTCCGTCCTCGATTTGGGGTAATGCGCGGTCGTGAATTCTACATGAAAGACGGCTACAACTTTGATTTAACAAAAGAAGACGCGTTGCACGCCTACAACCGTCATCTGGTCAGCTACCTGCGCACGTACGAACGTATGGGCCTTCAGGCGATCCCGATGCGCGCGGATTCAGGGCCCATTGGCGGCGACAACACGCATGAATTTCTGGTCCTTGCTGACACCGGCGAAAGCGAAGTTTTCTATGACAGCGCCGTCACCGACCTTAGCTTTGGTGACCGCGAAATCGACTATGACAACGTCGAACAATGCGCAGGCGTGATGCAAGAATTCACCACCAAATACGCACGCACGGACGAAACCCACGACGAGGCGCTGTTCAACGAGGTTCCCGAAGAGCGTCGCAAAACCGCACGTGGCATCGAAGTTGGCCAGATTTTCTACTTTGGCACCAAATACTCCGACGCGATGAATGCCAAGGTTCAGGGCCCTGACGGCAAACCTGTTCCGGTCCACATGGGCAGCCACGGCATTGGCGTGTCCCGACTGTTGGGCGCGATCATCGAGGCAAGCCACGATGACAACGGCATCATTTGGCCCGAAGGCGTGACGCCGTATCACTGTGGCATCGTCAATCTGAAACAAGGCGACGACGAAGCCGACGCAGCCTGCGACGCATTGTACAAATCCATCACAGCGCTGGGCCTAGAGCCACTTTATGACGACCGCAAAGAACGCGCAGGCGGCAAATTCGCGACGATGGATTTGATCGGTTTGCCTTGGCGCATCACGGTTGGTCCGCGCGGTTTGAAAAACGGTGTTGTCGAATTGACGTCACGCCGCACCGGCGAAAGCGAAGAAATGACACCAGAGGCGGCTGTTGCCAAAATCGTCGAAATTTACGCCAACCACTAACCGGTTCGCGGGCCTTTGCTGATACCGGATTGGAGTGCTGCTGACGCGTATGATATATGTGCGTCAGCAGTCGTTTCGTTTTTCAGATGCGGCAAAAAGCGGAGCGGTTTTTAATGATTTTGCGGGCGCTGACATTGGCTGGTGGACTAACGGCAGGTGCTGGCCTGTCGCAATTCCCTGAATTGTCTCAACAATATGCGCAACGTTTGGGTGGGGCTGTTGACGCACTTGGCCAAGTTGTTGCAGATTTCGACAGTTCTGCTGCGGCGTCGGGATTGGATCGTACCGGTGCGTTGGCGCAAATGACGGGTACAGATTTTATCGAACGCAGGCGCGTTGATATGCAAAACACGTTTGATCGTCATGCATCATTGACCGCCGATTTGGCCGCACTTGAGGGCAAAGGCCCGTTTATGCGCGCCTATCATGCAACCCGATTTAGTGACGGCGAGGTCGCAAAAGCCGCATGGGACGCGTACCAACCTGCGATGCCATTAAATATGGCCGGTGCTATTTTTGCAGGATTTGGGTTTTTGGCGGGTTTGATCGGGTTAACGGCGATCTTTGCGGCACTGCGGTTTTGCATTCGCGCGATGCGGCGCGCACCCCAAACAGATCACGCACAACCGCATTAAACCGCGCAACGGCTTGACCCTGCGCGCCGGTGCAGTCACTTTGTCTAAAAACTCGGACAATCAATAAAACGACCCGATCAGACGAGCAGTCTCAGGAGCCGAAAATGGCCACCCAATCCCGAAAACAGCCAAAACCATTTGCCCCGTTTGAATGGATGATCGCGTGGCGTTATCTGCGCGCGCGTCGCACCGAAGGTGGCGTTAGCGTCATGACGTGGATCAGCCTGTTGGGGATCACGCTGGCCGTGTTTGCATTGATCGCAACGCTGGCAGTCCGGTCCGGATTTCGAGCGGAATTTGTCGATACAATCCTTGGCTCAAACGCCCATGTGACCATTTTCAACATGGGTGAAGTCACGGATTCAGGGCGCCTTGATCGCAACATCAAAGACTACGAAACCATGGCCGCACGTGTCGCCGCAGTGCCGGGCGTGACCCGCGTCGCACCACTCGTGCGCGGTCAGGTGATGGCCAACCGGCAGTCGCGTAATGCGGGGGTCGAAGTGTACGGGATCGCCGCCAGTGACCTTGCCACAATCCCGCGTGTCGCCAATCCGCAAAGTTATTCTGGTGACATCACGCGGTTCGGACAAGGCATCGCAATCGGATCTGGCGTGGCGCGTGAATTGGGCGCGACCGTGGGCGACAGGATCAAGATTATTTCACCAAACGGGGCCAAAACCGCTTTCGGAACCAGCCCGCGCGTGAACGCCTACGAGGTGGTCTATATTTTCACCGCAGGGCGCTATGACATCGACCGCACACGCGCCTATCTGCCACTGGCCGAAGCGCAAAGTTTCTTTAATAAAGAAGGCGTTGCGACCGAACTAGAAGTCATGGTTGAAAACCCCGAAGCCATTGACCGACTGGTGCCCGACATCTTGATTGCGGGGGGCGATCGCGCCTTGCCGTTTACTTGGCAGGAATCTGCGGGCGGGTTTTTGAATGCGCTCGAAATCGAAGACAACGTAATGTTCATCATCCTGTCGATCCTTGTGCTGATTGCTGCAATGAACATCGTCAGCGGCCTGATAATGTTGGTTAAGAACAAGGGCCGCGATATCGGGATTTTGCGCACGATGGGCCTGTCCGAAGGATCGGTGTTAAGGGTGTTTTTCATCTGCGGCGCGTTCACCGGCATCATCGGCACGACCATGGGTGTGCTGCTGGGCTGCCTGTTTGCGCAGTACATCGACCCGATCTTTTCGCTGGTCGTGGGCGGATCGTGGACACCTGAAAAATACGGGCTGTATTCGCTGCCTGCAGAATTGCATCTGTCGGATGTTTTAAAAGCTGTCGGCCTGTCATTGGGCCTGTCGTTTATCGTCACCATTTTTCCAGCCCGACGCGCGGCACGGATGAATCCGGTTGAGGCACTGCGCTATGAGTGATGTTGTTTTACACCTGAAAAACCTGTCCAAAACTTATAATGCGGGCCTTCCGGGCGAAGTACAGGTGCTGCGCGGTGTCGACCTGACCGTTCATGCGGGCGAAGTCGTGGCACTGGTGGCCCCGTCGGGTGCGGGCAAATCGACCTTGCTGCACATGGCCGGACTGCTGGATACGCCGGATCAGGGCGACGTGGTGTTCGCGGGACAAAAGGTTAATGGGTTAACTGACCGTAAACGTACAGCATTGCGGCGCGAAGATGTGGGATTTGTGTACCAGTTTCATCATTTATTGCCTGAATTCAACGCGTTGGAAAACGTAGTTCTGCCACAATTGGCCGCTGGTGTGCCGCGCGTGCAGGCTGATGCACATGCAATGGATCTGTTGGGGCGTGTTGGCGTTTCGGCCCGTGCCCATCACCGTCCTGCGGAATTGTCCGGTGGCGAAGCGCAGCGCGTCGCGTTTTGTCGGGCTTTGGCCAACAATCCCCAGCTTTTATTGGGCGACGAGCCTACAGGGAACCTTGATCCGACCACATCAGATCAAGTGTTCGGCGCATTGATGGACCTCGTCCGTGGTACCGGATTGGCGGCAGTCATTGCCACGCATAATCTGGAATTGGCATCGCGCATGGACCGTATTGTGCGGCTTGAAAACGGGCAATTGCGCGCCGACGATTAACGCCGCAATTTTGCCATCATTGGCTTTGTATCCAACCACGCAACACTCTGTTTTCCATCTGGAGATAACACCGGGCCTAAGTCCGTGTTAACCTTAATCGATTCTTGATTGGAGTTCTGTAATGTCACCTATGTTAATCCTACTTATTGCTGCTTTGGGTCCGATGATCGCTGTTTTTGACAGCCACGGCGATAACGATGGCGAGACCACAACCGGAGAAGATACGGTTGATCCTGATCCAACTCCTGAGACCGGCGATCAATTGTTTACGGGAACAGACGCCGTGAATGACGAATTCACCGGCGGCGCGGGCAATGACGTGATCAACGGTCTTGGTGGCGCAGACTCCTTGAACGGTGGTGCCGGTTTGGACACGATCGATGGTGGCGAAGGTGACGATGTTATCAACGGCAACCAAGGCGGCGACTCGCTGCTTGGTGGGGCTGGCAACGATGTGATTGGCGGCGGCGATGGCCAGGACGCAATCAGCGGTGGCGACGGCAACGATGCCGCGTCAGGCAATGCGGGCGCGGATACAATATCAGGCAATGCCGGCGATGACACATTGATTGGTGGCGACGGATTTGACGTTTTGAACGGCAACACAGGCAATGACAGCCTGAGCGGCGAAGACGACAACGATGACCTGAACGGCGGCGACGGCGATGACACATTGTTGGGCGGCAGCGGTGACGACACGCTGACTGGTAATGATGGTGCAGACAGCATCGAAGGCGGCAACGGCAACGACACAATGAGCGGCAATGACGGCGACGATGTCCTGTTGGGCGGCGACGGAAACGACTCGATCAACGGTAACTCTGGCCTTGATACGCTGGACGGCGGATTGGGCGACGACAGCCTGAACGGCGGCGGATTCAACGACGTGTTGGCTGGTGGCCTTGGCGCGGACAGCCTCGAAGGTGGGATTGGCGATGACACGCTATATGGCGGCGCAGCAGATGGCAGCCTGGACGCATCTGCAAACACGCTTTCTGGTGGTGACGGCAATGACGTTCTGAACATCGCAGGTACTGGCACAGCCACAGGCGGGGCGGGCAATGATGTGTTTACGTTGCTGAATGATGGCACCGATTTTGGCACGATCACTGAATATGTTGCCGCTGATGACAGCATCATTGTGCAAGTTGACGCAGGTGAAACTGTTATTGTCGCCAGCCAGACAGTCACAGCCACGGGTCTGGATGTTGTATTTTCCAACGGCGCAGTTGTGACCTTTACTGGACTGACGGCAGACATTCCCGAATCAGAATTCACGTTCGTTGAGGCAGGACCGACAACGCCAACCCCTGATCCAACGGGCGAAGTTATCACGGACGAGCCGGGGCGCAGCATCTCAGCGTCGCTGGAACCTGGACCGAGCCTGGCAAACATGGGCGACGGCGATGATACCGTTATTGGCAGCACGGGTCAGGATACGATCAATGGCGGCACAGGCGCAGACGTTCTGGGCGGCGGTGATGGCGACGACATTATCAGCGGCACAGATGTCGATCTGACAACTGCGTCAGATACTGATGCTGACGTGCTGGATGGCGGCGCGGGCGATGACCAATTGATCTTGGGCAACGGTGATAGTGCGACAGGCGGTGCTGGCGCGGACGACTTTATTGTGGCCTCTGATGTGACGGGCAACGTGATCGTGTCAGATTTCAACCCATCCGAAGACGAGATCATCGTGCAAACCGAAACGGGCACAACGTTCCAAAGCCAAGCGGTTGTTGGTGGTGATTTGGTCATTACCCTAACAAACGCGTCGACCATCACGCTGACCGGTGTGACGGTGACGATCAACTCAACCTTGATCAGATTTGAGGATCCAACGCCTTAAAACTTAAGGCAAACTGACTTTTGTTGGTTGACCTTACAGCCTCCCTTTGATCTGACTTAATGTCGAACAAAGGGAGGCTTTTTCATGCCCGAAGTCAGTTTAGACGAAATTGAACGTGTCGTTCAGGCGGCCCTGTTGGCCCATGGGGCTGACGCGTTTCCGGCCGCAGAAGTCGCCCGCGCTGTGCGCAAAGCAGAAAGCCATGGCAACCGGATTTGCGGTCTGTACTATCTAGAAAGCTATTGCGCGCAATTGCGAACTGGCCGCGTCATTGGAAATGCTGTGCCAGCAGTATCAGCGCCGCGCCCTGCCGTTGTGCATGTGGACGCCGGATTTGGGTTTGCACAACCTGCATTCTCCTACGGATTAACACCTGCATTGGACGCAGCGCGCCGTTTTGGCACCGCAACTTTGGCCGTCGCACATGCACACACCTGCACATCGCTGGGCTATTTCACCGAACAAATTGCCCGCGCAGGTTTTGTGGCAATTGGACTGACAAATGCGTCACCCATCGTGGCCCCGCCAGGCGGCAAATCCCGCGTGATCGGGACCAACCCGATTGCGTTTTCGGTACCTGACGGCAAAGGCGGGTTGGCGATGCAATTTGACCAATCCACCACGATGGTCGCGCTGGGCAAAATCACGATGGCCAAGGCTGCGGGCACCTCCATTCCCGAAGGGTGGGCTGTCGACAAAGACGGTGTGCCGACAACAGATCCAGAGGCCGCATTGGCCGGATCATTGGTGTCTATGGGCGGGTACAAAGGCTGGGGCTTTGGTCTGATGGCCGAGATATTGGCCGCAGGAATGACTGGTTCGATCCTTAGTCAGGATGTGAAACCGCTTAAGGCACCAGAGGGGCCACATCACGACTTGGGTCAATACTACATCATCATGGACCCTGTGGTGTCAGACGGATTTGTTGAACGTTTAGAACGGATTGCCCAAGCCGTCAGCGAAGACGAAGGCGCGCGTATGCCCGGCCAAGGGCGTGTCGGCGCAGACCCTGTGGATGTGCCTGACGCAGTTTGGGCGCAAGCGTTGGAACTGTCTGCAGGGTGATTGTCGGGGTGGTGGGCCAAGGCCCATCTTACGCCTGCTGCGTCAACCAAGCACCCGAGGTGATGACAGCAATACCGGCCACGCGTGTCAGATTGATCGCCGAAACCTGCGTAAATTATCCACAAATGCCCTTAATTTCCACCCCATCCCACGGCATGCGCACATCGTATTGACGCGATTGGGGCAGGGGCGCGACGGGCATTGCCCCTGAAATCAAGGTATGAAGCCGCTGCGTTCGCGGCGCTTGAGGGGCAAGAGCACGACAGCAAACGAATTCCTCAACAATTGCGCCTTGTTGTTCAAACCCATAGTCTGAAAACGCGCGTTTGTTGGCAATATCAAAGAGATACGGATCGGCACCCTGTTCATGTTCCGATGCGGCCAGCAACGGTGAATAGCCGGTTTTCTGACGATTTTGCCATTGCCACACATGGGTTAATTCGTGGCTCAGCAACATTGCGGCCACCAGTCCGATTTGATCAGGGTAGTCCGGCAGATAGTCGTCCAGATACCAATCTTTGTCGAACAAAACCGTGTTGAAGACGGCCACTGCGGCAGGTTTTGCGGTCACGATTTTTTCCGTGGCGGGGGGTAAAATGCGTTCGCGACATGTCGTTCGTGGCCGTGCCTTACGCTTGAATGTGACCGCGCGCGTCGGGGCTCCGTCGTGTAAACGCACCTTTGCGATGTTCAGTTCGTCGCCGTGAATGGTCTTGGCGAACGCGACTTCTTGCGGGGTTAGGGGGCGTCCACATGCGGCTACAAAGGTTAACGCAACAAGGGCAATCATTCGGATCATGACGGGCGTGCAAACGTTGCTGTGACGTGTGCGACGTCCTTGCCGTTGGGCCAAGTGGTCAGCACGCAGCGGGAGAAAATCAACGCGCGACCTTTGCGGGTGACTGTTGCCGTGGCGCGCAGCATGTCGCCGGTGCCGGGGCGCAGGAATTGAGTGTCGAGGGTGACCGTTGCGATGGGTTCCATTTCGCCCAAATTTCCGAGGCAGGCCAAGACCATAGCCGTATCGGCGAGGGTCGCCATTGTCTGTCCCGACACGATGTTGCCCATGCGGGTGATCTGATCTGTGATCGGGATTTCAAGGACGGCGACATCGGCGCTGATGTCAGTGACTTTGGGCATCAGGGCAAGAACCCACGGGGCAAAGTTATCGTCGAGGATCGCTTGAGCTTGATCGGGGGTCATGGATGGCCTTTGGCGTTGGTCAATGCGTTAACCCTAGCGATGGAGTTGGATATGTCGAGTGGTAGGTTTTGGAAACGTATCGTGAGAGCGCATGTAACCGGCTCTACGTTCTGGGGGTGTCATTGACACCTCCGAGGCTGTCGCCGCCTTGCATTTGATTCATTTGATCAGATGCAAGACGGCCTACGACCCGCGGTCAGGGGCTTAGGTTTGAAAAGACGATTTCATTGCGTTTT
>JBLHSG010000007.1:0-137205 GCA_047626725.1 Ascidiaceihabitans sp.
ATGAAAGATCCGGCGCAAACAGAACTACAATTTCTCCAAGTATCTGCAATGCATAAGTATTTTAGAATTCTGGGATAATCTCCGCATAAAACAGAGACGCGTTCGATAAAAAAGTTTTCCTCAGCCATTCTTCTTTTACATCGCTGTTGGTAACGCTCTGGGCCCCTGTAGGTCTAGAAATGCCCCTGTTTATGCCCCCGCGTGAGGTGAGCTTAGGGATGAGGCAACTCGTGTGGATTTATAGGGCTAGGGGAAGCCTCTGGAATAGCTTCACTTGTATGCTCCCCTGTTAGCCGTCTTGTTTGAATAAGCCCCTTAGGAAAGAGGGATCTAACTAATAGGTATAAGTAATGGATAAGAGGAAAGAGAAAGAAAGATAGGAGGGGAAACATATATAAGGGAATACTATAAGAATCTCATCACCATCATAGTCCAATAATCCTCCCCATCACTAAGTTGCCCCTTCTGTTCCTGTTGTTCCTTATAGATAGTCCTTCAGTATGACAGTGATAAGCGATCCCAGACATTCCAGACCTATCGATGTGCATAGGTGGTCAGATCATCCTGAGGTGAAGGCCTTGGTAGAAGATATCTGGGAAAATCACTTGCCTGAAGCGTTCACTGGGAAGCCAGGTGAGAAAAAGACGGGGCCGAAGCCTAAGACCCCTTTCAAGCACCAGTTAAGAGTTATGATACTGGACCACTATGTGGCTTGGTTACAGGATCCGGAGCTTTGTATTGGCATGTCGATGTCCGTGAACGAGTGGAAAACCAATTCGCGGTATAACGCTCTGCATCTGTCCAAAATGCTGATCCAAATTGCCAACGTGTTGGTTGCTGCTGGACTGCTCGATAAAGCCAATGCGAGCTATTCTGGCCCCAATGCGAAGAGTAACAGGACCACTCGCCTTCGGGCATCGGAAAAGCTCCAAGGCTTGTTCAAGGCGGCCAAGTTCGTACGTGATGACGTGACCCGCTTCGAAGGTGAGGAGATTATCATTCTCCGTGACGAAAAGGACGTACGCAGAGTTGGCAAGCAATTGGAATACGCTGGCACCGACCAAACCAATGCTATGCGAGAAGAGCTGAAAGCCTACAATGATCTGCTGCAATCATCCTTCATCGACATCGCCACCTTACAGCGACCAATCATCGTAATAGATCCAGACGTTCTAGCATCGAACGTCGTTATCCATCCGGACAATAGCAGATCCAGACGTGTCTTTAGTCGTGCTGACTGGAGCATGAATGGGCGCTTCTATGGTGGCTGGTGGCAAAGGGTGAACGACGACTGGCGCTCTAAGATATTCATTGATGACCAGCCCACAATCGAAGTGGACTTCAGCCACAGCTTTGAGGGTGCTGAGCATTGAGGAGGACTGCGTGACTGGGGTTGCCCTGAGCGGTCCTCTCGTGGGGCAGTACGGTGAACCCGCGTTGGCCTTGATCGCGGAGGTGCTGGAGCTATGAGATACGCAACACTGAAACAGCAAACGTGGATCTACCGCCGTCACTATCCGAAGGACGTGGGGGCGATACTTGGGTTGAAGCCGCATCACACCTACGAGGTTAGGGTTCAGTACAGGAGCTTCCAAAGTCGGCTTTGCGTCGCGCCGAAACGCACAAACTTTAAAATCTCAACAGTCAACAAGGTCAGAAAACTGGCTGATCTATCTAGGTTGTCCTTTTGGTCCTGAATAACATGAACAAAAATCACTTCGTCCAAAATGCAAGCAACGACCATCTTATAGAAATCTGAGGAATTTGGTCGCATTATTCAGCCATTTTATCGCATCAATCAAAACCGCTTTGGGTCAAAATTGTTGATGTTGCAATCGGGCGTCCGTTTTAACGCAAGGTCAGTGACGATTTTGCCCGTTATGCCCCCCAAAGTTAGACCGATATGTTGATGCCCAAAGGCAAATATAATGCGTTTTGAATTTTCGGAATGCCCGATGACAGGAAGTGAATCGGGCATGGTCGGACGATGCCCCAACCAAGTATCATCAGGCGTGCCAAGATCACCGAACATTTCCGTAGATTTACGTCTTAAATAGTTGGTGGAATTGGCGTTAAACGCCGCATCGATGGCATTGATTTCCACCGTACCTGCTATCCGCAAACCATGCGCCATTGGTGTCGCGTAAAAGCCCGCCTCGGCCCACCCGACGGGGCGCGAAACAAGGTCTCCCGCGTCGCGGTAAAGGATGTGGTATCCGCGTTCGGTTCCCAGTGGCAACTTTTCTGCGCCGGTTCCTTTTATCTGGCGTGAACGTGCGCCTGCGGTCAGTGCAAGATGCCCACCACGGATTTTTGTCCCATCGCACAGGTGCGCCGTCACACCTGTGCCATCTTCTTCGCAGCTGGCAACACTATTGGTTAGGTGCGTCCCGCCCAGTGCCTCAAATCGTCTTTGCATCCGTCGGACAAGGTCCTGCGGGTTGGTGATATGGCGGGCGCCTTTAAAGCGTAGCCCCCTATAGATCGGTTGCTGTAGATTAGGTTCCAATTGGCGAACCTCATCTGGCGTGAGTTCGTCAAAATCCACGCCTTGCGCCGCGCGCATCGCGTTACCCTCCGCCGCGCGTTCATAGCCAGCGCGACTGGACCAGACATAAAGGCAATCATTGCTCACGATAAGGTCTTGGGCCTGCGCCTCGGCGATCAGAGGATCAAGGCCACCGTCTGAATGGGTCAAAAATTGCCCCAGCGCCTGACTGATGTGTTTCACGCGCGATGGGCGGCAATTGTTCAGAAACGAAAGCATCCAGCGCGGGTTTTTCAACCCGTATCCAAGATTGAAACTGAGCGGGCTGTCGCGACTGGTTAACAATTGTGGGAGTGAGGCAAAGATCGACGGGCTATTAACCGGGATGCAAGCATAGGTGGCCAAAGTACAGGCCGAGCCATAGGTGGTCCCCGACCCGACTGGGTTGGGATCACATATAAGCGTCTTCAGACCCTCTTTTTGTGCCCATAGCGCCGTTGACATGCCGACGATGCCAGCGCCAACGACAATCATATCGAAATCATTATGTGCCATCGGCCGCCTTCCTGCGCATGCGTTTGGGTACGAGAGCCACTGCTCCAGAAAGACCAACTAACCTCTGACTATCGAATTTAGTGTCGAACACGAAATTTAGACGATCTCAAGCAACAACTTTAGGGTGTTCTCTTTGGTCAGTTCGATCGGGTTTCCGCCGGTACTTGGATCAATCAAAGCACCTGCCACGATCCGTTCAACATCGGGGTTTTCGATGCCAAGGCCGGTTAGGTTTTTGGGAATACCCAGCGACGTGTTCAGGTCGTCGACATAGGCACAGAACCCATCAAACCCGCCTGAAATCCCTAGGTAATTGGCTGCATCCCTCATAACATCCGTGATCGCAGGGCGATTGAATTGCAGCACGGCTGGCATACAAACAGCGTTCGTGGTGCCGTGGTGCGTATGGTAAATAGCACCAATCGGGTGCGACAATGCGTGAATTGCGCCAAGCCCTTTTTGGAACCCCGTCGCCCCCATTATTGCAGCTGACATCATATGGGCGCGGGCCTCAAGGTCGGTGCCATCGGCGTATGCGCGTGGCAGGTAGTCTTTGACCAATCGCATGCCCTCCAACGCCATACCTTGGGACATGGGGTGGTAGTGAGGCGAACAGAAGGCTTCAACGCAATGGGCAAAGGCATCCAGGCCCGTGCCTGCTGTGATGAAATTGGGCATTCCAACCGTCAGTTCTGGGTCGCAGATGACAACTGCGGGCAGGAATTTTGGATGAAAGATGATCTTCTTTTCTGCGGTCACAGAGTTGGTGATGACGGACGCGCGGCCCACTTCGGACCCGGTTCCAGCGGTTGTAGGAACGGCAACGATTGGCGCAATGGCATCTGCGTCGGCGCGGGTCCACCAGTCACCGATATCTTCAAAATCCCAAAGCGGGCGTGTTTGACCCGCAAGGAAGGCCACCAATTTCCCAAGGTCGAGGCCAGAGCCCCCACCAAAGGCAACTACACCGTCATGGCCACCGTCGTTGTAGGCTTTCACACCCGCTGCGGCGTTCTTTTCATTGGGGTTTGGATCGACATCTGCAAACATCGCACGCCCAAGGCCCGCAGCCTCAAGCAGATCAAGCGTTTTGGTGGTGATCGCCATGGTCGCAAGACCCCGATCTGTAACCAAGAGTGGCTTCTTGATCCCAGCCACAGCACAGGCATCAGCGATTTCAGAAATGCGGCCAGCGCCGAAACGAATAGAGGTTGGGTAGGACCAGTTTGCAGTAATGCTCATGTCTTTAGGCTTTCTTGAGGTGGTATGATTTTGGACGGGTCAGGTTGTGGTACCCAATGACAGACAGACCACCGCCGCGACCTGTGTCTTTGCACCCGGTCCAACATAGGGCGGGATCAAGATAATCGGCGCGGTTCATGAACACAGTGCCCGTTTCGATCTGATCCGCAATTGTTTCGGCACGGTCAGCATCGCTGGTCCACAGCGAGGCGGTCAGGCCAAAGTTGCTATCGTTCATGCGGCGGATCGCTTCGGCGTCATCTTTGACCGACATGATACCAACGACGGGCCCAAAGCTTTCCTCGCGCATCACCCGCATGTCGTGGGTCACGTTTGTCAGGATTTGCGGCATCAAATATGCGCCGCCGTCTTCGGGAAAATGCGCAGGATCGATATGCGCTTTTGCACCCGCCGCAATGGCGTCCTTTGTTTGGCCGCGGACTTCGTCGGCAAAGCGTACATGCGCCATTGGGCCAAGGGTGGTTTCTGGGTCCAAAGGGTTGCCCAACTTGTAGCCATTCACAATTGCCACTGCTTTTTGCACGAATGCATCGAACAAGCTTTCATGGACATAAATCCGTTCGATCCCACAGCAGCACTGACCAGAGTTGAACATCGCACCGTCAATCAGCGTATCGACGGCCGCGTCAAGGTTCGCATCCTCCATGACATAGCCAGGGTCTTTGCCCCCCAGTTCCAAACCGATGCCTGTAAAGGTACCGCTCGCTGCCGCTTCCATCGCTTTGCCGCCACCAACTGAACCGGTGAAGTTCACAAACCCAAACGCACGATCAGCGATCAAAGCAGATGTTGTTTGGTGATCCAAAAATACGTTCTGGAAAACGTCCTGTGGAATCCCAACTGAATGGAATGCGGCAGCCATGCGTTCCCCCACCAATGGGGTTTGGGACGCATGTTTCAACATCACTGCATTGCCCGCGATCAAGGCGGGCGCAACGGTATTGATTGCTGTCATGTACGGGTAATTCCAAGGTGCCACGACCAAGACCAAACCATGGGGCACACGTTTGATCACACGACGAAATGCATCGCTGTCCTCAATCTCAATAGGGGCCAGTGCAGTTTCCGCGATCTCAGCCATATAGCTCGCACGTTCGTTAAATCCGCCAAACTCACCACCGTAGCGGACAGGACGGCCCATTTGATGCGCAATCTCGAGCACGATCTCATCATTCATATTCCCGATGGCTGTAACACCTGCTTGCACCAGTTTGATACGCTCCGCGAGTGGACGTGCCGCCCATGCGGTTTGGGCGATCTTTACGCGCGCGACAGCTGTGTCAGCCTCGGCGCGTGAAAGCGTTTCGCGTGTCGCATATACCGACCCGTCAATGGGAGAGATGCACTGGATAGTCATAGCTTTTAAGCCCTTTCAAAGCCGCGTGCGATTTCCCAATCGGTCACGGTGCGGTCAAATTCTTCTTGTTCCCATTCGGCGGCGCGCGTGTAGTGGTCGACAACATCATCGCCCAATGCTTCGCGCAGGAATGCAGAGTTACGCAGCAATTCGGTGGCCGCGCGTAAAGTCTGTGGAATGTCTGCCGCCTTGGCGTCCTCATAGACATCACCAGTTGTAGCGGCAGGAAGCGCCATTTTTTCCTCGATCCCCTTGATGCCAGCCGCAAGCATCACAGCCTGTGCCAGATAGGGGTTTAAATCAGAACCACCAATTCGACATTCGACGCGCACGCCCTTTGTGTCTTCACCGCACAGCCGGAAACCCGCGGTGCGATTGTCGACAGACCAAACGGTTTTGGTCGGCGCGAATGTGCCTTTGGCAAAGCGTTTGTAGCTGTTGATATAGGGAGCCAGGAAATAGGTGTAATCTGGCGAGTACTTGATCAGGCCCGCCATATAATGGCCCATCAATTCCGACATGCCGTGTTTGGCCGATGCGTCAAAGAACGCGGCATCGCCATCTTTCCACAGCGATTGGTGAACGTGGCTGGACGATCCCACACGGTCCTTGTGCCACTTGGGCAGGAATGTCGCGGCGCGGCCATGTTGCCACGAAATCTCTTTGATCGCGTGTTTGGCGATGGAATGATAATCAGCGCAATCAAGAGCAGGAGAGTAGCGAATGTTCAGCTCCTCTTGGCCCGCCTCTGCTTCACCCTTGGAATTTTCAATCGGCAATCCGGCGGCGAACAAGTGATTGCGGATCGGACGCATCACGCCTTCTTCTTTGGTAGTTTGGAAGATGTGGTAGTCTTCGTTGTATCCGCTGATGGGTTCTAGATCGCGGAAGCCCTCTTTGCGGATCTCATCGAAGCTTTTCTCGAAGAGGAAAAACTCAAGTTCAGTCGCCATTTTGGCTTCAAAACCCAGTGCCTCTAATCGCGCGATCTGTTTCTTCAAAATAGCGCGCGGCGAATGGGGAACCGGCAGGTGGTCATGGTGATCAAGGATGTCGCACAGCACCATTGCGGTGCCCTCAAGCCAAGGGACCCTACGAAGGGTCGCCAGGTCAGGCTTCATCACGTAATCGCCATAACCAGATTGCCAACTGGTCGAGGCATACCCGTCAGGCGTCGCCATTTCGAGGTCGGTGGCCAGCAAATAGTTGCAGCAGTGGGTTTCCTCAAACGAGGTTTCCACGAAGTTCACAGCGTGAAAACGTTTACCCATCAAACGACCCTGCATATCCACAAAGCACGCGAGGACAGTATCAATCGATCCATCCGCAACGTGGGCTTTCAAGTCATCAAAGGTCATAGTTTTGGGCATATTTTTTCCATTTTTCTCAAATGTATTGAGGGCAACCAAATGCTGCCCTCAATAAAATCATCTTAACCGTAGCGGTATGGGCGACCAGCTTTAACCATATCGGCGTTGTACTTCTTGAAGATATCAACAACGCGACGCTTGACGTCGGACTCGGCTGCAATTTCTTCCCAGAACACTTGGGCTGCCGCTTCGACTGTGTCCCACTCTTCGTCCGGGATGGTGGTCAATTCCATTTTTGTCCCATTGACACGCAAGTCGGCTTCGCCGCCCCAGTACCACCACTGACGGTAGTAGTGTGACTGGTCACAGCAAACACGAAACAGCGTTTGCAGATCTTCTGGCAGTTCATTCCAACGATCCATGTTGGCAAAAAACGATCCAGCCCATGCGCCAGAGATGTTGTTGGTCAGGAAGTAGTTGGTCACGTCGGCCCAGCCAACTGTGTAGTCTTCAGTGATCCCAGACCATGCGACGCCATCAAGTTCGCCAGTTTGCAAGGCGACCTCAATGTCTTCCCAGGGCAAGTTCACAGGAACAACGCCGAATTGGGTAAGGAAACGACCCGCGGTTGGGAAGGTAAAGATCTTTTTACCCTTTAGGTCTTCAAGGCTGCGAATTGGGTCTTTGGTTGCGAAGTGGCAAGGATCCCATGCCCCAGCAGAGATGTGTTTTACGCCGACTTTGGAATACTCTTCATCCCAGATTTCGTTTAGACCATATTGGTTGAACAACACTGGAACGTCGAGTGAGTAGCGTGAGCCAAATGGGAAGTAGCCGCCGAACACTGTGACGTCCGTAGGTGATGCCATTGAATCGTCGTCCGATTGTACTGCATCAATCGTGCCGCGTTGCATCGCCTGAAACAGCTCACCCGTTGGGACCAATTGGTCGGCAAAGAACAATTCAATCTGCATGCGGTCGCCAGCAATTTTGTTGAACATTTCAATCGCAGGCACGATCACTTCAGCCGCTAGGGATGCGCCCGCATAGGTCTGCATCCGCCATTTGATTGTGCTTTGGGCCAATGCCGGTGTGGCGAGGGCTGCGGGCGCGGCAATCGCAGCACCTTGGATAAATTTGCGTCTTGAAGTCATGTTTCTCTCCTTGGTTGGGTTTCGACCGATTTGAGACGGTTCTTTTATGGTTTGTTGTAAACGTAATCTGGAAGCCACGTGGCAATGCCGGGGAAGACCATGACCAGCACAAGGGCAAAGACCATGATTAACACGAAGGGTGTAATCGACGAATAGATATCGCGCAGCGAGATTTCGGGAGGGGCCATCGCCCGCATCAAGAACAAGTTGTAGCCAAAGGGTGGCGTCATGTAAGCGATCTGCGTCGTGATCGTATAAAGAATACCGTACCAGATCAGGTCAAAACCCAGCTCGCCGACCAGTGGCACATAAAGCGGCGCGACGATCACCAACATGGCCGTGTCATCAAGGAACGTGCCCATCAGAATAAAGCTAAGCTGCATCAGGATCAGGATTGTCCACGGGTTCAGATCAAGACGCTCGGTAAAGACGCTTTCGATCGCTTTGACCGCACCTAGCCCATCAAACACAGCGCCAAAGGCGAGGGCGGCCAGAATGATCCACATGAACATGCACGTGATGCCCAGCGTGTTGCGCACGGAATTTTCGAACACCTCACGCGTCATCCGACCCTTTAAAACAGCGGCGGCAAAAGCTGCGAGTGCGCCAATAGCTGAACTTTCTACAAGCGACGTCCAACCTTTTACAAATGGCACCATCATTACGGCAAAGATCATGATCGGCAGCAATCCAGCACGTAACAAGCGCATCTTTTCAGCCCGTGGAATATTGCGTTCGCTTTCGGGTAAAACGGGGCCAAGCACTGGATTAATGCGGCAGCGAACCACGATATAGGCAATGAACAAACCAGCCATCATCAGTCCCGGCACAACACCCGCCAGCCACAGTTGACCGACGGGTTGTCGCGCAATCATAGCGTAAAGCACTAGCACAACAGAGGGGGGAACAAGGATGCCCAAACTTGACCCAGCTTGGATCACACCTGTCACCATGCGTTTGTCATAACCGCGCTTTAACAGCTCAGGCAGCGCGATGGTTGACCCAATCGCCATGCCCGCCACGCTAAGACCGTTCATGGCAGAGATTAGGACCATCAGGCCGATCGTTCCAATCGCCAAGCCACCGCGCAGACCGCCCATCCAGACGTGGAACATCTTGTAAAGGTCATCTGCGATTTTACTTTCGGACAGCACATAGCCCATAAAAATAAACATTGGCAGGGTCAGCAACGGATACCACTTCATCAGCTTCATCGCCGCTGAAAAACCAATGTCGAAACCACCCTTATCCCCCCACAATAGTAATGCTGCGACCACTGCGATAAACCCGATTGCCCCAAACACACGCTGCCCAGTAAGCAACATTAGCATCATGGACGAAAACATGAGGGTTGCGATCAATTCATACGACATCAGATTGCTTCGCCTTTAATTCGCAGAACATCTTTTAGTAGCTCTGAAATACATTGGAGTAGCATGAGGAACATTCCCAGGATCATGATGGCTTTGATCGGCCACATGTAGGGCCGCCATGCAGTTGATGAGCGTTCCATGCGGCCAATCTCTTCTGACCCAGTTGCCAACCCGCCAAGGAAGGAAAATGGTTCAGTTCCCCAATAGCCGAGTGAATATGCTGTTGAACTTACGGCACCGTATAGCAAGACGCAGAGATAAAAGATCAGGAACAGAACGGTGAACAGATCCCACCACGCCTTTTTACGAAGGGACCATTCGCCATACAGCAAATCCATCCGCACATTTGATCCAAGTTGAATGGAATAGGGACCACCAAGTATATAATAAGCAACCATAGCGAATTGCGCCATTTCGAGGGTCCACAATGATGGCACAAAAAACGTTTTACTGATTGAAGACCAAAGTAGAATAGCCATCAAAACAAAGATGCCGTACATCGCGATGCGCCCGACACGGAAGTTCACCGCGTCAACGCCACGGATGTATGCGCGCATCATGCCTGACATTGCACAGCCCCCGCCAAGCCCAATTGCGCGAATGCGTCAACGATCCATCCAGAGAGAAGCCCAGCCATTTCGTCCTGTTGCACTGCGGTCTCGATCAGATCATTGCGGATTTCTAACATCACATTCAAATGACCATCTTTGATTGCATGTTCTTTTAACGTGTGGGTCACACCGTGCTCTGGCCCATAAGGTTCGTTACGTTGAACATTTGACGGTGTGTGCGCATGTGCAACCTTCAACATCGCGTCGGCAAATCTGGTATCGATATCATGCAGAATGCCGATTTCTACGGACCTCATCTGACCGTGATATACGGGTGTAAAGCTGTGGACTGTTACGATGACCGGGTTTGCGATTTGCGCAATCACGCTGTGAAGCGCCGATTGGAACGGTCGATAGAATACCTCAGCGCGCACGCTGCGTTCCGATTGCGTTAGGTCCTTATTGCCCGGAACATCAATAAGTTCGCTACGTGACGGCATCGCGTCAGGCGCGTCTGGTGGCCGGTTACAGTCGTAAACCAAGCGCGATACTTCGCTCGCGACCAGCACTGCATCCAGGTTTTTGGCCAATTGGCTTGCGACGGCCATAGCGCCAGGATCCCATGCCGCATGGCTTGCGCCAGCATATTTGGACAATCCCAACCCATTAAGGGATTGGGGTATGTAATGAGAGGCATGTTCACAAACAAGCACGACAGAGGATGATCCAGCAGCGTTTGCCACCAAGACGTTTTTGTCCAATGCATCTATGTCAACTTGCGTCATGTATCCCCCTGCCGGATAAACGTGTTGCCAAAACTGGTATCTGTCAACAGAATAGTGAAAATTAAATACCACCTTAAATGCAGTTGTTATTTTTTCGATCAAAATAGAGGCGCTGTCAATGAACGAAATTCCACTCACCATCTCGGATCGTATTCAATCGCGGTTGGATGACTTGACCAGAGCTGAACGGCAATTGGCGCATTTGATCCTCGAAAACTATCCAGCGTCGGGCCTTGGGCCGCTCAGCGCGCTGGCCAAGGATGCGAAGGTATCTGTTCCAACGGTCTCGCGGATGGTCCAAAAGCTTGGATACAAGGGGTACCCTGAGTTTCAAGCCGAGCTGCGCGAAGAGCTGAAAGCAAAGGCTAAGAACCCCATCGCGAAACACGACACTTGGGCCGAAGGCGCGCCATCAGAGCACCTTTTGAATAGATTCACAGACGCTGTTATCGACAATATCCGGCACACATTGGGTCAAATCGACCCCAAGGATTTTGATAGGGCGTGCGAAATGATTGCCGACGCCGATCATCACCTTTACATCGTTGGTGGCCGCATCACACATACGTTGGCCGAATATTTGTTCTTGCACATGCAGGTCATTCGTCCACAACTTACCCATATTCAGTCCACTTCCAACGCGTGGCCACATTACTTGCTAGACGTGAACGAAGGCGATGTTTTTATCATTTTCGACATGCGTCGATACGAGAATAACACGCTAAAATTGGCCGAGATGGCCCATGCCAAAGGTGCCAAGTTGATCTTGCTAACAGATCAATGGCGATCGCCAATCCATCAGTTGGCCGAAATCAGTTTCAGCAGCCGCATTGTTGTACCATCCGCGTGGGATTCTACCGCTATTCCGCTATTGCTCATAGAGACTTTGATCTCCTCCGTTCAAAACCTGAGCTGGGACGTCACCAAAGATCGGTTGGAAGAATTAGAAGACATGTTTGATCAAACAAAACTGTTCCGAAAGTTCACCTAGAAACTGCCATGGTGTGGGTGAACAGATCAAAGTTGGTTTCCGTACAGCACAAAACTTTCTGCCACGGTCTTTGCCAACCAGCTTTCCACGGATGTGATCAATGCAGGTTGTACCAAGCCATTGGAGACCAGCAGCAACGGTGTTGCTTTTGCGGTCAGCCAACCGGTGCCGCTGAGCGCCACCACGATGTCAGTCTTCGAACTCAGCTATGTTGCGTTGCCGTCAAATGACACAAATTCTATTGGATTCAGGGCGACGGTCTATCAAAAACTAAACAGTGACTGGACAGTGTTTGGCGGTTGGGGTGGTCAATGGTCAGACAAACCCGTCAATTTAGACCTGGAAACCCACCAACAGACCCTGCGATTGGGTGTGGCAAAACGCATAAACGAACGTGTCACCCTCGGGGTTGAGGGCACCTATGCCGTTGGCCAGCGCGGCGATGATTATGGAATTCGCTTTGGCGCACGTTACATTATTCCAGGAGCAAAAAATTGAAAATTACAGCAAAATTCACCACCCTTATTGTAGCATCCCTCATGGTGTCGGGATGCGTCACCAACAGACAAGCTACCGGTTATATTCGACCAGCAAGTGATGGAAATGGCGGGGTCATCGAAGCCCATATACAACATAAACCAGTCACTGAAAGTTCCAGCACCACCGTGGAATATATACCTTATACAGATCCACCCGGACCTCAGGCCGTGTGGGATAAATATATAAGAGATACCGAAGCAAATACATACAGACAATCTACGTTTACCTCGGTTGGTCTATATCGGGGTGACGTAGTCCCGGTGCCACCAGAAGCGGCTAATACGGCCGAGTTGACACCAACCGCTGAGGCCCATGCCGATTCAGTTGCGAGCGATCAGGCGACGATCATCGACCCTTCGGTCGCGGAATAAATCAGCGTTGTCCTTCACGTAGCCACGCGCCGATAATCAGCAAGGATGACAGCAACAAAACCAGCCAACCCGACAACAATTGGGTTAACTCGGGCAGCTTCCGTTGCTCGGGTCGGGCCGGTTCGCTGTAGCTGACGTGGGAGGGCGCTGGGCTGGTTGCTGCGTAGATGTTCGGTGTTGAGGGGAGGTTGTGACGCGGTTGGCTGGTGATTGGGTTGCTCGGGCGGTGGTTGTGGAGGCGCAGCGCAATGACTGGGACGCGGTTGGTTTGGGATGCTTTGCAGTGTCGGAAGAGGTGTCAGAGGGCTCTGGTATAACTTCACTTGTATGCTCACCTACTAGCCATCTTGATTGAAAAAGCCCCTTAGCTAAAAGATATCTGCAAAAACCACTTGCCTGAAGCGTTCACTGGGAAGCCAGGTGAGAAGAAGACGAGGCCGAAGCAAATAAAAGGCTAGAGCTGGCGCTGAATTTTTAACGACTAAGGTATAGTTTGAGGCCAAATCCGCCACCTAAGCAAGAGCCCAATTTGTGGCAAGCAAATTGATTTTCCTTGCTATCAATTCCAAAATTTCCGGCACATAGCATCACAGCCATTTAGCAACCATATTTACCAGTTTGTCCGGGCTAAAGGGTTTGGTCAGCACATCATTCATACCACTATTTATGCATTTCTCTCGGTCGCCAACCATGGCGTTTGCCGTCAACGCTATGATGGGCGTTGGCGTGCTTTGTCCCATTACCTCAAGGTTTCGAATAGATTGGGTTGCCTGATAGCCATCCAAAATCGGCATATGGCAATCCATAAAAACGATGTCAAACTTCTGGCCTTTAACGCATTCGATTGCCTTCTGTCCGTTTTCTACCAATGTAAAATTCCGAACGCCAATTTTCTCAAATACTTTTTGTGCAAATAACAAATTGATTGGGTCATCTTCTACAAGCAGGACGCTTGTATCAGCAAGTTCTTGCTCGGTCATAGTTTTCCGCGGATTGTGCGAAGTTCTTTTTTGTTCCACGAGCGCCGTAAAGCTAATGGGAATCTTGATCCAGAAAACTGAACCTTGCCCTTGGACGCTTTCGACACCAATCTCACCATTCAGAAAATTAGTTAGCTCGTGACAAATGGCCAACCCCAGTCCGGTACCACCGTACTTTCTAGTCACGGTCATATCTTCTTGAGAGAATTTTTCAAAAACTCTTTTTTGTTTGCCCAACGATATACCGACGCCGCTATCGATGACTTGAATGTATAGTGTTCCAGTTTCGCCTTCGCGTTGAACGCTGGCTTTAACTCTCACACCACCCGAAGACGTAAATTTGACTGCATTGCTAATTAAGTTTGTAATAATTTGACAAATTTTGACGGAATCCCCATTAAACGGTGGAATGACATCATGCCTCTCGAACCCCAAAGATATTTTCTTTTTTTCAGCAATTGGTTGAAACAAATCAATCATGTCTGAAATGTTTCGTTCAATATCAACTTGAACAATATCCAATTCCAAACCGCCTGCTTCGATCTTTGAAAGATCTAGGACATCATTCAAAGTCGACAGTAAGCGGCGACCCGATTGATGGATTGCATGCAGTAGTTTTCTTTCGCTTTTGGATGTTGCGTCTTCCAAAAGAAGATCCGTAATACCCAAAACGCCAGTCATTGGGGTACGCAGTTCATGGCTCATGTTCGCCAGAAAATTCGATTTTGCCATGTTAGCGGCGTCTGCTTCGTCCCGCGCTGCCTCTAGCTCATTGCGCGATTTAAGTAAGGCATCACGGCTGTCTCTGAAGCATGCGATCAACAAACCTATTTCGTCATGTCGTTCAAGTGGTAAGGGGGCCGCAAAATTTCCGAACTTTAGTTCTTTTGCAACCTTGGTAAGTGCCGTCACTGGAACAATAATCACCGATCTTAGAATGAAGATCATCACCAAAAGTAAGAATGAGAAGACACCAACAAAGATACTTAAGAGGTAGTCGATTTGCTGGTGAAAATCATGGCTTAACGCGGTCATATCGTGAACCAGCACGATTTTTCCTATCCGTTTATCACCGACCATAATTTCCCTATTCAAGGCACGGACCAGAAAATTTGATTCAGGAATTTCTTTCACGACCAGAGGGTAAAGCGACTGACCCTGTGCATTAAAAACCTGGAGATCAATCCAGCTTGGATTACCTTGCTTTACGAGATCAAGCGTATCGTAAATGTTGGACAGTTGATTTTGCAAAAGTAGTGGAACCACACCTTCTGCGACCGACCCTAAAGTACGATCCACCTGCACTGCCACGCTTTCGACCGAGATCTTGATCGCTGATGGAAGCCATAAAAAATACACGAACGCCGAAAATATCAGATTTCCTAAAATAACTGGCAAGAACAGCTTGATGGAAATTGTATCTCGCAAAGCCATTCTCATGTCAGTCGGCCGCAAAGCGTTCTAGACCTAAGCCAGACAATGCCGAGTAATCTTCAAATGTTGCAATCACGGCTTCGCGCATTGGAATACCTTCGGTCAGTACCGGTGTAGTTTTCGAGATTCTGATGATAGATTTTTGAATTTCATCTCGAAGAAGAGGATCAATTCGTGGATGAATAGCAATTGGATGCGCATTTACTTTTTGAGTGCGGTAGAGAACCATAAGTTCATCGCTTATTTGCGGTTTTTCGCCATTAAATGAACGTTCTATTCCGCCACCAGCCAACGTGAGCTCTTTGAAAACATGTAAATAAACTGAATTGTGCGTGGTCACGTATTTGGGAATGACCTGAATACCGTGCAAAACTGATAGTTCAGTTCGCATCAAAAGCGAGGCACCAAGCGCGTTGGGAGATGGAAAGGCGACCTCGCGACCATCCAGTTTTGCAATACTATCGATGCCGACGTCTTTGCGCACAACCAGGATACCTTGCAGCATTTTACTGCCCGACCGAACAACCGGCATGTACCCTTCTTTTTCTGCCGCAACGACAAAATGATAGGGGTTCATATAGACCAGATCGAACAAGCCGTTCTTGAACTGCTTTTCGAATTCAGGAATGTTGGCTGATCCAATTAGCGAATAAGAACACTGGGTTTGTTGACCAAGTTCATTTAGAAACGGAGTCCATTTCTCCAAAATGTGCCTTTGTTGAAACTGGGGCACAACGCCAACAGACATCTCACATTCCTGCGCGTAAGAAGCTGAGACTGTCGCAAGTCCAAGGAATATCGATATTAGAAGTGAATTCATAAATTTTGACATTGGGTCACCATATTTTTCAGAGGCGGGGTTTAAATGTGCATCAGAGTTACAGCTTGAAGTCGCGTACGGACGCCAATCTTGCGGTAAATTTCGGTGACACTTTTTGAGATGTGGTTTTGTCGAATTTTCAGCTCGCCTGAAATTTCTGCGTTGCTCAAACCAAGCTTCATCAGATTCAGTATTCTCTTTTCTGTTTGTGACAGCGCATCAAAAAGACGATCTTGTTTATGCGTCGCAGATGATCGCTCTGCCTGTTCAGAAATGTAACTCTCACCGTCCAAAAGCATCTGTACTGCGTCTAATAGATCTTTGGCTGGCATCTGTTTTGAAAGGTACCCTTTCATGCCCAATTTCAACGCCATACTGACGTCTTCCCGACGTGCATTTGCAGACAACAACGCGACAGGTTTTCCTGCGCTGGCCGTTACGATTTCTTTATGATCACTTACGTTTTGGGCATCAGGAAGATTCAAGTCCACGAGGGTTAAATCATACGCTCCGTTTATCTCAATTAGGGCGAGCGCCTCAGCGACTGTTCCGCAACCGATGGGAACAAACTCTTTACGCTGGCGAATGAACGAACACAGGGCATCTTGAACCATAGTATGGTCCTCAACAACTAAGATTTGCGAGTACATGATCGAGGCCTTTATTGAATATGTGTCAAAATCTGACGCCATTCCGTAATCGGTCACAGACTAAAATCAATTTAAAAACAACGATCTATACGGATTTTTCCGAAACCTCTACTTCAGTATAGTCAGGCTATTCTTCAAATTACTTTCCAATGAATTCACCCAAACCTATGGTGGGTTTTGAATGCGAAAGTGCAAAAAATGCACTAAATTCGGATCACGAGAGGCTAATAAAAGCCCACAATACTGAGGCAAAATTTGTGCATAATCTTATCGATCAAACGGTACTAAAGTCGGCCGAGCAGATGCTTGGGAAACGCGAATTGCGAGCAGCCATTAAGTCCACGTTCCAAGTTTTAAGCAGGGATTTATCTTTGGTTGAACGGTTTGTAGACGGCGATGACATACAACACCTTGCCAATAAAATTCATCAGGCCAATGGACCATGTTCAATTTTTGGTGCGGTTGTTCTTTCTGAATGGCTGTGTGAACTTGAGGACCATTTGAGATGCAATTACATATCATTGGTACCCAAGAAAGTTGAATATATCAGAACACTGACGAGTATGACTGAAAGAGAGCTAATTCTTCAAACTGGCGATCTCTTGCAGAGAAGCTGGTATTTATTTTTTAACCGGTAGGCTATATTCTCGCACTCTTTAGGGTGAAAAAATTCTAGATAATCTACGGTCTATTTTGACTTTTTACCTTCCCTTTAGGGGCGGGTATTTTTGAAAAAACTGCAACTTGATCCACATAACCGATGTCCAAAGGTAGGGCTGCAGAATTTCTGGGTCCAATTGTGTAAAGGTCTCACCGACCCATACTTTGGCAGTGGTTTTGGGGGTCAGGTCCAATCAATCATTCGAAGAAGAGGTCAGGTAGCGGCTGTCAGTCTTGACTAGCACAAGGAATTGGGCGGGATGAAAGCTCCGGCAGTATCCTCATAACCACAAAAAAGGGACCGGCCAACGATATGGCCGATCCCCTCTTGAATGAACGCAATAGTTTCGGTGGATGCCTTACTTACGCGCGATTTCCATCCAGTTACCGTCTTTGATAACCGAAATGATTACTTCGTCTGCACCTTGGTGATCGGTCGCAGAATAGGTCACAGTGTTGCCAGATACTACATCTTCGTAGTTCAGGCTTTCCATGCCCGCTTGGAACGTTTTAGCGTCCAAGTCCGGACCTGCTGCTTCAAGGGCACGGACCATTGTCTCAGCCGCTGAGTGGCCCAGCAATGCGCCAGAACCTGGCAGTTGTTCGCCTGTCGCTTCGGTGTAGCGTGCAAAGAACTTTTGCGCCTCTGGCTTGTCCATGCGGGACAAAAGGTCTGCCCAACCTGAGGCAGCATACATGCCTTCAGTCACGCCGCCGGGCACTTTTGCCATGACAGTGTGGAAACCAGCAGAGGAGTTCAGGAACGACATGTTTGTCATGCCCAGTTTCTTGGCTGTGCCAGAAACGGTGATCGCCTGACGAACACCCAAGGCCAATGCAACGATTTCACAACCTTCTGCGTTCAGCTTTTGCAGCGCGCCGACAAAATCTGCATCGTCAGGCTTGTGCGTCGTCTCGGAGACAAAGTTCAGCCCTTCAGTCTCGGCGGAAATAGACTCGGCGCCTTCTTTGATGTCTTTGCCAAAGTCGGTCGGCAAGTACATGGCACAGACGTTGCTGACGCCTTTGAGTTCGGCCAGATAGGTCACGCCAACACGGATTTGCTCATAGTAGGTCGCGGTGCCTGCGTAATGCAGCGGCGAGAACGGCTCAGCCATCTGACGGGCAGCAGACAGCGGCGATACATTCGGCACTTTCTTGGCGTCTTGCAGTTTAAAGGCGGCAATGTTCATGGGAGTGCCCAAAGACAGCAGCATCGCAAAAACTTTGTCGCCGTTAACCAGCTTGTTCATGCCTTGGATCGCTTTGGGCATCTGGTAGGCGTGATCCTCAACGATGAAACGGATCTTGCGGCCGTGAATGCCACCCGCATCGTTGACTTCATCAAACACCAGTTGTGCGGCTTTGGTCGCAGGTGCGCCGAAAGCTGCGAAAGGGCCAGACAGGTCATTATTGGACCCGATCAGGATTTCGCTATCGGTGATACCTTGCTCGGCCGTGGCCGGAATGGCGGTCATCGTCGCGGCAACAGCTGCCGTCGCCAGTGTGGTTGTTATTTTTTTCATTGGTCTTCTCCCTGTTATGTTTTTATTTGAAAAGCCGCACCTGACGCATGTCAATACATCTGGCTGATCAACTCTCCATGTTTCGTCTCCACAAAGCTACGCTTAAGCTTCATGGTTGGCGTAAGTTCATCGTCGTCTGCTGTCAGTAGAACATCGATCAGGCGGAAATCCTTGATCTGTTCGACGCGCGCGAAATCTTTGTTCACATCATCAACCGTCTGGCGGATCAACTCCTGCACCTCTTTCGCGGCGCAGAGCGACGCGTAGTTCGAGAAAGGCACACGACGATCTTGGGCGAATTTCTCGACGTTTTCCTGATCAATCATCACAAGGCAGCTCAGGTATTTGCGTTTGTCACCAATCACCACAACGTCAGAGATATAGGGCGAGAATTTCAGCTTGTTCTCAATCTCGGCCGGGGTGATGTTCTTGCCGCCTGCGGTGATGATAATGTCTTTGAGACGGCCCGTGATTTTCAAGAAACCCTGATTGTCCAACATGCCCATATCGCCGGTGCGCAGCCAGCCGTCCTCGGTAAAGGTCTCGGCGGTTTTTTCAGGATTTTTCCAATAGCCCTGAAACACGTTACCCGCTTTGTATTGTACTTCGCCCTCAGGCGTGATGCGAATTTGCGCGCCAGGCAAGGCAGGACCGACTGTGCCGATTTTGTTGTTGCCGTCACTGTTGATGGCAATAACGCCCGAGCTTTCGGTCATCCCGTAGCCTTCGAGGACGGGCACACCAATCGCTTGATACCATGTTAGCAGATCAGGTGAGATCGGCGCCGCACCAGAGCCCCCCCTGCGCAAACGGTCCATCCCGATCATACGCCGCAGGTTCTGCAGCAAGGCAATATCCCAAAACCGATAAGCAAGGTTTGTCCCAAACGGCACCGGCTTGCCTGTCGCCAAACATTCCGCGCGCGCACCACCGGCTTTCAAAGCTTGGCGATAGGCCCATTTTTGCACGGCGGTCGCATCACCAATGCGAATGGCGACCTGACTGTAGATCTTTTCCCACAATCGCGGCACGGCGACAAAGGTTTGCGGGCTGACCTCTTGCAGGTTGTCAAAAATGGTCTCGGGGCTTTCCGCAAAATTGATCGTAGACCCAGCAGCGATGGGCGCATTTACGGAAAATACCCGCTCTAAGATGTGGCACAGCGGCAAAAAGCAAAGTTGATCATCGGTGTCAAAAATCGGCCCGTCGTGCAGTCCGGAAGAGACGGAATAGATCAGGTTGCCATGGCTAATCATCGCGCCCTTGGGCTTGCCCGTCGTACCGGAGGTATAGACGAGAATGGCGGTGTCCTCAGGTTTGGTCGCGTCAATCGAGGTATCAAATGCCTGCGGATTGGCCGCGTCATATTCCGCCCCGATTTCATAAAGTTCATCCAGAAACATGATCTGTGGATCAGTGAACCCATGCAGCCCATCGCGTTCGATCACGATAACTTTGATAAGGTCAGGCATCTGATCGCGGACCTGCAGGAACTTGTCCAACTGTTCATCATTCTCAACCAACAGAAAACGACTGTCGGAGTTGTTGACGAGATACTCTAGTTGGTTCGCGGAATCAGTGGTGTAAACGCCTGAACAAATGCCGCCCACAGACTGCACGCCCATGTCGGTATACATCCATTCCTTGTTGTCCTCGGACAGGATCGACACCACTTCACCGCGCTTAAGGCCCAAACTTACCAGACCAAGGCCAAGATGTTTGGCGCGCGTAAAATAGTCCTCCCACGAATGGGATCGCCAAATGCCGAATGTTTTAGCGCGATGTGCCGTGCGTGTGCCAAGCGCTTGGCAACGCTTGCGAAACAGCTTTGGTGTGGTGTCCATACCATCGATGTAAAACGGACCTTGGGACAGATCGGTGTTGATCATCATCCCGTTTACTTTTTCTTGGGGGGGGAGTTTTTCTGTCATGATCAATCCCTATCGCCACGTCTTGCGTTGTTTCCAGCGGCGTTGTCCGCGCTGGTTTTCATCTTGACTGACGCCAAGATAGAATTCCTGAATGTCTTTGGACGCGGCCAGAACTTCGGCACTGTCGTTCATCACGATGCGCCCCAGTTCCATCACGTACCCATAATCAGCCGCATCAAGAGCCACTTTGGCGTTCTGTTCCACCAACATCATCGTGACCTTTTGTTCTTTGTTGAGCCGGACGATGATCTCGAAAATTTCCTGTGTCAGCAGCGGCGACAACCCAAGGCTGGGCTCGTCCAACAACATCAATTTGGGATGCGACATCAGCCCCCGCCCGATGGCCAACATCTGTTGCTGCCCACCCGAAAGCGTGCCTGCGCGTTGCGTGCGCCGATCTTTGAGGATCGGGAAATAAGAATACACCATTTCCTCGTCATCGCTGATCGTGCTGCGATCTTTGCGGGTATACGCACCCATCGCGATGTTTTCAGCAACAGTCATCAGCGGGAAAATTTCGCGCCCTTCAGGCACATGCACGATGCCGCGGCGCACGATTGCATCTGGCTCTAAGGACTGAATGTCAGTCCCGTCCATCTTTATCGTGCCCTTTTCCGGATCCATGACGCCTGAAATGGTCTTGAGCAGCGTCGTTTTGCCAGCGCCGTTGGCCCCTAGAACCGTAACAATCTGGCCCTCAAGAACTTTGAGGCTGACACCGCGGATCGCCATTATGGGACCATAATAGCTTTCCAGGTTGTCGATCTGCAAAACGACTTTTGGTGATGTAGCGTCCGTACTCATGTGCGTGATGTCCCTGTTTTCGAGATCTCACCGGTGCCCAGATAGGCCTCGATCACGGCAGGATGTGATTGTACTTCGGCGGCGGTGCCGGTTGCCAGTTCTTTGCCATCCGACAGCGCCATAACGCGCCCTGATACGGCCGAAACCAATCCCATGTCATGTTCCACCATCATGACAGAAATCCCCATCTGCGTTTGAATATCTTCAATCCAGAACGCCATGTCTTGGGTTTCTTCCACTGACAGTCCCGATGCGGGTTCATCAAGCAGCAACAGTTTTGGTTCCGACGCAAGCGCGCGGCCTAACTCAACGATCTTGCGCACGCCGTAAGGCAACCCACCGATCATCTTGTCGCGGTAGGGCTGGAGGTTCAAAAACTCGATCACCTCTTCCACCGCCGCGCGGTGCCGCAATTCCTCGCGGTAGGCTTTGGGCGCGAACACGATGTTTGACAGCATCCCCGTTGTGCGGTGCCGGTGGCGCCCGACAAGCAGGTTCTGCAACACCGTCGCCTGTTCAAACAATTCGATGTTCTGGAACGTGCGTGCGATGCCAAAGCCGGGCACTTGATCTGGCGTGTGCTTTAACAGGTCCTTGCCATCAAACTGGATGCGCCCTTCTGCAGGGTCATAAAACCGCGAGATCAGGTTAAAGATCGTCGATTTACCCGCCCCGTTGGGACCAACCAGGGCAAAAACTTCGCCCTCATTCACCTTTAAGGAGACATTATCGACGGCCACGACTCCGCCAAAGCGCAGCGTGACATTTTCAATTTCAAGCAAGCTCATTGGACACGGTCCGTCTTGAGGTAGGATTTCTGGCGTTTGAACATGTCCTTGCGATAGAACGGAAACAGCTCAAAATAGGTACGAATTTTGAGCCATCGGCCATAAAGGCCCATCGGTTCAAACAGAATAAATCCGATCAGGATTGCGGCGAACATCGCGCTTTCCAGTCCGGGCACATTGATGTTCACATCAAACGTGGTGGCCAGAAACGTCCGCCCGTTTGCGATTGCAACGGGGATAATGCCGACCACAATCGCGCCAAAGAATGCGCCGTGAATGAAGCCCAGCCCCCCGATCACAATCATCAAGAGCAAGGTGATGGACATGACCAGATCAAATGTCTCGTTTGTCACGTAGCCCGCCGAATGCCCAAAGAGCGCGCCGGCAAGTCCCGCCGCCGTCGCCGACAGGAAGAATGACATCGCTTTGGTCCGCGTCAAATTGATGCCCATGGCCTGCGCCGAGATTTCGCTATCGCGCACAGCGGTAAAACTGCGCCCCGTCGGAGTGCGCAAAAGATTGCGATAAAACCAGACAATCAGAACCGCGACAGTCAGCACCAGATAGTAGAATTTATAAGGGGTAGAGTACCGATTGATTTCCATCCCGAAGATGTTGATATCCGGCACCGCAGCACCCGCGATGCCACCCGTCCAAGGTTCCGCGATCACGACAAAATCACTGGTCAGCATCGACATCGCCAGTGTTGCCAAGGCCAAATAAACGCCATGCAGGCGCAAAACCGGAAGCGCGATCATTGTTCCCAAGACACCAGCAATAAGCCCGGAAAGCGGAAACGCGATGATCCAAGGCACACCAGCACCCAGCAGATTGATATTAAGATAACAGCCAAAAGCCATGAACGTGGCGTGCCCAAGGCTGGGCAATCCGGTGTGACCCGTCAGCAGCATTAGCCCCATGCCTGCGATCGCCAGGATCAAAATGCCGGTGATTTCACCCAGCAGGTAGGCGTCCCCAATGGCCACAAAATAAAGCGGCGTGCCAAGCACCAGCAACAATAGCAACCCGTACCACACAGCTTGTGCGCGGTGTTTGAACAGCGAAATATCGGCGTCGTAAGAGGTTTTGAAAACAAAGCGCATCTTTTAGACCTTCTTTCGTTGTGTCTGTGAGAATATGCCACCAGGGCGGAAGATGAGGATCAGCAGCAAAATCGCGTATGGCGCGATCTGGCTAACACCGGGGGGGCCGTAGCGCGACGCAAGGGGTTCAACCAAACCGATGATCAGGCCACCCAACAGCGCGCCAGGAAGTGATCCAAAGCCACCGATCGCCGCAGCTGCAAAAGCCTTGATGCCCAGCAATCCGGTAGACGGATCAATCGCGCCTTTGGACGCGAACAGGATGCCTGCGACGGCAGCAACCATGCCAGAAAGCCCCCAAACGAGGCTTTGAATACGCTTGACCGGGATGCCCATGTAATAGGCTGCCAATTGGTTTTGTGACGCGGCTTGCATCGCCAACCCGATCCGGGTGCGAGAGAAAAACAGGAAAAAGATCAAGGTCAGAATGGCCGTCACCACGACGATCAGAACTTCGTCAATGCCAAGAACCAGCCCGCCCGTCCGTATGTCTTGCCCCGCAAATGGTGTTTCCAACGACGTTGGCTCATGGCTCCAGATGGTGCCGGCAAAAAAGCGGATGATAAAGCCCATTGCGATGGTCAGGATGACAATCGATGTCTGGGATTGGCCAAACATGTGGCGCAAAACACCCCAGTTAAAGAGATATCCCAAAACCCCCATCACAAGGATCGAGAGTGGTACAGCGAGCCAAAAATTCAGGCCCATGTATTCGTGATTTGTGAATCCAATACATATAAACGCGCCAAGCATCATGAAATCGCCTTGGGCAAAATTCACGGCTTCGGTGGCCTTGTAGATGAGCACGAAGCCCAAAGCGATCAATCCATAGACACAGCCATTGGCAAGTCCACTGATTATGAGTTGTAGAAAATCCACGGCGCTCCTCCCAAAGGCAATATGGTTCAAGTTATCCAGTCAAATTAGTAATTTACAATCCGTCATTTCCTTTGTTTCGTTACGTAAAAATCCCATTTACAGCACAATTTTAGCTAGAGGCCGCGATGGAATCATTGTCGTCATTCGCGCTACCCTATCCGACGTGCACCTGTGCCTCGAACAAAAAGGCAGCCAGCGCAGTCTCAAGTTCCGAAACCGATGGTTCATTATCTTTGGAAAGGGTCACGGTGACACGCATGCCACGGGATCCTCCGGCGACAACTTCGATCTGTGCATCGGCGATCTTCAGTTCATTCTGCACCAGATCCAGCACCTTTTGTTTTGCTATATCACAGCGCAGGCTGGGTTTGAAAATCTTGCCGACAGACGTCAGGGGAATGGCGTCCACGATCTCAATAACTTTTGGCCAAGCAGGGCGTTCGTCAATCATGCTTTGCGCGTGTTTGTGCAGGTCTTCGACGCGCGCTTCGGCACCGGGCAGCAGTTCGACGAAACACACCGGAAGCTCTCCGGCATAGGCATCCGGCATGCCAACGGCTGCGGCAAGGGCAACCGCGGGGTGTGTCGCCATCGCGTTCTCGATCATGGTCGGATCAATGTTGTGACCGCTGCGGATAATAAGGTCTTTTGAACGGCCCGCGATGAAAATCCGGCCTTGGGCGTCGGTGTATCCAAGATCGCCGGAATTCAGCCGCCCCCCTTCGATAACGCCGTGATTGTGTTTTGGGTCGCGGTAACCCGGCGAAATGTGATCCCCTTGGATAACGATCACACCGATCTCGTTTGGCATGCAAGGTGCGCCCAGACTTCCGTCTTCGTTCAGGCGTAAAATGTCCACTTGGGTGTACGGCAACGCCCATCCGACAGAACCTACCGATCCGGGACCGGACAAGGGATCAATACTGACCAGTCCTGACGATTCAGTCATGCCAAGGATTTCATGCAGATGGCATCCGGTTACGTCCTTAAAACGTGCCCCAACAGCAGGCGGCAGCAATGCCGCCCCCGTCAAACCGGTGCGCACAGTGCTGATATCATTGTCGCCGACAGGCACCTGCAATAACGCACCAATTGCGGTTGGAACACCGCCAACCAATGTCACCTTGTGCTGCGCGATCAGACGCCAAAACCCTTCGACAATGACAGGATTGCGCAAACCGCTGGGCGACATCACGACAAGTTCCACGCCAGCCATAAACGCGCTTAGGCCCGCGACAATGGTGCCTGCGACGTGAAACAACGGAAGCGTCGCGGTCATGATGTCATCGGAGGTGTACCCGCACAATGCCGCGCCGCCAAACGCCGAGACAAGCTGACTGCGGTGGGTGTGGGTGACAAGTTTTGGCACGCCGGTCGTGCCACCTGTGTGGAAATAGGCCGCGACATCGTCACCGCCGCGCGGTTCGCCAAAAATCAGATGATCTTCTGGCTGTTCGGCCATGGCCGTGCCTAAATCGATAACGCCGTTTTCGGCAGGGATTCCGGGCAGTGGCACCCGGATCAGGATCAAGCCGGGGATCTGCTCGCGTAGCGCCAGCGCCTTTTCCCAGATGTCCAATTGCGGATGTGGGCCGAGGGCCACAAGAATTTTCGCGCCCGACGCCTTGATCAGTTCAGCAATGCTTTCGGCCTGTAAAAGGAAATTGATCGGGACCGCATAGCCTGCTGTTTCCGCGCCCCACAACGTCACATAGGTTTCGATCAAAGACGGCAGCATGTAGGCCACGCCCGGAGCAGGACCGCCCAGCGCGGAAAACGTGTTTGCAGCACTGTGGATCATCCCCAGCAACTGGTCATAATTTATCCGACGCGGTTCCTCGTCAGCTGCGCCGGTCATCAGCATGGTGATCGCGGTAGCGGTTGGATGCTGTGCGGCGCTGGCTGTGAACACGTCTAAAATGCTGCGTTCCGGCAAGCGTTGATCAAGCGTCATTTCGGTTTCAAATCGCTCAAGATCGTCGCGCGTTCGGATCGGTCCACCCTTGAAATCAGCCATTACTCTCTCCCTATCGCATCTAAGTTTCTTAGTTTAATTGCCCTTCCCGCAAACGCCACCGTGCGCGTGTTTTCAAATACTGCCCCGGTGGTGCCTGCTGGATGAACACAGGACACCAGCCTTTGGGTGATCGAACCGACGCTTGGGTGCGCCATTTGGCGCGGTGCCCTTAGGTGAGGCCTGTTTTTTCGGCGGTCACGATGCGCCGACTTTGACAACCAGTTTGCCAAAATTGCGTCCTTCAAGCAGCCCGTTGAATGCCTCGGGCGCATTCTCCAGTCCTTCGACCACCTGTTCGCGATACTTGATTTTGCCAGTCTCGATCCAACCCGTCATTTCCTTGGCAAACTGTGGATAGTGGTTGGGGAAACTGTCCCAGACGATGAACCCCTCAACCTTGATCTTTTTCACCAGAAATGCACCCAGCATCGCGCCTGAACGGTCCGGCCCTTCTGGCAGACCAGTTGCGTTGTATTGCGACACCAATCCGCAAAGAGGAATACGGGCAAACGGGTTCAAAAGCGGCAATACAGCCGCAAGCACGGCCCCGCCTACGTTTTCAAAATAGACATCAATGCCATCAGGACAGGCCGCCGCAAGCTGCGCTCCAAAATCCGCGGCATTGCGGTCAATACAGGCATCAAAGCCAAGCTCGTTTACGGCATAGGCGCATTTTTCGGCCCCGCCGGCGACACCGACAGCGCGGCATCCTTTGATCTTGGCGATCTGGCCAACTGTTGCGCCAACCGGACCAGTCGCGGCCGCAGTCACCACAGTTTCACCAGCCTTCGGCGCGCCGATTTCCAGCAGGCCACAATAGGCCGTAAGACCGGGCATACCCATGATGCCAAGCGCCCAGGACGGGTGCGCGGGGTCCGCGCCCATATTGGTCACACCGCCCCCATCAGAGACTGCGTAATCCTGCCACCCACTAAAGCTGAGAACCCAGTCGCCAACAGCAAACCCGTCAACGCCTGATGTGACAACACGCGCGACAGTTCCACCAACCATCGGTGCCCCGATGGCCACCGCCGCAGCATAGGATTTTGAATCATTCATCCGGCCCCGCATGTAAGGATCAAGTGAAAGATATTCTGTCCGAAGCAACATTTCGCCCTTGCCCGCGACCGGCATATCCGAAGTCTCAAGGCGCAAAGTGTTCGCATCCGGTGCGCCAACTGGGCGCTCAGCGAGAACGATTTGCCGATTGTTGTCTGTGTTTTGTGTCATGGGTTCTCTCTTTATGATGAAAGGTTCAGATGCAGGCGAACATCAACGTTGCCGTCATCGATTTTGCTGACGCCGGACCGTCCGCCAGACGCCGTGGCGCCGGTTTTGTGCAAGATTTTCAGGACGTTTCCTTTGGGTCTTGGGAGGGCGCAGGTAACAACAGTTCGGTGGCGTCCATGGCATTCAAAAACGGATCGCGGGTGCGTGATAGTTTCACCATCAGGCTCGCGCCCAACCACATCTCGTACAGCGCAGTACCGAGCAAATCTGCTTGTACCGTTCCGCAAATTGAGCGGTCCGCCTGACCTTCGGCAATAGCTTGGGAAAGACGCGCGCCAACCTGGGCTGTTCCCTCCTCAAGAATGCCGCGCATTTCATCAGAAACATCCGATATTTCAGCGCCGATCTTCACGATCAAACATTGCGCACAGACATCCCCTGACGTCTGCGAGCTAATCCAAAGAGACCAATACTGCATCAAACGCGTGCGTGCGTCAGCGCCGCCCGTGTTAAGTATCTCGTCAAGCCGGGTGAAGTAACGCGACAAGTATTGCTCAAGAAGTTTGCAGCCAAAATCCTCTTTCGAAGCAAAATAGTGATAGAATGACCCTTTGGGCACCGAGGCGGATTTGAGTAATTCATTCAGCCCCATGCCCGCGAACCCCCGTTGAGCAACGAGGCCTCTGCCGGTGGTGAGAATATGATCTCTGGTGGACTCAGTACGCGTTTGCATACGGTTTTATGCATGAAATTAGACCAGTCGTCTAGTGACCCTAAAAACATCGCAGTCATTGTTTAGGATAAATGAGTTAAGCCTTCAGCAGCACGCCGCTCAAGCTCTTTCTCCCGATCCAATTTGTCATCGATCGCGGTTTTGAGCGGTTAGGCGAACACCCGTTGCCATCCATCATTCTGCCGCATCCTCCGTATTACGTAGCCAACCACGCAAGCGTTGCTCTGCATCAGCCAATCTCACTTGCAACGGACCATGATCGCAGTCTCTGTCACTGCGCGGCGGTGTCTCGAGTTGAACGTCGACAAGATCGGCTACACATGACCCATACCGTTTGTGCAAACCGGCCACTTATTGCGGAAACGAGCATCCTCCCCCAATTTATGTTTGTTTTTTTCAGCAATTTGTACGATGTCCTGACGAATAATTTTAATAAAATGCAACAGTCTAACTTTAAAGATGATCAGCGTAACAGGACGTAAACATGGGAAAATCTCAAGAAGAACGCGGTAATTACTGGAACTCTTACTACACCGCCAAAGCCGTTCCAGACATTCCGTCGCAGTTTGCGGCCTTTGCGTTAAGCGAATGCAGAAGTGCTGATTTCTTTTTGGACGTAGGGTGCGGCAACGGACGCGACAGCTTCTTTTTTGCGCGTCATGACATGCCGGTTGTGTCCGTCGACGCCAGCACGGCCGCAATCGAAGACATTGCAGAGCGCGCAAACGCCAGCAACCTTCCGATATCTGCGCTGTCTTCTGCCTGCGATGATCCAAACCTGATGGGCAAAGTCACAGATGCACTTGCCAAGCTCAAGGTGTCAGGCGTTGGCGTGATCTACGCGCGGTTCTTTATTCATGCGATTACGGACAAAGAACAGGCAGGGTTTCTGGATTTCTGCGCGGCGTTCCTGAAAAAGAATGGCGGCAAGCTCGCGTTAGAATTTCGCACCGCGGCAGATGAAAATCTGTCCAAAGTGACAGCAGCACACTATCGCCGTTACGTTGAGCCCGTTGATTTTCTTGAGGAGCTGTTCAAGCGCGATTTAACGGCCAGCTATTTCACGCAAGGCACTGGCTATGCGAAATACAAAGACGATGATGCCTCTGTTGTTCGGATGATTATCGAGCAAAAGTAAGCGCAAACCGGCACACTAGATTGGTAGGCTAACGGAGAAAAAACCGTTCGCCTGCCATAGTGCTTCGGCGTTGGCCCTTTAGTCGAGCGCGTCACGGAACGGTGCAAATCGGCGGTTCAAACGCCCCCATGCCGTAGAAAAACTAGGGTCCGGCACACGCCACCCATCACCGTAGCTGACGGCCAACATCGCTTCGGCATCCTTGGGAATAGGCAGGCCAGTTGTTGGGCAGCGTTGCAGCGGAAAGACATCGCTTTCGTCCAATTCGCCCCAAACATACGGATAAACATGCACCTTGCCGTCCGACACCCAAGCAGGAAACAGGTCAATGTTGTAATCGGTATCTGATTTCAGTTTGTAGCTGCAAGGGTTGTTGCCGGCTTTCTCTTCCAGCAAACCGTGGCTGCGCAAAAATTCGTAGACCTTTAACCATTGCAGCGCGGCTTCCTGCGCGGTTCCGGCCTTTAGAACATAGGCAAGATCGACATCGTCGTCATGGGCAATCAGGCTTTTGTCCCGGACCACACCCAAAAGCGTGCCACAGCACAAGAATGCTTCGCCGCCCACATCTTCGAGCTTGGCCATCATGTCTTCGACTTTGGTCCAAATTGCCGGCTGATCAAGGGACTCGAAGGAACGTGGGAAAAACAGCCCTTCCAGAGAAGCGCCGTTGCGTTCAGCCTCTGTTAGGATTGCCTCAAGAGCCTGATATTTTTCCAGTTCGCTGTTTGCAAGGCGGGCGCGAAACAGATGATACAAAGGTTTTTGCGCGCGCTTTGGCTTTTTACCCGCAGCAAAAAATATGAGGATTTGCGCTTCCAACGCTTCAGGAGTTCTCTTGTTAGATCTTTCGGGGGCCAACAGGTCCAGTTCGTCCTGCAAGGCATCAGCCTGAAATTCTTTGAGTGGCGATGTCAGCTGCTTTAAGGCAAGATCGCGAAGCTCAACAATGCGCGTGTCACGTTGCTGCGAAGTGTTGCTGACATTCTGACTCATTTTGGATATCCTTTGATTTCTGAGCCACTGTATCCTGATCCCAGACTCTGCGTCCAGCATCAGCCCGCGAAACCTGACAAAAGTTTCACCTGGTGTGGTCGCGCGGTGGTTCCTACATCTGGTACACCTCAATCGTGGATGTCAGCCTTAAAGACCTGCGAAAAATCACACGCTCCCGCAGCAAAGTTATGTTTCGCGCCATTCGCAGTCATCAGTGTAATTTTGCGGCTTCACCGGTTCTAAACCAGTGATGACGCCGCCACTCACGGCCGCAAGCCCAGATCAAGATGAATTGGAAAAGCGCGGGCACATTCATCATGATGGTGTTCGGGCGATCCAAAGGTATCGGCGACACCTTGCTTATGGCGGTGGAATTGGGGATGCGTAGCAATCCTTTTGGTAGGCGTGTTCCGCCAATCCAATCTCCTCAAGGTTGTCTTTGTTTTAAATAACTTATGAAACCAGTGCGATAGAAAGGTCAGCTATTCTTTCAGCGTTCTTGCCTTGTTTGCGTGCCCAAACCCTTACTCTATAAATAAAATTCTTGACCCAAGCCTTGACTGGGCTGATAATAAAACTACAACAAGATGTACTAATCTCACAAAATTAATGTCTTGCGTGATTTTAGACCCTGCGAAACTGCGCCTTAAGGTTGTAGTAACATTGTGTTTTCGAAGCGTAATTGTGGCAGCTTTAAACCCGCTAATCTAACACCAGCATATTGCTCTCGTACCAATCTGTGTCCTTGATCTGGATCAAGGCGAACAAGCGGTCTTGATCTGTATATGGGATATGGGTAAATAGCGATTTCAACCATAAGTGGTTTAATTGTCGGAACACATAATTGACTTTGAAGTGGATTATCTAATTGAAAATTCTCGCCGTTGATGACGATCCGTTCATTCTTGAACTTCTCACCATTATGGCGGCCAGAGCCGGATTCACGGACGTAACAACAGCGTTATCGGGCGAAATCGCGTTGGCTATGGTGAACGAAAACAGCACTGTTTTTGATTGCCTGCTGGTCGACATCAGCATGCCGGGCATGGACGGTATCGAACTGTGTGGAATCGTGCGCAAAGTTCCCGGTTATGAAATCACCCCAATCATCATACTGACTGCGATGGCTGAAAAAGACTACATCGACAGAGCATTTCAGGCTGGTGCCACAGATTATGCGAACAAGCCATTCAACATCGTAGAATTGCACGCCCGACTTCGCATGACCGATGAATTGATCACCACCCGTCAACAAACCGATGCAGATGACACGATTTCTGACGACACTATTCAGTCGAAAAAGCATCATTTTGATCTGTCGAAAAAAGTGGCCATCGGGGGCGTTAAAAACCTGATCACTTATTCAGCGCTCAAGAATTATCTGGTGCAGTTGTCGCATGCCGGTGTCGCCAGTTCGCAAGTCGTCGCCGTCAAAGTTGACCGGATCAAAGACATCTATCAGCGCGCCTCAAAAGCGGAATTCCTATACGCGCTGACCGAGGCGGCGGACGCAATCGACACCGCACATAGAACGATCGGTCACCTGATGGCGTATGCAGGCGACGGTACCTTTGTTGTGGTATCAAGCAAGGCATCACTAGAATTGTCCGTCGCACTCGAGACCGAAATCCAGAACCTGCTAGACGGGCGCGAAACCGAATACGACAACGGCGACCCACTGGACATCGAAGTGTCAGTCGGGAACCCGATCCGGCCCGTTTTGAACAAAATGCAGCAGCAAACCATCGACCGCGCAATTGCCCGCGTTGATAGCCGTATTGTAGAAAAAGGCACGGCGAAAAAGCCCCCCAACATTCGCCTGATCGGTACGTAAAATGCACGACATGACGCGTTCAGCCCGCGCCAAAAACAATACCGCCAACAGAGTCATCCAGAAAAGAGTTGAGATGGACGATTCATCAATCATCAATGCGTTCAAGCACATGCAATTGCCGCTGATGATTGTGGGTTCAGACGGCACGGTTATTCATTGCAACGTTGGGACCGACCGCTTGTTTGGTTACGATGATGGCGACCTGATTGGGCGGCGCGTGTTTGATGTCTTGCCGGTGTCATCCCTGTCAGAATTGAACGCCTTTATCACACCACCGGCCAGTGACGTCACCATCAAGGACATGATCGGGCAAAAGCAATCCGGCGACCCTGTGCGCCTTGCCATTCACCTCACGGCTTGGATCGATACAGACCACGGGCAACAGCATGCTTTGGTCTTGCGCGACATCACGGACGAAGTCGAGGCGGGCCGTTCTATCACCCAACAATTGAGCCTCGCGAATAGGGCCATTGCCAGCGCAGGGATCGGGGTCTTTGAATTTGATCTGCCCAAAAACTGGATCAACGGATCTGCGGCATGGCGCGCGCTGATGGACCTGGCGGATGACGACACGATGGACGTGCGCGACGCATGGAACGAACGTGTGCACCCCGATGATCGCGAAGAAACGGCGGCAAAGGTTGTCGCCTGCATCGAGGACCCGACACAGGCCCGCTGTGTCTATGAATTCCGGTTGAAATCCAAGGACGGTTTAGCATGGAATTGGCGGCGCACAGACCTGACAGTTACCCACCGCGACAAAGACGGACGCGCGACAAACTTTATCGGGGCAACCGTTGATATAAATGAACAAAAGGCAGTCGCGCAGACCCTCGCGCAGAATGCCGAACAGTTCAGAACGGTTTTCGAAACCTCTCCCGTTTGTAAGGTTATCGTCGACAATGATCGCAAAATTATCCGGGTGAACAGCGCGTTTTCAGCGCATTTTGGCTATACTGCCGCCGCGATGAAAGGCACGACTTTGCTCGATATTACGCACCCTGACGACCTGCACATCGGGACATCTGACCTAAAAAGAATTCAGTCGGGAGAAGCGCTGTCTTATCAAGTCGAAAAACGCTATATTCGCGCAAATGGTGCCGTCATGTGGGGGCTTTTGACCGTGGGCGTTTTGGACCATGCCAATGGTGAACCCGACCACTATATTTGTCAGGTTGTGGACGTCACCGAACGCCAGCGGCTTGAGGAATTCAGGAACAAATTTGTGTCCACCGTCAGCCACGAATTGCGCACGCCGCTTACGTCCGTGCTTGGCTCGCTGTCCCTATTGTCATCGATGAGTGACGAGCCATTTTCAATCGAAGCGCAAAGGCTTTTGTACATCGCCCAGGAAAACGGCAATCGCCTGCATGCGCTGGTCAACGACATTCTGGACTTCGAAAAATCGTCAGCGCAGCAAATGCGGTTCACCCTGTCTGAACATCAAATTATCGGACTGGTCGAAGACGCGGTTTTGACCAACATGGTGTTTGCAGAAAAATTTGACGTCCGGTTTCAGGTTGAATGCGCGGACCGGTCATTAATCGCGACTGTCGATCCGAAACGGTTCCAACAAGTGATGGGAAACCTGCTGACGAACGCGGCAAAGTTCGCCGAAGAAAGCAGTACAGTCGATGTGCGTGTCGAGGACGCGGTAGGATCAATTCGAATATCAATCGCCAACGATGGCGATGGTATTCCTGATGATTTTCGCAGCGACATTTTCAAACCTTTCGCCCAAGCGTCTGGCAGAAAAACCGACATGCGACGCGGCAGCGGACTAGGACTGAACATCACAAAACAGATACTGGAACAGACGGGCGGCACCATCGGCTACGAAAGCGAAAAGGACGGCAGAACGACATTCTGGTTTACGGTTCCGGTGCAAATTCCGGAGTAATTGCATTATTTTTACAGTTGATTTTGGAACTAACAGCTAAAGCCCAGCATCCTTAAGGACGTAAACTTCGGTCAGGCCAACACCCTCAAGCAGTCTATATTTCTGATCAATCAGCGCCGCCACTTCTGGATAATTATTTAGAAAAACCAGCTCCTTGCGGTGATCCAGCGCGGCAGTCCCGATCAGCATGATTTTTGGCATCGTTGCCTTCAGATCGTTTATCATCGCTGCCCGCGCCGTTGCCTCGCTTGGGTAGACCGGAAAACTATCATAGGCCGCGTGCTGTCGATCAAGCATCGCGCACACACCAATGTGCAAGGGAACCGCGAGGATCGGATCATTCTTGTCGCTCCATTCCTCTGTCAGGTTTTTCAAGCGCGTCATCTGATTGGCAAGGCCAGCGGGCAGTAGAAAACGATCGTTAGCGGTTTCGAACGTTACCAAATTATGGCGGTTGCGAAGGTAATTGGGCAGATGAAACGCCTGCTGCCAAACCAGCCAAACCGACGCGAAAATCGCGATTAGAACCAAAATAGATGCGACAATTGCCCCGAAAAACATAAAACTACTGGCAGCGATCAATATCCCAAGGGGCAGAACAGGCTGAAACATATGACCAAGATCGGCGCGCGATAGCGTGTGGTAAAAGTTGACGATCCCCACACAACTGGCCGTGAAAATCAATTGTTGCGCGGCGGTCATCTCGGAAACATCGACAATCAGAGGCACAGTAAGGCCGGCGATAAACAGCACCGGCATCAGCGTAAAAAGCCATTTGAACGTCATGCGACGGGCGGGGGAAAGCCTGTCAAAACCGGTCCGCCCCTTGGCCCAAATCCATGGCAATGGTATCTTTAAATTGGTCGTCCCACGTTTGACCAAAGCCGCGACTTTGCGGTGCCAATAGCTTGTGGCGTATCCCTTTGCCCCGATGCACAGGGCGCAAATTGGCAACAACCCAACGGCAAGCCCCAAACCAAAAGCATAGACTGATATCAGCGCAGGTACGCCGATGCCAAACCCGAATGTCAGAACACTGGCCCCCACTAAATAGACAAACGAATTCAAACCAAAAAACGCCGAAAATCCGATCACAGCACCCAGCACGGCGTAGTCAAATGGGGTCGAATTTCCGAACAAATTGCACAGTACAAAAACGCCAAGGATCGTAAAGAAATTTTCGATTTGCTTGTGTCGCGGCTGCATCCAGATCAGCGCCAGCGCGCACATCAACATGCTTAATAGCGGTACGCCTGTTGCGGATAAAACAAGTGCCGCGACCACACTTAGGCCCATCGCCAAGGTCACCGCCATCGCCATACGTGTCGCAAAATTCCCGCGTCCAAAGATCAGGGCAAACAACCCACACCAATAATATCTGCCCGGATCATATGCCCTAAAATCACGAACCGGTATCTGACCTTTCAAAAGACACGAGACACCATAAACCAGATACCCTTCATCCGCGAGATCAACGCCAACCCGCAAAAATGGCACCACAAACAGACCAACCAACAGCAGCGGCGTGCCAAAAATAACAATGGTTTCTAACAGCCCCATTTGATCACCTATGCCCGATTATAATTCCGCACTGATCCGCCGGAAGGCAGCGATCGGACGCAAGGGCGCAACCTTGTCAAAACCACGTTCAACTGCGCCAGCACCGGGACGGTTCCGCAAAAACGGCGGCAAAATACCGTACTGTGAAATATGCGGGGTTTTCAGCCCTGCACGATCAATCATGCCGCAAAGATTGCGTTTGCCCAGATTGAAAATACCCTTTTCAGCCTTCCAAGACATCGTGGGCATAAACGTAATTTGGGCCCAAAATAGCGGGCAATTCGGGTTTGGTTCAATGAAACTGACACGCCCATTGGGCTTCAGCAATTTGGCAAATTGACCAAAGGCTTTGTCCAGATCAAACAAATGATGCAGCATGAAAAATCCGATTACATGATCGTATTTACCGTGCAGCGCAGGATCCAAATTATGCAGATCCCCACAGGTGGTTGGGATCGTCGGGTCCTCTTTGTTTAGCATTTCCAATAGGCGCGGCGACAGGTCCAGACCTTCGACATCGAACCCTTTTTCGCGCAGTGGAATCGTGAATTTCCCCATGCCACAGCCGACGTCCAGAATGCGTTGCCCATGCTGAAGCCCGGCAAGGTCAATCATGTGATCCACGTGGTTCAAGACATACGGCGAGCGGTCCAAAACCATGCGATGATTGTGCTGTATCGGGCGGGTTTCATAATAGGTGCGCTGCAAATCATTATAGCGCAGTTGCTCTGCATTATCTTTCGTCATGGAACGAAAACCTCTCTTTAAAAACGACTGTCAAATTGGACAGGCCCTGCGATAAACGCATGGTGCCAGAATAGGCGCTTTGACCGACTTCGCGCGCGTTACGTCCGATTGGCACAGCGTGGATGCGATAATTTTCACTGCCGATCATACCGGCCAAATAAAAGCGCGGATTGGTTTTTGCAGCCAATGTACGCGCCACATCATCCGTCATCGCAACAAAACCACCGGCCCCGTGCGGCAGGTTGGTCAGACGACGTATCAAAAACCGAAAGGCACGTGATGTCAGCATCCGAAAACCAGATTGATAGCGGCCAATACGGGTCGCAAAAACCGCGTTATGACCCCCAACAAACAGCGCGCACAGCAAGGTAGAAATCGCTTCGGGCGGGTCTTGTAAATCCGCGTCCATCACAACGACAGCCTGCCCCGCACACACCGCCAGACCTTTGCGAATACTCGCCTGCTGGCCGATGTTTTTATCGTTGTAGATCACCTTGATTTCATCACTGGCCATGGCGCGCAGTACGTCCGCAGACCCGTCGTGACTTGCGTCCTCAACAAAGACGATTTCGACCTGCAAATCCGCCAATTCATTCGTGATCTGCTGTGCTAAATCGCGCAGAGTTTCGGCGTTGTTAAACACTGGCACCAGCACACTAACCCGATCAAACATGGGCCTTCGCCTCCCATGCGATTGTGGCGCGCAATCCATCATCTAGGGTCGTCATGGTTTGTGAGAACGGAAAAGGTGTACCTGCATCGGATAAATCCCAGTCATCGCGATCAAAGGCGCGAGACACAAAAACATCGCCATTTATAGTGATCGGTTTTTCCACCAGCGTTTCGATTTTTTCAACCACGTCACGATTTGAAACCTGTTGGCCACCAACAATCAGTTGCACGTCATCGGCTACAGGATGGTCCGGCACCTCAAGCAGCGCGTTAACCAGATCGCGCACATACACGTAACGCTTGCGAATTTCTGATCCCGTCAGTGAAATGGGTAGGCCTTGCTGCGCCGCTTTGATCGCGACAGGAACCAGTTTGGTTTCAGACTGCAAAGGCCCATAAACGTAGTGGGTTCGGGTCGGTGAAAACGGCATATCTAGGCTGTCTGCAAGTGCGCGCAAGGTCTGCAATTCGCGGGCTTTGGATCTGCCGTGCGTGCTGCTGATGGCTTGGGTTTCGCGGTCAGGCACCTCTGCGGCGGACCCAACGGAGACGAACCGAAGCAACTGCGGCGACGCGACGGATTGCAGCACATTCACACCAGACACCGCACTGCGTTTTTGGTGATCGGCTTGTTCAAGTTTTGCAGCATCGCGTTCGGCTGCCAGATGAAAAACGTAGTGCACATTCAGGGGGCGTAAAAGTGCATCTAGCTGTGCGGTATCATCCATTTCACAGACCAAAATATGCGGTTGGATTCCAAGAGCGTCGAACCGCCAGCGGTCACTTGAGGCGCGCAACAAACACGTGACGTCAGCCTTTTGCGCGATCAATTCCGCCACCAAATGCGCGCCGATAAATCCGCTGCCGCCGGTAACTAAAACGCGTTTTCCACTAAAATCAGGCACTGTGAACAGCCCCCATTTCGCAAACCGCCGCCTTTAGATTATCGAACGCAATACGGCTTTGTGTGGCGTCGCGCGCACGGGCTGCAGCGATGTCTGTGCGCATTTGGCAAAGAACATCGCCCACAGTCTGATCGCCCAGATCACGATAGAATGACCGGCGTAGAAACGTAAAATCCGCCCGATTTCGCGCCAATTCATCAGTCAGGTATTGCACCGGCAACGGGTCGCCCTGCCCCCGCAATGTCAGCCCGCCAAATCCAAATTGCACGCCGTTTGCATCGGCAATATCTGCGCGGATTTCATCAAGCGTTCCATCAATCAGCGGCTCGAAAATTGTAGCACTTCCGCGGCTGATCATAAGGTCGTTCAAGCCGACATAAATGCGATCAACGGGCAGTGTGCAAAGCTGCGTAACGATGCCCAGCGCTTGGGATGTTTCGACCATCAGCGTGATCCGCGCGGCACCAGTGACGGCATCGAGAACTGCCTTTGCCTCATCCAAACTACGGATCATGGGCACGATAATTTCGTCCGCGCCTGCATTTAGTACATCCGAAGTCTCTTGGTCAGATCGGTTTTCTGAACCGTTGATGCGGCACAGGATATGCGCATCACTCAAGGTCCTGACCGCATCCAAATCATTCAAAGTGTGAAAGTTGATTTCTGTATCAAACCCGACTTGGCGCGCGGTCTTGCCCTTGTTTTCAAAATCAACAATTAGCCCGTCGATGCCTTGATCCAACGCGGTTTTACTAAACGCAATATCACGGTGAAATAGTAACAATTGAAAGGGCGTGAAGGCGTTCACAAGGCGGCCTTCTTGCGGGCCAAAAGCACATAACTAGACCCTGACGGCATCGGGAAAAAGGCCAGTGACATGCGTACTTCGATCCGGTTAATCCATTTAAAAACGCTGTTGAGTATTGATGGAGGTCGGTCTTCCATGTCGCGTGTTTGTGTCGATACCTTGCCAAAAAATCGCGACGCGATCACCAATGGCATCAGTAGGAATTGATAGGGCCGTACCACTGCAATTTCAAAACCCGCGGCCTCAACTGTTGCGCGTAAATTCTTGCGAGAATAGCGCCGTAAATGGCTGGCCCCGACGTCGCGCGCGCCCCACATCCAAGGATGCGCGGGGACAGAAATTAACACGCCCCCACCTACCTTTAGGACGCGGTAAACTTCGGCCGAATGCGGCGTGGTCATCGACGTGTTCCAAGGTGTCCAACAGCAGCGCAAAATCAGCGCTTTGTGCATCAAAGGAGAGGTCAGTTACGTTGCCTTGGATAATGTCTGGGCGGTCAGATATGTCTGCAGTTTCAGGCGCAAGATGTTGATCCACACCCAAAACCTGTTCAGAAAATTCGCCCCAAAGCGACAGATTCAATCCGTACCCACAGCCTAAATCCATTAAAACGGGGACTTTTTGCGGAACGTGTTGACGCAAAAGCCCAAGAAACAATTCACGCCGCGCCACGAACCAAAAGTGTTCATTTTCCAGACGTCCAAGGATTTCAAATCTCTCGGATTTAAGTCCGAAGGTTTCTAACGGCATAATTTTTTCCGGATTATTATCGCGTTGTCATAGGCGTAAACGAAACTGTTCTCAAGAATAGATCACCACTACGGCGTCGTGAGCGAGCGGATATACGTCGACACATTGCGCGCATCCACGACGGCCTCGCGCACCAGCCAATCAAAGTGACTGGACAGTGATTTCACTCGATCAAGTTCACGAAATGCGAGGTAACATTGGCCCACGTAAACGACCGCCAGATTAGGCCCAAAAACCGTCACAGGCGAGCTGAAAACCTGATGTGCATCGAACAGGAAAATTCGTAACCTCGGGAACATTTCATCACATTGGTCGGCAATAAAATGCAACTGTTCGTGACGAGTATCTTGATCCACACCTTTGTAATATGCGGTTCCAGCGGCGCAGGCTTCGATTTCGTGAATGGGCAGCGCAATTTCATAATCAGAAACGCCTGATGCCAACCAATCCAGCTGATCCTGCATCGCGCTGTAGGCTTCGGGCAATCGGCGCTCGCGAAACGATGCATATTCCCAATCCGACATGCGTTCAGTCTTGAGAATATCTGGCAAAGTCGCGGGCACATGGCGCACTTTGTATCCTGCGGCTTCGTGATGCCATTCGAGCAATTGTTCGTCCGCCGACGTGCGTTCCGCAGGGCTAAGCGACAGTGCGGCGGCCACGATATCACCGGGCGTTTCCGGCCGATTTGTCAGGCCCAGCAACCAATCTGTGCTAACGCTAAGCGCATCTGCGACATCTGCGGCCAGTTGCGCATTTGGCAGTCGCGGCTGGTCGTCTTTCAACAATTGCCCGATGGTGGACCGATCGACTTTTGTCGCCCTAGACAGTGCGCTTTTGGTCATGCCTTTGCGCATCATCGCCTCGAGCAGGCGTTTACGAAAGATATCTGCGCGATTGCGTTTGTCCATTTTGATCCACCTTGCAGATTAATATCACCAAAGTCGATCCTACGCAGCAAATTCACATAATGTCCACGCACGCGCATCCACGATAGCCCCGTGGATAGTCACAGGTTTCAAAAGGATGCACCCAATGGACAGCACAATCAGATTATTTACCAAGGCCGTCACATGGCAAGTCGCGGGGTTCTTTTCGATGATGTTTATCGGGTTCCTGTTTACCGGTTCATTTGCGGCAGGCGGCGGCATCGCGTTTGTCGGATCTGTGGCGGGCTTTGCCTCGTATTTTGTACACGAGATCGCGTGGTCAAAGGTCGCGTGGGGCAAAGGCACGATGGGACCGGAATAGACAAAAACGGTTTACGACGCTTGCACCGGATCAATGCTGGATAGGTAGGATTTCAGATGGGCGTTCAGATTTGTGCGCTCAAGGTCTGAAATCGTAGACACAAGCCGCGTTTGCGTTTCGACGTGGTCTGTCACCGCCGCATCGGTAACCCCCCGTCCCTTTTCAGTCAGCATAATCAACACGCTACGCTTGTCCTTTGGGTTTTGAACACGCGCTACCAGATCTTCTTTTTCCAGCTGGTCAATACGGTTGGTCATCGTCCCCGAAGTCACCATCATCGTCGCCAGCAATTGGTTCGGCGATAGCGCATGTGGGGCACCCGTGCGCAGCAAGGTCGCCAGCACATCAAAGCTCGCGGCACTAATGCCATGGCGCGCAAATGTTTCCCCCATTTCCTGAGACAGATACGCCGACAGCCGGATCAGTTGCCCGATCAATTCCATCGGTTCCGTGTTCAGGTCGGGGCGCTGTTTGGCCCATTGGGCCCTGATTTCTTCAATATCAAACATGTGCCCATCACAAAGAATTTTTATCTTGACGTCAAGACGTAATCTTTTATCTCTACGTCAAGATAAATAAGGAATCGCCAAATGCCTCGCTCTTTTGACCTCGCCGTCACCGCCCTTGCGCCGATGATTTGGGGCAGCAGTTACATCGTCACAACGCAGCTTTTGCCCAACCTTGATCCGCTGACAATTTCGCTGCTGCGGGCCTTGCCTGCGGGGGTTTTCCTACTGTGTTTGGTCAGGCAATTGCCGACGGGCTGGATGGTTCCAAAAATGTTGGTGCTGGGCGCGCTGAACTTTTCGATCTTTTGGTCACTGCTGTTTTTTGCAGCCTACCGTTTGCCGGGTGGTGTGGCCGCAATCATGGGCGCGCTTCAGCCCTTTGTGGTGATTTTCGCCGCGCGCGTTTTGCTTGGCACCCAGATCAAAGCCTTGTCTCTAATCGCCGTGGCCGCTGGGGGAATTGGCGTCGCATTGCTGATCCTGACGCCCGAGGCAAAACTCGACACACTTGGTATTATCGCAGGGTTGTTGGGCTCGGCCTCTATGGCGCTTGGCACCGTGCTTAGCCGTAAATGGCAACCACCGGTTTCAGCGTTAACCTTTACCGCTTGGCAGCTGACCGCGGGTGGGTTGCTGTTGGTGCCTTTCGCGCCTTTTGCGACGACGCAGTGGTCTACAATTTCTGGCATGAACATTCTGGGGCTGGGGTATTTGGGCCTGATTGGCGCGGGCCTGACTTACGTGATCTGGCTGCGTGGCATCAGAGTGCTACAGCCGTCATCAGTGTCGATCCTTGGCTTTCTTAGCCCGCTTAGCGCGACGGTTCTGGGTTGGTTTATATTAAATGAAAGCCTCAGCTGGATGCAGGGAATGGGCATGGCCGTTGTCTTGGGCAGCGTGTTTGTGGGCCAATACGCACTGCGCCCGAAAGCAAACTAGGGACACGCCCTTAGATCGCGCTTGATGCTTTGCGCCACCTCCCCAAAACTAAATCCGGATCGAAGTTCACGATATTTCAACACTGGGCTGGCATTGGTCCTGAGCCAAGGGTTCGGGCCGCCTACGACGTGGTCTAGTTTTTAAAAAGTACGGGACAGTGTTTGTCCTGTGGGGGTAACGATTATGGCTACGTATATAGTAACAACATCTAACTGGAACGACCCAGGATTCTGGGCCGCCATAAGCGAGTCCGGACCAGGTGCGACACTCGAATTTTCAGCACTTCCTGCAAATTACAACGTAGATTTTTGGCCTGATGGAAATCAGATCATCCTTAGCGATGGCACCGACAGTTTCACCATTGGCGATAGCGATGACACCGGCGTAAACGACGTTCAATTGGGCGGAACCACGCAGCTGGAATATTTTACCACGGTAAACAGCTCGCAAGGCGATGATTTGTCCGATGGTGGTGCAAACGACGACACGCTATCGGGCAACGACGGGAACGATACGCTGTCAGGAAATGCTGGCGACGATTCCATCGACGGCGGCGGCGGAGAAGACAATCTAAAAGGCGGTGACGGGAACGATACGCTGTCGGGTGGTGATAGCAACGACACGTTATCAGGCGGCAGTGGCAACGACCAGATAAGCGGTGGCAGCGGCAATGATGTGATCGCCGGCAACGATGGCAACGACACGCTTTCGGGCGGCGATGGCAACGATTCACTCTATGGGAACTACGGCGACGATTCCATTGACGGCGGCGATGGCGACGATTTTATCCAAGGTGAACATGGCAACGATACCATTGACGGCGGCGGGCGATGGCGACGATTTTATCCAAGGTGAACATGGCAACGATACCATTGACGGCGGCGGCGGCGATGACACCATCAGAATGTCTGACAGGGCGGGCGTTGACCAAATTCATGGCGGCAGCACTGGCGAAAACGATCAAGACGTTCTGGTTTTTGTCAGCTCACAACCTGTTCTGCTGACATTTACCTCTTTGGAAGACGGCAGTTACGCCTATGATGGCGGCGGAAACGCGTCAGGCACATTCACCGACATCGAACATTTCCACGGTGGCAGCGGTGACGACACGCTGGATTTCAGCAACCTATCAGACTCGGTTACCGTGACCTACACCGGCGAAGGGGCCGGCACGATCACCGACGGCACCCACACGATTTCATTCGACGGGATCGAAAACCTGATCCTTACCGATCACGATGATGTTGTTGATGCCAGCGCCAGCTGGGATGGCGCATGGGGCGACCACGAAGGCGAAAATATCGATGCGGGTGGCGGCAATGACACCATTACAGGCAGCCGCGGCGGCGACACAATCAACGGCGGCGACGGCCACGATGTGATCGATGGCGGTTACGGCGATGATTTCCTGTCAGGGGGTGAAGGCGACGACACTATCATCGGGGGCGAAGGCAACGATGTGATCGTCGGCGACGCTGGAAACGACAGCCTAGATGGCGGACTAGAGGCCGACACGCTGATTGGCGGCGCGGGCAACGACACGATCGAAGGGGGCGAAGGCGACGATGGTCATGACCTGATCAACGGCGGCGACGGCAACGACAACATCATCGGCGGCGCAAGCAATGACACCATCGACGGCGGAAGTGGTGACGACACCATTGATGGCGGAAGCGGTGACGATAGCCTTCAAGGCGGCACCGGCGACGATACATTTGTCTACACCGCAGGTGGCGGCCACGACACTATCAGCGATTTCAACGCGGGCAACACCGGTACGTTGGATGACGGCGATGCGACAAACAACGACTCTATCAACCTGTCCGGATACTACGACAACCTCGCCGAATTGCACGCAGATCAGGCCGATGACGGCGTCCTGAACCAGTCCAATAACAACGTCGACGGTGCTGACTACAGCGACAACGACAGCTTTGGCGACGGGTCTTTGACATTTACGGGCGCATCCGCAGACGAATCCAGCTTTACCACCGAAAACACTGGCGTCGTTTGTTTTACCACAGGCACAGCCATCCGAACGCCACGCGGCGATTTTCTGATCGAAGACCTAAACGTCGGCGATCTGGTCACGACCATGGACAACGGCCCCCAACGCATTCGCTGGATCGGCACGACATCCATAGGGGCCGCAGAATTGGCCGCCAATCCGCGCCTTCGCCCCGTGATGATCAAGCGCGGCGTATTGGGTGCGGAACGCGATCTACTGGTGTCAGCGCAACACGGCATGATGATTGGTTCTGATTATCTGGCGCGAGCGACCCACCTTGCCAAAACCACCCAAGGCATCCGCGTGGCCAACGGCAAGAAACAGATCATTTATGTTCATCTGATGTTCGATGATCACCAAATCATTTTGCCGAAAACGTCCCATCGGAGAGCTTTTACCCCGGACCTATGGCGTTGCAAATGATGGACATATCCGCGCGTAACGAGGTTTTGGCGATGTTCCCGGATTTAAACAACGGGCTGGGCAAAGACGCAGTGGCAAGGATTTATGGGGAAACCGCCCGCGCATTTGCACCAAAAGGCGATGTAAAAAGCATCTTAGAGGCCACGCGCGAAGGACGGGTGCAAGATAGAGCTGGTGTTCGAAATTATGATGGCTGGAATGCAATCGAATGGCCTCAACACGCGCAGCATTGAGGCATGGAAATGGCCACGAACCGACGCGCCTACATTTCAGTCACTTTTTCACATCACACCTTGCGTTTTTATTAACCTGACTAATATACTAAGTTATACAAGACGCCTGTCAATCATGCGTTCCGCCCCGTTTGGACATTCGATCATGGAACCACTTCGCATTTGTACCGAGCACGAAGCATCGGCAACACCTCCGCCTAAAATTCCTTTTGCGTGGCAAGGTGTTCTAAACAGGCTGCGTATTATTGCGCTGGATTGTCGGGCCGCAGCACACGCCGATCTGTTCGAAGCCTGCGCCTTATTGGCCCATGAAGAAGACACAGCACACGACGCACATGCGTGGGCATTGCTAAAATGTTTACGCCAGGCAATTGCCCGTCAACCAACCCTCTATCAACCGGGGACAGCCGAGGTTTCATTTGACGAGGCGTGGCTGATCCAAGGCTTGGCAGCGGCCAAAGCTGGCGATCACGATAGTTTTGCGTTTCTTATCCGGTCTCGTGTTCCAAAGATTCATCAACGTCATATCGCGTTTTTGATCAAAGGAATTTCTGACAAGTTTTCTCGGATTTAGAATTATTCTAAATAGGTCTTGTCATGACCGATTTGTGAGTTAGTTTGTGCACAGCAAGCCAGCTTCAAGCCAGCCAGCACCCCCTTTTTCTTGCGGAGACTTGGCATGACCCAAACATCTACTTCACTTAGTTCCGATGCAAAAACTGCGATTGCAGAAGCGTTGAACCAAACGGTTGCAGAAACCGCTGTCACCACAATGCTTGCTCAGAATTTTCATTGGAATGTGACGGGAATGGCTTTTGGCCCACTGCACGATATGTTCCAAAAAATGTACGAAGATCATTTTGTCGCCCAGGACGATCTGGCCGAGCGGATCAAAGCGATTGATGCGCACGCTGAAGGTACGCTTGCGGGCATGCTGAAACGTTCGAAAATTGCTGAACATGACGGGCATGCAAGCGACAAAGAGATGATCAAAATTATGCTCGATGCCCAAGAAACGCTGGCATCTACGCTTGCCGGATGTGGTGCACTTGCAGCCGATCATGGCGATACTTTGACCGAAGACTTGTGCACTGCACGTGGTCAAGTTCACGAGAAATTCGCATGGTTTCTACGGTCGCACTTGCGTTAAGAAACCGGTTTATCAGATATTGAAAAGGGGGCTTCAGCCCCCTTTTTTTTGCACTTTTTGGCGTAGGCAATGCGCCAGCCAGCAAACCCACCCATCTGCACCTGTTGCGCCATCAGCATTTGAACAAACCCGTCACGTTGCGTGGCTTTTTTGGCTTTACCAAACAAAGACTTTTGACCCTTTGTCATAGAGCAACCGATGCAATGCCCCTCGCGCTTGTATTTACAAACATCAATGCATGGATTTGGGGTTTTTGGCATGGTTTTTTTTGATCCGTGTGCATAATTTTTGATGCTCTGGACGTAGTAATCGCCACCGGCAAAACAAGCGATTGAGTCTGTTAATCGATCGACGGCAAGTCCTTCGGGATTGACGCAGAAATGATGCCTGCCTCGAACAAAGCGCTATTTCCGCGTTCCGTCATATCAGTGATAAATGCAAATTGGTTGCGCGGTTCAAACGGATACGCCTTGAGTTTGTAAACCATGCAAAACGGCGCGTTTTCCATCACGACAATCACGTCACGATCCAAATTCAAGTAGGGGCTGGTGCGCGCGACTGATTTCAACAGCGGCGTGATTTCATCAAGGTTCTGATCGCGTTCGATGTAAAATTTTGCCACGCACATCAGTGTTCCGAATCCGTCATTGGCGTTCGATACGTTGTCTGTCCAAATTCGGTCGTGTGAAATTGTGACAACATTGTCGTTTGGCGTGCGAATTTGAACGGCGCGCATTCCGATTGTAACGACCTCACCGTAGTCGTCGCCGATCGTGATCCAGTCGCCCAATCGATACGGTTTTTCAAACAACGCAACAAACCCTGCGATGACGCTGCTCGCCAAATCTTTGACCGCAAACCCAACCGCGACGCTAAGCGCGCCAGCAATAAAGACAAAATTTTGCAAGCTGATGTTAAAGACAAGTGGGACGATCAAAATGATCAACACCAATAGTGTTAAGACCCTTAAAATCGGCACTGCATTCAGCGTCACATTACGCAATTGTGCAGGCAAAAGATCTGCAAGCCACGGCAGGACCAGCTGGCATACTTTAATGAAAATCCATGCCACCAAAATGCTGATCAAGATTTCAGCGACAACCCATCCGGTGATGTCATTGAATAGGTTTGAAATTTTCTCTGTGCGCGTTTCCATGATCGACCCTATAACTTATCCAGATTGAAACCGGCAGCGCCAAGTTCGCTGCGGATGTCAGGGTAACTGCTGACAGCGCATTGGATGTAGCCGTCTTGGATTTCGACAAATCCCGTGCGTTCAAGTTCGGTCCAAACCCCGTTCGGAATGCGATGCGGCAAGCGTTGATCCAAATCGTCCGATGATCGTGACCCGTGGATCAACAGCGCCTGAAGGGCAAAGGATAGCGCAGTCGACCCCGAAACAGGCAGCGAACAAGACGTCGGAAGCTTGACCCAGATACTGTTACCCGACGATTTTTCCTCGTCTTTGGTTTCTGCAATTCCTTTGAAAAACATCTCGATCGCGACCCAAGGCAGACCAAGGCTAAGGCCCGCCAGATGTTCCAGATACGGGTCCTTTAGCGCACCGTCTTTGTCACGTTCCAGGATCGGGTCACCGCTTTCAACTGACATGAAATTTTGACGATTTTCGGTTTTGGACAAAGCCTGATCAAAGATATCTGCCAACGCATCGGCATCAAAAGCCGGAACAGTTTGCGCCGTTCCAAACAACAAAAGGGCATCATCAAACTGCTTTAAAAACTGCCAAGCCCAGCTGTTACAGCCCACTATGATCTTGCCATCAAATCGTGTCATGGCATCAAAAAGTTCGAACAAAGGGGACAGTTGATTGTAATCGCGGCTGAAAAACTTTTCTAATTTTGGGATGACAACACAGGTCGCGTCATCAAAATCGTCCAAACTGTCTGAGGGCTTCAAAACCGCAAAACCACGCAAATCCGCCCAATCAGCAAGGTGGTCTTGATCCATCGGCGGGTGCACAAAGGCACGGCGACGCGGCCCATTTTCAGCCGTATTCGCCCAATCAAGATAAGCAGTATCAAGCTGGCTGTGTAGGATCGACGCCAACAAATCGTACGTATTTGCCTTGAGAACATCATCGGTGATCAGTTTCAACCGCTCGGCATCTACCGCGTTTTCCGACACATCCGCGCGAAAAACCGTTTTGATTTTCTCGAATAGACGCCCCAGCGTTTGGCGCGTTTCACTACGCGGCCATTCATACGTCCCCAAAGCGATCAATTCGCTTGGCACATGTGAAGGACTGTCCTGTTCGCCTGATTTCGTCATGTTTGACGTCCATTGAAAAAATTCATTTCAACGACCCTGCATGAGAACCGCAAAACATACCATGCTAGGTTTCTAAAACTGGGCCGTGATCATCCGATTTCAATGTGGATGTGATGCATTTTATGCCGGTTTGCGATGAAATCCATAGGGCAAACCCGAACACCGTGCCGTGACACTTTGGCTGTGGCATAATATTTGTCTTCGGTAGAATAATTGCTCCGACCAAAGTCATTTTTACGCTTCGCCAAAAGGATGCGCCACATGCCCGACACGTCAGACGACACCACCTCCACACAACTTGCCGACACGCGCACCGCGTGGGCCGAAGACCGCACTATGCTTGCCAATGAACGAACATTTGCAGGGTGGATGCGCACCGGAATGGCGTGTATTGCACTGGCGCTTGGGCTTAAGGCGGTGTTCAAGGACACGGATTATCCCCTGATCGCCAAAGGCGTCGCCGAGGTGTTTATCATCGTCGCGATCCTGATTTTTTGGGCCGCTGTCACCAAATGTCGCGAGACCCAAAAGCGGATGGACGAACATGATGTTCAAGCGCAGTCGCATCAACGGATGACGACGTTGGCAAGCATTTTGACGGTCGGCGCGATAGCAACCGGGGTGATCCTGTGGTTGCTATAGCACGGGCTAGGTCCCAATTTCGTCGCGCACCTGCCCCCACGCCATCAGTGTAAAGATCGCGGTACCGCCGACAATGTTGCCCAGCAGAACCGGTAAAAAGAATCCGAACACCGCGTCGTAAAACCCAAGATTTCCGGTGACAGCAAGCAGACCCATTTCGACAGAACCCGCAACAACATGGGTGAAATCCCCCGCAGCGATCAGCCACGTGAACACCAAAATCACGAAGAACGACGCGTTTTCGACCTGTGGCAACATCCAAACAATCGCGGCGATCAGAATACCTGCTGGAATGGCGCGCATAAAACTTTCGCCCGCAGGCATGCCAATCGCATGCTCAGACAGTGACATTAACGCAGGCATCAGCTCAGGTGGAATTGCCGATGTGTGTGCGAAAACAGTTGCGATAGCGAACGCGCCGACCACATTGGCAGTCAAAACAATCGCCCACAATCGCCCGATCTGCAGCGCCATTTTTCGTGAGGGTGCGACCATAAACGGCAGCACAGTCGTGATTGTATTTTCGGTGAACAATTGCATCCGACCCAGAATGACCAGAAGAAACCCAAGGCTGTAGCCAAGGTTTTCAATCAAATAACTGCTGGGTGTATCTGGCAAATACGTCCGAAAAATCGCCTCTCCGAGCACGGAAAAACTGATCATGATACCTGCGGCGACACCGGACCAGACCAGAGAACGCGTTGGCCTTTCCAGTTCTTCTTCGCCATCTCTGCGGATCACTTCGTAGATCAATCGGGACGACAGTTTTGTCGCGTCCTGCATCGATTGCTCGTCTGCTCGTTTTTCTTGTGCTAACTCATTCGGGGTTTTGACGTGATCTGCCATTGCTGTTTTCCGTCTTTCCAAAATTGCCGCTTTGCTGCGCGGTGCCAATCAGAAAACAATATCCGACACAAGCACGCGGTGACGAACTAGCGCGCAACTTGCCGCCTGCAATTGGAAGCGGATCTAAACGGCTAATTTTTATGATTTTACAGCGCGGATTGTGAAAACGTGCCAGCAGGTCGCAACGCCATGTGGCGGTTCACATCCTTGTACAACAGGTATCTGAAACGGCCCGGCCCACCCGCATAACAGGCCTGCGGGCAAAACGCGCGCAGCCACATGTAATCGCCGGCCTCGACCTCGACCCAGTCGCTGTTCAGACGATAAACCGCCTTGCCTTCGAGCACATACAACCCGTGTTCCATCACGTGCGTTTCAAGAAACGGGATGACCGCGCCGGGTTCAAAAGTGACGATGGTGACATGCATATCGTGGCGCAAATCAGTCGGATCGACAAAACGCGTGGTCGCCCATTTGCCGTCGGTTTCAGGCATGATCGTGGGCGCGATATCTTGTTCATTGGCGATGATTACTTCGGGATGCGCCAGCCCTTCGACCGGTTCATACGACTTGCGTATCCAATGAAACCGCAACATTTTATCGCTGGTATTGCGCAGCGTCCATTTTGTCATCGGCGGCAAATACGCGTATCCGCCAGCGATCAACGTGTGCTGTTCACCGTCCACCGTCAACGTCGCGGTCCCTTCGACCACGAATAAAACACCCTGCGCAAGCGGATCGCTTTCGGGGCGATCCGAACCGCCAGATGGCGCGACTTCCATGATGTATTGCGAGAAAGTTTCGGCAAACCCACTAAGCGGGCGCGACAAAACCCACAGCCGCGTTTTATCCCAGAACGGTAGAAAACTGGTCACGATATCGCGCATCGTGCCCTTTGGAATCACGGCATACGCGTCAGTGAACACAGCCCGATCCGTCAGCAATTGTTCTTGTCCCGGGTGCCCACCGGTTGGGGCAAAATATTTCGCAGACATCAGGTTCCTAACGCGATTTGAGTTGCGTTAAATATGAGCCGTGCACTTTGCGATGACCACTGTGAGCAAGGTGACAGAAGTATCTTGAAATTTTTGATAATGCGGAAAGCCGGTTTTAAACGCAGTGGTTTTTAAGACCCGGACGCCGCACGAAACCATGCAACGATGGCGGTGCGGTTTTCATCGCTCATCGTGGAAACCGCATTTGGCGGCGGCATCGCGTGGCTGACACCGGCGTGCATGTAGATTGATTTGGCTTGGCGCGCGATATCACTTTTGGTTTCCAGAACCACGCCCTTTGGGGCCCAAAGGATACCGTCCCAGGCAGGTTCACGCGCGTGACACATCGAACAATTCCCCAGCACGATATCGTGCACATCATCGAACCCGGGTGCCGACGCATACTGCTGTTCAAAAGCGGTAAACGCGCGTGCCTCTGATTCCTCAACAGTTTCCATTGTTGATGCGGTCGACAGCCACGCGATAATAACCATCAACAAAAAAGTCACAAACCACGTCCAATGCGGCCCCTTGCCCGTGGCGTGCAGCGTGTTGAAATAGTGCCGGATCGTGACACCCGTCAAAAAGATCAGGCTGGCGATAATCCAGTTATATTCCGTCGCGAACGCCAGCGGATAGTGGTTCGACAGCATCAAAAAGATGACCGGCAAAGTCAGGTAGTTGTTATGAGTCGAACGCAGCTTGGCGATCTTGCCGTATTTGGGATCAGGCGTGCGTCCGTCTTGCAAATCTTTCACCACAATCCGCTGGTTCGGCATAATGATAAAGAACACATTTGCCGTCATAATTGTCGCCGTGAATGCACCCAAATGCAGCAGGGCCGCGCGACCTGTGAAAATCTGATCATAGCCCCACGACATCACCACCAAAATGACGAATAGCAGCAACATCAACAGTGTCGGATGTTCGCCCAGCTTGGACTTGCACATGAAGTCATAGGCGATCCAACCAATTGTTAGCGACCCGCCCGAAATCAGGATCCCCTGGAACAACGACAGGTCTGCTTTTGTCGGATCCAGCAGGAATAGTTCGCCGCCCACCCAATAGACGATCATCAACAGGGCGGCACCGGACAACCACGTCGAATAGCTTTGCCATTTGTGCCAGATCAAATGGTCCGGCATGTTTTCGGGGGCCACCATGTATTTCTGAATGTGGTAAAATCCACCGCCGTGGACTTGCCATTCTTCGCCCGTCGCACCCGCTGGCATATTCGGGGCCTTTTTCAGGCCCAAATCCAGCGCGATGAAAAAGAACGACGCGCCAATCCACGCCATCGCCGTGATGACATGCAGCCACCGCACAACAAATGCGATCCATTCCCACATGACGGCAAAATCGTACATTTTCGCTCTCCCGAGATTCGTTGTCGTAAGACTAGGCTGCTATTCACTTATCTGGTATCGAGTTGAATGCCCAAGCTGTATCAAAAAAAGCCGAATAATGTCCTACTTTGATAATATCCGAACCTTCGTGCGTGTCTATGAATTGGGCAGCATGTCAGCCGCTGGTCGTGATCTAAGGATTTCGCCGGCTGTCACGTCTTCTCGAATTTCGCAGCTGGAACAACACCTTGGCGTGCGCCTGTTTCAACGCACGACCCGCAATTTAACAGCCACAGAACACGGCAAGGCGTTTTACGGCGGTGCCTGTCAGGTTCTGGAATCAGTTGAATCCGCCGAGGCACAAATTGTTGATATCACCGACAGCCCGCGCGGATCGCTGTATGTGGCGGCTCCTTTGGGCGTTGGGCGGCGTTTAATTGCCCCGCAAGTGCCTACATTTTTGGCCGAATACCCCAACGTCAGCCTGCGCCTTAGGCTGACAGATCGCAAAGTTGATCTGACAACCGAAGGCTTGGACCTTGCGTTTTTTCTGGGCCAACCCGAAGACAGCAACCTGCGGATCAGGAAAATCGTTGATGTACAGCGCGTTTTATGCGCCGCGCCCGAATACATTGCGGCGCGCGGTCATCCAATGTCTGGCAAAGAAATCGTCGCCCAAGGGCACGAATGTCTGAACCTGCGGTTTCCAGGTGCCACAGAATTCCAGTGGCCATTGATTACAAAAAACGGCCCAAAACGGTTCAAAGCCAAAGGCCGTTACGAGTGTGATGATGGTGATATTCTGGTGGATTGGGCGTTGGCAGGACACGGAATAACGTTGAAACCAGTGTTCGAAGTTGCCGATCATTTGAAATCAGGCGCGCTGGTTGTGGTGGGCGAAGAAACGCCGCCTGAACCGATTCAGATGGCGTGTTTGTTTACACATCGCCGCCATCAAGACCCCAAAAGCCGGCTGTTCATGGACTTTGTAATCGACCGGATCGGCAGCGTGATCAACGCAACCAGACTAAAAGATCAACTGCCCCGATAGGTCGAATAGCCAAACGGCGACAACAACAATGGCACGTGATAATGCGACGCTTCTGACATGCCAAACCGCAACGGGATCACATCCAAAAATCGCGGATCTTCGGCCGGTACACCGATCTGATCAAGGTAGGCACCGGCATGAAACACCAGCTCGTAGGTGCCAATTTCAAAATCAGCCGCCGGTAAAATCTGTTCATCCGTGCGCCCGTCATCATTGGTTTTCAGCGTCTTCAGATGCGTGCGCGTGTCGCCCGAAATACGAAATAATTCGATTTTTAGCCCCGCAGCTGGGCACCCGCGCGCCGTGTCTAAAACATGTGTCGTAAGAAAGCCGGACATCGCAAAACCCCTGTTGATCGTTTGGCCTAGTGTCTCAATTGACGCGGATGGGGGCAAACCCTGACCGCACAGAGACTCCTTCGCATTTTATTTGAAAAACAATCCTATTGTTTCGAAATACACACAACCCGTATGGGAGAACAATTTTTGGACCGATATCCGCGCGATATGACAGGCTATGGTGCCAGTCCACCCGTTGCCAACTGGCCAAACGGGGCCAAGATTGCTGTGCAAATTGTCCTTAATTATGAAGAGGGTGGCGAGAATAACGTCCTGCACGGCGATGCCGCATCAGAGGCGTTTTTGTCCGAAATTACCGGTGCGTCGGCGTGGCCAGATCAGCGCCACTGGAACATGGAATCAATTTACGAATATGGATCGCGCGCGGGGTTTTGGCGGGTTCATAGAATGTTGTCGGACCTGCCCATCACGGTTTATGGCGTCGCAACTGCGTTGGCGCGGGCCCCTGACCAGGTTGCTGCGATGAAATCGTCGGGGTGGGAAATCGCCAGTCACGGCCTCAAGTGGGTCGAACACAAAGACATGCCCGAGGACGAAGAGCGCGCGCAAATCGGCGCTGCGATCAAGTTACATACCGAAGTTGTCGGCACGCCGCCGCGCGGTTGGTACACGGGCCGATGTTCAAACAACACAGTGCGTTTGGCGGCCGAAACCGGCCAGTTCGCTTACGTCGCTGACAGCTATGCCGACGACCTACCCTATTGGATGGATTTTGACGGCACCGACCAGTTGATCGTGCCCTACACAATGGATTGCAACGACATGCGGTTCGCAATTCAGGCCGGTTTTACCAACGGCGAACAGTTTGAAACCTACCTCAAGGATAGTTTCGATTACCTTTACGAGGAAGGATGCGCCGGTCAGCCTAAAATTCTATCGATTGGTTTGCATTGTCGCCTGATTGGTCGCCCGGGTCGCGCTGCTGCTTTGCGCCGTGCCCTTGATCACTTTAAATCCCATGATGGCGTTTGGTTTGCTACCCGCCTGCAGATTGCCGAACACTGGACAAAAGAGAACCCGCCGATGACCCGCCAGCGCCCCTCCGACATGACCCGCGACGCGTTTGTCGCTGAATTTGGCGGCGTTTTTGAACACAGCCCATGGGTTGCCGACGGTGCATATGACCTTGAACTGGGGCCAACCCACGACACGGCGATAGGCGTGCATCAAATGTTGGCCCGCGTGTTTCGCGCAGCGCCCGATGACAAGCGCCTTGGCGTGTTAATTGCCCACCCTGATCTGGCTGGAAAACTGGCAGCCGCCAATCGATTGACCGAAGACTCCACCGCGGAACAAGCGTCAGTTGGTCTAGATTCTCTAACCGATGCGGAACGCGCCCTGCTGACAGATTTGAACGAAGCGTATACAATCAAATTCGGCTTTCCGTTCATCATTGCCGTGCGTGACAATTCCAAAGCATCAATCATTGATGCCTTTCAGTCCCGGATCAAAAACGACCGCGATACGGAATTTGCACAAGCCTGCCGCCAAGTCGAACGCATCGCTGAATTGCGCCTAATTGAAAAGTTTGCAACATGAGCCAGCGTATCAAAACCGAAGTACTGACCGCCGTCGCATTTGCGCCTTATGGCGATGTTTTGGATGCCTCGGGCCTGCCTGATAAAATTATCAATCAAGGCAAATGCGGGCGCCATCACGATCAGGCCGATTTGGATTTTTCAGACGGGCGCGCGGGCATCAGCATCTTTAAAGGTGAAAAAGAAACGCTGCCGATAACTTTGGAAATGGTCGAACGCCACCCTACCGGCAGCCAAGCGTTTGTGCCCATGTCCGCTGATCCGTTTTTGGTGGTCGTCGCCGCAGACAATGACGGTATGCCAACAAATCCAAAGGCGTTTTTGACCCAATCGGGCCAAGCGATCAATTTTCACCGCAACACATGGCACGGGGTTTTAACGCCCCTGTCAGACCCGGGGCTGTTTGCCGTCATCGACCGGATTGGCGGCGGCGACAACCTTGAGGAACATTGGTTCACGCAACCATACATCATCGAAAACTGAAAAGACTGGCACCTAAAAAGCCGGCAAATCGCATCAACCCAGGAGGGACCTAACAATGACAGATGCATCCATCGGGACACCGGAACAGCTCCGAGATCCTAATTACACACCGGCGCTTCATCGCGCTATTCCGCTCGGTATCCAGCACGTTTTGGCGATGTTCGTCAGCAACGTCACGCCCGCGATCATCATCGCCGGTGCTGCCGGATTTGGATTTGGTTCGGACGCAGGGGCCCAAGGGTTTCCTGACATGACCTACCTGATCCAGATGTCGATGCTGTTTGCAGGCATTGCCACCCTGTTTCAAACCATCGGTTTTGGACCAGTCGGCGCACGTTTGCCAATCGTTCAAGGCACCAGTTTCGCGTTCATTCCGATCATGATCCCACTGGTTGCTGGCAAAGGCGTCGAGGCCCTGCCAGCGCTTTTTGGTGGCGTCATCATCGGCGGTTTGTTCCATACATTCATCGCAACCTTCATCGGTAAAATCCGCTTTGCATTGCCACCATTGGTCACTGGCCTGGTTGTCACAATGATCGGTTTGGCGTTGGTCAAAGTCGGCATTCAATACGCGGCGGGCGGCATTCCAAAAATCAACGATCCTGAATACGGGTCGCTGTTGAACTGGTCTGCGGCCTTGGTTGTGATCTTTGTAACCCTCGGTTTGAAATTCTACGCACGTGGCATGTTGGCGGTTTCGGCTGTCGTGATCGGCATCTTTGTCGGGTACATCTACGCGTTGATGATCGGAATGATCAACTTTGGCGGCGATTTTGGTATTGCGGCAAGCGTTAGCAAAGCGGCTGTGTTTTCCATGCCGATCCCGTTCAAGTACGGCTTTGAATTCAGCTTTGCCGCGATCATCGGGTTCTGTTTGATGGCATTCGTTTCGGCCGTTGAAACAGTCGGCGATGTATCCGGTATCACCAAGGGCGGCGCGGGACGCGAAGCCACGGACAAAGAGATTTCCGGCGCAACATATGCAGACGGTTTTGGATCTGCGGTTGCTGGTGTCTTTGGCGGTTTCCCGAACACATCGTTCAGCCAAAACGTCGGCTTGATCGCAATGACCGGCGTTATGTCACGCCATGTTGTGACCATCGGCGCGATCTTTTTGATCGTCTGTGGTTTGATCCCAAAAGTCGGCGCAGTCATCCGCACCATCCCGATCGAAGTCCTTGGTGGCGGTGTGATCGTGATGTTCGGCATGGTTGTTGCGGCGGGCATTTCGATGTTGTCAGACGTCAAATGGAACCGTCGCAATATGGTGATTTTTGCAATTGCCTTGTCGATCGGATTGGGTTTGCAACTAGATCCTAAAGCGGTTCAATATCTACCAGACACGCTGCGTATTTTGATGACATCTGGCCTGTTGCCAGCGGCATTGATTGCAATTGTTCTGAACTTGATCCTGCCAGAAGAACTGTCTGACGAAGCAACCGAAGAAGTTTCGGGTGGGCACGCAGGTCACGGCACAGGGTCTTTGTCCCAAGACAAATAATCCAGACCAACACATGTTAAACGACCAAGGGCGCTTCCAAAAGGAGCGCCCTTTTTAGTCAGTGTCCACACCCTGCCGCTGGCATGTGTTTCGCACGATCAATTCGATATCGCAGGTAATGCGCTGCGGTCCTGACAGCTCGCCAATGATCGACCGACTTAGGTGCTCACCCGCCAGTCTGCCGATTTTGCGCGCAGGTAAACGAACAGTGGTCAGACCCGGTTCCATGTCTTTGGACCCTTTGAAATCACCAATACCGATGACGGATAGATCATCAGGAATGCGCAAATTGCAGCGCCGCGCCGCGTATAAAACGCCCAGCGCCAAGACATCGTTGCCACATAAAATAGCAGTCGGGCGATGCGTGTTTTCCAGAATTTTAAGAGCTGCGTCTTTGGCCTCAGCGATGCTGTATGGGCTTTCGATATCCCACTGCGGCGGCACAGAAATACCGGCCCCCGACAACACAGATTGCGCGCCATTGCGCCGATCCCGCGCGCGGTCATTGTCGGTTGCCGTCGGAAACATAAGCCCGATGTCACGATGCCCCAAATCAACCAGATGCTGCGCGGCAAGCCAACCTGCTTTGGTGTTATCGGCCCCCACACAAGACAGGCGCGACGCCGCGTTGTAATTCCAGATTGAAACCGCTGGAATGCCCTGTCGTTCGATCAAGCTATAGGTCTCTTCCGAATGATCCTCGCCGATCAAAGCCAAGCCATCTACGCGGTGTTCAAGGAACTTGCGCAAGACAGAATATTCGCGCTGAAGGTCGTAGCCGTGCGACGCGATCAGGATCGTAAATCCGTGGTCGTCGACGCTGTCAGAAAACGCTTGGATCACTTCGGCAAAGATCGCGTGATCGATGGTCGGGACAACCAAACCGATGGTTCCACTGCGAATTCCATGCATCGTTTGCGCGGCACGATTGCGGATGTACCCAAGCTTACGCACCGCCGCGTCGATCTTCTTGCGAGTCGCTGGATTGACGAGTTCGGGGTGATTGAAACTGCGTGAAACGGTTGAAATCGACACCTTTGCGCGCTTTGCTACTGCAAAAATATCTACTTTATTCAGTTTATTATCAGTCATTTACAGAGCCAATTTGTCTATTTTATGAAAACATTTGCAATACTATTTTCATCACTTAACCTCAAAGGTCAACAACAGGTATGACTGGGACACGGACGCCATGGAATTCATCTATTACTTTGGTGACGTGTTCACGCCGGTTAACTTTGGCCTGCTTCTTCTTGGCACGATTGGCGGTCTAATCTTGGGGGCGACGCCTGGTCTTTCGCCGACAATGGCTGTCGCGCTTTTGATCCCGTTCACCTTTAGACTTGAGGCGGCGCAGGGGCTTATCTTGCTTGGGGCGGCCTATACTTCGACCGTGGCGGGCGGTGCTGTTTCTGCGATTTTGTTGAAAATTCCGGGTGCCCCAGCCAACATCGCGACCACGCTCGACGGTCACGCAATGGCGCTGAAGGGCGAAGGGGCCAAGGCCCTGCAATTGTCATTCCTGTCCTCTGCAGTTGGCGGCGTTTTTGGTGTCCTATTGCTGATTTTTCTGACACCGTTACTGGCCCAATGGGCGCTTGCATTTGGGCCCAGCCACCTGTTCTGGCTCGCCATCCTTGGGGTCACAGTCATCGGGTCGTTAGATTCAAATTCGGTGGTCAAAGGATTACTGTCAGGCTGCATTGGATTGTGGCTGGCCACGATCGGTTTCGACGACATCATGGGCGCGCAGCGGTTCATTTTTCACCCGTCGTTGGGCGGCGGCATCAACATTATCGCAGCGCTGATTGGCCTGTTCGCCATCCCCCAAGTCATCACCATGTTCGCCAAGGGCCGTAAAAACGATGGGGCCGAGGCAATCCAAGTCAAAAAACACCCGATCAAGGATGCCATTTCCGTCCTGTTTCGCAACAAGCGCGCCTTGGGGATCGGTACAATCACCGGGTCCATCATTGGCTTGATCCCCGGTGTTGGTGGGCAGATTGCAGGGCTGGTGGCCTACGACCAATCCAAAAAATTCAGCCCTGATCGGGACAAGTTCGGCACAGGCCACCCCGAAGGTTTGATCGCCGCAGAATCCGCAAACAATGCAATGGTTGGGCCGTCGTTGGTGCCCCTTCTGACCCTGTCTATTCCCGGATCACCGACTGCCGCAGTGCTGTTGGGCGGCCTGTTGATCCATGGTATTTTTCCGGGCACGGACCTGTTCGACAATCACCCCGACGTTGCGTGGACGTTCATCAATTCGATGCTGATCGGACAAATCCTGATGTGTATCTTTGGTCTGTTTGTCGCAGGTTTGGCCGCGCGCGTGGCCCAAGTGCCCCAATCCATGATGGCGGCAATCGTCCTTGGCCTTGCGGTTTTTGGCAGCTATTCGGTGCAATCCAGCATGGGCGATGTCTACGTTATGGCCGCCCTTGGGGTGATGATGTATTTCCTTGAACGGTTCGGATTTTCCGCCGCACCACTGGTACTGGGCCTGATCCTTGGGCCCATCGCGGAATCAAATTTCATCCAAGGCAGCATGATTGCCACGGCAACCGACGGCTTGGCCCCCTATTTCCTAACCGGCCCACTGAACCTGTTCCTGATCGCTGTCGTCATCCTGTCGATCTTTTATTCCGGCTACATGGAACTGCGCACACGCCGCTACACATCAAAAGAGGAAATCATGGCATGAGCACCCTCACCCTGCCCCGTCTTCAGCACGTCATTGGGTCCGGTATTGTCGCGGCTGTCGGCGTTTCCGTCTGCTACATCAGCTACACCCAACAGCCCGCCGAGGCGTTTTTGTTTCCGCGCCTTATCTCGACTGTGTTTGTGGTTCTGGCGCTTTGGACGTTTCTAAAAGCATGCCTTGGCTGGACCAAAGTCGGCAACGGCATCACGCTGGTACAGTTCAAAAACCTGGCCCCCGGCCTGATCGTGGCGCTGATCTACATCTTTTGGGCCGCCAAGGGTTTGGGGTTTTACACCGCCACCACAATCGCATTTTTCATTCTGCTTTGCCTGTACAATCCCGCCCCCCACACGGCGCTGAAATCATGGGTCAAACGCATCATCACGACGGCCTGCTTTATGGCCATAATGTACGGTCTCTTTGCGCGACTGTTAAATGTTTACACACCGCGAGAGATATTTTTCTGAACCGCACAAGCGGCAGAATTCACCCAAGGGAGGAACTAAAATGAAGACGTTATTAGTAGGGGCCGCAATCGCCCTGATGGGCCTGACCCAAACCGCAGTTGCAGACGGCCACGCCAATTATCCAGAACGCCCGATCATGATGATGGTCAGCTACGGTGCGGGTGGTGCCACCGATTTTCAGGCGCGCATCGTGACTATGACAGCAGGCAACGAGGATGCATTGGGCATGCCCATCGCGATCATCAACAAACCAGGCGCAGGCGGGCGCGTTGGCTGGAACTGGCTCGCGGGTCAAGCAGACGCTGACGGGTACACGCTGGGGGCCTACAACATCCCGCACTTTATCGCGCAATCCATCAAAGGCGGCGTGCAATACAGCGCGGACTCTTTTGAACCAATTGCAAACTGGGGGGCCGACCCTGCCGTTCTGGTCGTTGGCAAAGACAGCGCGTTCAACACGCTTCAGGATGTTCTGGATTTCGCCAAAGCCAACCCCGGCAAACTGACAACATCCGGCGCGGGCCTGTTTGTTGGTCACCACATTGCCGCCTTGCAGATGGAAAAAGCTGGCGACATGAAAATGGCCTACATCCCGACAAAAGGTGGCGGGGCCGCAGCAATGAAAGCCGTGATTGCGGGGGACGTTATGGCCGGTATCAACAACCTGTCCGACGCCTATCGCGCGGCATCTGCGGGCAACGTCAAAATCCTTGCCGTGGCTGATCTGGAACGTAACGAATTTCTGCCAGACGTCCCCACAATGATGGAAAGCGGCCTTGCCGTCGACAATGCCTCTGTGAACTTTCGCGGTGTGATGGTGCCAAAAGGCACGCCACAAGCGATCATCGACAAGTTGGCGGCAACCGTCCCAACCATGTTCGAAAACAAGCGCGTCAAAGGCAAAATGAAAGCTGGCGGATCGACGATGCACGTCATGACGCGCGACGAAGTGTTGGCAATGTGGGCCGCACGTGAAGAGACCTTGAAAGACCTGCTCGCGGGCCTTTAAGAGAACAAGACCCTCACCAAATTGCAGGGTGAGGGTCACCCAATCGACAATAGGAAACCGGATATGACTGTTCTTGATGATCTTGCCCAAGTCGAAGCCATCGTCGCGCGCGCCCGCGCCGCACAGGTCCGGTTCGAAACCGACGGTTCGCAAGTTCGCTATGACCGCGCAGCAAAAGCGGCGGCATGGGCCATCATGGAACCCGCCCGAAACACGCACCTTGCGCAATTGGCTGTTGAAACAACCGGCCTTGGCAATGTGCCCGACAAGATCACGAAAAATCACCGCAAAACGCTGGGCCTGATGCGCGATATCGCAACAGCAAAAACCTATGGCGTCGTCCGCGATGACCCCGAAACCGGCATCACAGAAATCGCCCGCCCCATCGGCGTTATCGGCGCAGTTGTGCCATCGACCAACCCTGCGGCAACGCCCGCCAACAACATTATCAACGCCCTGAAATGTGGCAATGCAATCGTGCTGTCCCCCTCGCCCAAAGGCGTGCCTGCCTGCGAGGTTCTGATCGGCTACATCCACGCAGAATTCGACAAAATTGGCGAAGATCACGATTTGGTCCAAATGGTACCCGGTAAAGGCAGCAAAGAAAAAACCCAACGTTTGTTGGAAATTAGCGATCTAATCGTCGTCACAGGATCACAAAACAACGTCAAACGCGCCTATACTTCAGGCACGCCAGCGCTGGCTGTGGGTGCAGGAAACGTCACGGTTATCGTCGATGAAACCTGCGATCTGGACGCCACAGCGGTCAAAATCACCGCCTCAAAAACCTTCGATAACGCCACCTCGTGTTCGTCTGAAAATGCGTTGGTTGTGGTCGATGCGATCTACGATGATTTTATGGTGGCCCTTGCCAAAGCAGGCGGCGCGCGCATCACAGACGAGGCCGCGATTGTCGCAAAGCTATGGCCAGACGGCCACCTGAACCGTTCCGTTATCGCCCAAGACGCCGACAAAATGCTGCAGGCTTTGGGCATGGAACTGGACGTGCCAGTTGGCACAAAGTTCCTCGCGGTTGAGGCAAAAGGCATCGGCCCCGACCATCCGTTATCTGGGGAAAAACTGTCACGCGTCGCAGCACTGTATCGGGCGCGCGACTTTGACGACGCCCTTAAAATCACCGGTGAAATCATGGCATATCAAGGGGCCGGTCATTCGGTTGGCTTGCATTCGAACGACCCAGACCGCGCGATCCATATCGGCACCGTCATCCCGACCTGCCGCGTGATCGTCAATCAGGCGCACACGTTTGCGACGGGCGGGTCATTCACCAATGGCATGCCATTTTCGCTGTCGATGGGCTGTGGGTCATGGGGCGGAAATTCGATCGACGACAACGTCCATTGGAAGCATTTCATGCAGACCACTAAAATTATCCGGGAAATTCCAGCGCGTGAACCAAAGGTCGAAGACATCTTTTCCGACTATTGGGACGCTGCTGGCAAATGAGCCTGACGTACGACATTTCGCCTCACGACCCACCAAAAGGTACGGTGCGCGATTGGCTAGATCATCGGGCAAATGGGGAAACAGTAGCGTTCGTCTTTACAGATAGCAGCCCTGATTTGACGTGGGCAGTTCTGCGCGATGAGGCACAAAAAATCGCAAGCGCATTGACTGCGCAAGGGATCGAAAAAGGTGAGAGCATTGCGATCTTACAGCCCAACGGGCGCGAAGGGATCCTTGCGTTTTACGGTGCGGTTTACGGCGGTTTTCGCGCGACAATGATCAATCTGGCCGCAGGGCAAGACGCGATTGCCTACGCGCTTGATCACTGCGAGGCACGCATTGCGATGGTCCATGACAGCGTGATCGACATGTTCCAAAACGCACGACCACCCGCAATGAAACGTTTGAATGACATCACAGTTTGCGACGTGACCCTGCACGATATCAGCCCGTCGGATCACGCGCTGCTGATGTATACATCTGGCACAACGGGGCGACCAAAAGGTGTGGTTCACACGCATTCCAGCCTGCTTGCGGGGGGGTGGACCCCGACGATTGCGCACGGCCTTAGCGATCAGGATCGCGGGCTATGCGTGCTGCCAATTTGCCATATCAACGGGTTGTGCGTCACGGTTATGGGTGCGCTTGTTTCTGGCGGATCGGTCGCCTTGGCTGAAAAATTTTCGGCAAGCCGGTTCTGGGATCAAATCGAAACGACCAAATCCACCTGGTTTTCTGTTGTCCCGACGATCATTTCGCATCTGCTGCACAGCGACGCAAATCCAGTCGCGCACAGCAGCGCACGGTTGCGGTTTGGCCGCTCTGCATCCTCCGCTTTGGCACCCGATGTGCAAACCGCATTCGAAGCGCGGTTTGACCTACCCATCATCGAAACCATGGGGCTGACCGAAACCGCCGCACAAATCCTGTCCAATCCCTTGCCCCCCGGTGTTCGCAAAATCGGATCACCCGGGGTGGCTTACGGAAACGACGTGACGATCCTGGCCCCTGACCTTGGTGAATGCGCGCCAGATGTCGAAGGCGAAATTGCAATATCCGGCCCGAACGTCATGCTGGAATACCTCAAGAATCCGAAAGCCACACAGGCTGCATTTCACGGCCGTTGGCTGCGCACTGGCGATTTAGGGCGCAAGGACGCGGACGGCTATCTGTTCGTCACTGGACGCCTAAAGGAACTGATTATCAAAGGCGGCGAAAACATCGCACCACGCGAAATCGACGAAGCGTTGTACGCCCACAGTGACGTGATCGAAGCCGCGGCATTTGCGCGCCCTTGCAAAACCTATGGTGAACGCGTCGAGGCGGCAGTGCGTGTGCGCGAGGGGTCAGCCGTAACCAACCAAGATCTGATCGCCATGTGCATTGAAAAGCTCGGCAAATTCAAAGCGCCCGATCACGTACATTTTTTGCCTGAATTGCCCAAAGGTCCATCCGGAAAAATCCAACGATTAAAATTGCTGGACCTGCTGACGCCGTAGAATGCGATCAATCGTGCCCTTGCCAAAACGCTGCGGATTTCCTAGGTTTTATCCAGAATGTTAAAATCTACAACGGGAGGGCACCAGCTGAACATGCGAATTATCCGCCGACTTCAGCATGGTCCCCGCGACGCCCTGTAAATCCGTTTGCAGGGCTGGCCCAGAAATTCTGTTTCGAATGGTCTGCCCAACGCCGTACTGCGGCCACATCCTATTTGACCCGAGATTCCAATGACAATTATCAATATCAATGCTTTGGGCATGACCCTTGGCCAGCCGTTGTTTGCTGACCTGAACCTGACAATTTCCAAAACTGACCGTATCGGATTGGTCGCTGCAAATGGTCGTGGTAAATCCACTTTGCTTACGTGTTTGGCTGGTTTGACTGAGCCAACCAGCGGCGAAATCACCCGCGCGCGTGGCACACGCGTTGGTTATGTTGCGCAGAATGTGCCGGACAATGCACTGCATCACACGCTGCATGAATGGGTGTTGGCGGCCCTGCCTGCGGATCAGGCCGAATACGAAAGTTGGCGTGTCGATGTTGTGCTGGACGACTTGAAAGTCCCCGAGGCGATGCATCAAAAACCGCTGCACGAATTAAGCGGCGGGTGGCAACGCACAGCGATGCTGGCGGCGGTCTGGATTACGGAACCAGACGTGTTGCTGCTGGACGAGCCGACGAACCATTTGGATTTGCATCGCATCGGGTTGCTTCAGGATTGGTTGGGGGCATTGCCGCGTGACATGCCGGCTGTGATAATCTCGCATGATCGGGCGTTTTTGGATGCCACAACAAACCGGACGCTGTTTTTACGGGCCGAACATTCGCGCGTTTTTCAGGTGCCGTTTAGTGCCGCCCGCATCGCGCTAACTGAGGCAGATGCCGCCGACGAACGCCGCTTTGCCAATGACCTGAACAAGGCGCAGCAATTGCGCAAACAGGCCGCGAAACTAAAGAATGTGGGGATCAATTCAGGGTCGGATTTGTTGCTTGTAAAGACCCGACAATTGACCGAACGCGCCACAAAAATGGAAGACGCAGCAAAGCCTGCGCATCAAGAACGCAGCGCTGGTGACATCAAGCTTGTGAACAGCGGTACACACGCCAAGGCACTGATTACATTGGATGATGTTGAGGTCAAAACCCCCGATGGACGGCTGTTGTACAAGACCGGTCAAAAGTGGATTTTGCAGGGCGATCGCATTGTTGTGTTAGGCGAAAACGGCACTGGAAAAACGCAACTGATCCAGATGATTCAACGCGCGCTTTGTGGCACCGAAAACATCGTGAAATGTGCGCCGTCTGTCGTGCCTGCCTACTCGGATCAGCACCTTAGCCAACTGCCTGATGACGAAACCCCGATGAATATTGTTGCGGGGCAATTCGACATTGGCGATCAACGTGCGCGCGGCGTTTTGGCGGGTGCGGGCGTCACGATCCAGATGCAGGACACGAAGGTTGGCGCATTGTCTGGCGGGCAAAAAGCGCGATTGGCGATGTTGGTTTTACGGCTCAAGAATGCTAACTTTTACCTACTGGATGAACCCACAAACCACCTCGATATCGAAGGGCAAGAAGCGCTCGAAGACGAGCTGATCGCCCATGGCGCATCCTGCCTGTTGGTCAGTCACGACCGAAGCTTTCTACGCAATGTGGGCAACAGATTTTGGTGGATTAATGGCAAAAAACTAGAAGAAGTCGATGATCCGGAACAGTTCTTGCGCGGTGAAATGGCCTCAAAATAAACTGGCGATGTGGTGTTGCACCCGTCCACTTTGGGCAACACCGCATTTTCTGCAAGCAGCAATCACATCACGACCTTTACGTTTCGCACGCATCAAGCGACACTCAAGGCCGACCAAATCGAAGGATCAGAAATGTCACGTTCTCAAACCTCTGAAATGCTACTTGGCGCGCTTGTGTCGGATGCGGCCTGCCTTGGTTTGCACTGGATTTATGACGCCGAGCGGATTGCCGAAATCACGGCACGTCACGACGGAAAATGCGCGTTTGCACCGGTTGATGCGGCAAATTTCGAAGGTGTTTTGGGATATTTTGCACATGGTGGTCGTCACAGCGGAATGCTGACCCAATACGGCGAGGTTTTGCGCCTGGCGATCCAGTCAATGAACGCCAACAACGGCGCCTTTGACGTGGACGCGTATCAGGCGGCTTTTGTGGCTCATTTCGGACCAGGTGGCACCTATCAAGGATACATTGATCGGCCGACGCGCGCCGCCTTAGACAACATCGCAGCCGAAAAATTCCCCTCCGGTATCGACGACGATCAGAACCCGGCTGTTTCGCGTTTACCTGCAATTCTGGCCAAGTATCACACGGCGGAAAACCTGCCCGAAATGATAAAACAGTCGATGCAAATCACCAATGTCAACGATGCCGCCGCAGCGTATAGCGCTGCATTTTCTGACGTTTTATCGCGCGTTATGCACAATGAGCCGCTTGGCGACGCGCTTGATGCCGCGGCACATTCTGCTGATCAAAGCATCAAAACCGAACTGCTGGATGCACTGTCGACCCGCGATAGCAATTCCACAGATTATGCCGGTTTGGTTGGGCGCGCGTGTCATTTACCAACCGCTGGACCCGTGATGTTTCACATCTTGAAACACAGCGACAGCTACCGCGAAGCTGTCGAACGCAACATCCTGGCCGGAGGTGACAGCGCCGGGCGCGCGATCCTGATCGGTGCAATTATGGGCCGCGTGCACGGGGTCGCAACACCAAAAGGCATTCCGCTTTCGTGGACCTTGCAGTTGGATGACGCGCGCCAAATTTGGCAAGACTGCGAGCAATTGGCGGCCAGTTAAACTAGCATTGAATGTGGTTTTTTTCTCGAGGCAAGGCTGTAAGTAAACACCTCAGAATCGTCGTAAATTCTGGCGACTTTTGGATGGGGCCGGATACCTAAGGCCCCCGTCGTAGTTCCGCCCTAACGCACAAAAATTTGCCGTTTTGAAAGTGATCTGGATCAAAATAAGATGGGTTTATCGTTAAAATGTTTTTGAAAATAATGCGTTCATAAACAGTCACTTAATCGAACATCAACTCAGTCAAAAGCGCCTCGCCACAAACGCTTTTGACCACTGTGTCCAGAAAATCAGTTGCTAATAAAAATTTCCGGCTCTACCGTTAAGGGAATATTTTTGACTAAACTAATTTTTCAGACGACATTTTTTAACGCTACCACATTTTTATAAAATCAATTTTTAGGGTGATGTATTTGTCTTTCGTAGACGTGCCTTCCATTGTTTCTGGCTTGACCAAATTATCGAGCGGCGACCCTCGGGTTGTGATTGCGATTTTGGATGGCCCAGTTGATACCGCCCATGCCTGTTTGGCGTCGGCGACCCTCAAAACCATATCGCTTTCGGCGCAACCTAACGATCTGTCAAACGGCACGTTAGGGCATGGCACTCACGTCACCAGCCAGATTTTCGGCCAGTCAGACTGTGGCCTTGCGGGGATCGCCCCCCAGTGCACCGGATTGCTGATCCCGGTGTATCGCGGCACATCAGGCGGTGGATTAATCGCATCCTCACAGGTTGATTTGGCCCGGGCAATTCGCACTGCCGTCGACAAAGGTGCCCATGTCATCAACATCAGCGGCGGCGAATTAAGCCCGACGCCTGAAGCAGACCAGTTCCTGCTAGATGCGTTAAAATATTGCGAGGAACAGGGCGTCTTGGTCGTGTCGGCGGCAGGCAATGATGGCTGCGAATGCCTGCATGTTCCCGCCAGTATTCCCACGGTTTTGGCCGTCGGCGCAATGAATCCGGAAACAGGCGAACCGCTGGGATTCAGCAATTGGGGCGAAGCGTACCGCGCCAATGCAATTCTGGCCCCGGGCAAAGACATCGCTGGCGCTGCGGCTGGCGGCGGTGTCGGGGTGAAATCCGGAACCAGCTTTGCGGCACCCATTGTGACCGGCACGGTTGCGCTGATGATCAGCCTGCAAATCCAACGCGGCGAACCAATTGATGTTTTGGCAGTGCGGCGTGCAATTTTGGATGCGGCCACCCCGTGCAACCCGACCGAACAGGGCGATTGCCGCCGCTATTTGGTTGGCACGCTGAATGTCGATGCCGCAATTGATGCGATGTCTGGCAATGCTGTCGCCCCGTCGCACGCAATTGACGACGAAACCGTTTGCTTGCCGTGTCAACGCGTGGGTCTGGCAAGTGACGTGACAACCACCGAAACGCCGACCTTGGCCATCACGCCAAGTGCCGCACAAATCGGCCCGATTCAACCCGCCTTTCGGACAGACAACCGATTGGCACCGCAGCCTAACTTTACCTTTAGCGGCGGCACAATTTTGCCGTCCAACCACCGTTTTTCGATCACCAACATTTCAAGGAGCAAGGATATTATGTCCGATCAGGAGGGAATTATGACCAACGAAATTACTCAAACCCCGGTTCAAAACGCGATCGTCGCACAAGAGGCAATTGCGCCCCAAGCGATGATGCAAACCGCGGGCGTTGTGGCCTCGGAGGCACCTGTTTCTGCACAACAGATGCCAGCAGCAGTGACGCCAAGTGCGGTTGAACCTTCGGATTGTGGCTGCGGCTGCGGCGGTGGTGACCAGCTGGTATTTGCCTTGGGAAAGTTGCGCTATGACCTTGTGACCGAAGCACGCAAGGATTCCCTGTGGCAGGCGATGGGCGAAAACCCCTTCGACTGGAAAAACATGATCAAGCACCTGAAATCCAACCCGTGGGACGCCGAAGCAGTCACATGGACGTTGGAAATCGATGCGACGCCAATCTATGCGATCCAGCCAACCGGCCCTTATGCAGCTGAGGCTTATCAGCGTTTGTTAGACGTTCTTCAGGGTCAAATCGACGAGAACGTCGAGCGTATCTCTATCCCTGGTGTTGTTGTCGGTACAACCACATTGACCAACGGCATCACGGTCCCGACAATCGTTCCGACGATGCGTGGGATGTTCGCATGGAATACCGAACAACTGCTGGAAAGCGCGGCAACAGATGACGCAAAGGCCAAGGTCGAGAACTTCTTGAACCGTGTGTATTACGAATTGCGCAGCTTGGGCCAAAGCCCACAGGAACGTGCCATTAACTTTGCCGCGACCAACGCGTTTCAAGCGGATCGTGTGTTCAACAAATCGGCCGAAGCTGGCCACGAGTTGGATGACATTGCTGTCGAACGCAGCCCGATCTGCCGCCAGGATTCAGATTGCTGGGATGTCATTCTGACCACCTTCGATCCGATGAACGATCGCGGCGCGCGCATGCGCCACCGCTTTACTGTGGATGTCAGCGACGTCGTGCCGTGTACCGTTGGTGCCGTGCGCAGTTGGTCTGTTCGCTAAACCTGATTTGCACAGGCGGGCCTTGCGTCTGCTTGTGCACTTAACGTTCGGCATGTGCGCTAACTTTTGCGCGCTCAACACGGGTTTGGTTTTCGGACATCGCCAGAACATAAAAACCCGACGACGCGGTCTATTTGACCACATCGGGACCAACACAGGAGAAGACAATGACACCTAATTTTTGCGCACCAGTAGACCGGTCTGCCGAAGCCATGCAAGGCATCGGTTATCACGGCGATATCCAAGCATACGGCGGCGGCGTTTCGGCGTCCGGTTTCAAATGCACATTGTGCATGGCCACATGTTCAGCATTGGCGTCAACACCACGCGCCGTGTGCGAAGCCGCATGCAAAGCGACGGTTTGCCAATAAATTCCAGATTGCATTTGCGATCCGGTTTTGGATTGGTGCGCCACGATTTTGCACCAATCTAACGAACAGCGCGGGTCATGCATTTTCATGATCCGTCACCGATCTCGGGCTTGCGATTTTCGTGAGGCCGGGTGTTGTCTAATCGTCGATGGTCGGCGGTTGGACATTATTAGCCCCCATCGGGCCCAATGAATGGAGAAGACTATGACACCTAACTTTTGTGCACCAGTAGACCGTTCGCCAGAAGCCATGCAAGGCATCAAGCACCGCGGCGACGTTCAAGCATTTTCCGGCAATGTAGCCGGTTCCGGCATCGCTTGCACATTGTGCATGGCCGCCGCAAACGCACTGCCATTCCCTGCGGACCTCGCAGCAAAAGCAGCATGCAACGCGACAGTTTGCTAATTTAGTAAACGACAATATCATGTGCGTACCGCGTTACAGTCTGTGGCGCGGTACGTCATATCAGACATCAACTTGTTTGATCGCAATTGGACACACGCCCCCGTCATGGACAAGGTGATCGATGAGTAAAATTGAACACGCAGCCCATGAATTGATCCGCCGATGCGCCCTTGCCTATCAGGCACTTCCTAGCATTGCAGGCCACATCCGAACCTTTCCCGTCAGCCCAAATCAAGAAACTGAAGACCAAGTATCGCAGATTGCGTTTTCATGTGGCACAGGCACAGACGCCGCCTATTCCATGGCTGGATATGGGGGTGCTGCGGTTGGAAATGACGTCTTTTTAATGCAAGCGGATCAACCCCGATTGTATTTAAAAACCGTCCTCGACACCGATTTCCTGACCACTATGCGCAGCGTTTTGGGGGCCGCATTGTTTGCCCCACCCCAGATCGCATTGCGCCAAAAAGACTGTCCTTACTCGTGGCTGAGCAGCCTTGGCCTTGGGTTGATCCACGACATTGCGCCCTCAGCAGTTCATCCGGAAATAGACGGATTTGACGTGCTTGAACTGCGTGGAAATCAGGGCACTGTAACCGTCAAATTCCACACTGAAACGGGTTTCTTGTCCCGCATCGATCTGACGATTGGCGATGCGATCTTTGCCTATGCCATTGATCATGAGGCGGTCATGTCAAAAAATGAAAGCGTGAGCTTTGACACAACTGACCGTCGCGAGGTCGCATCGTTTAGCGGATTTACCGGCGTTCCAGCAACGATCGGCGCTCCCGTTCCAGACATCACATTCGAAACAATTGACGGACAAACACGCAGCCTTGCGCAGGCTAAGGGCAAACGGTTGGTCCTCGATTTTTGGGCATTGTGGTGCCGTCCTTGTCTGAACGGAATGCCGCATTTGGATGCTTTGGCAAAACGGCTGACAGCAGAAAACGCACCCGCTGAAATTTGGACAATCGCCTTGGTCGAACAGGACGATGCAGATGGTATCAAAGCCAAGATCCGCGCGATGTGGCAGGACCAATCGTATGACCTGCCGATCCTGATTGATTTGAATGGTCAGATGTCACAAGACGCGTTTGGCGTCCGGTCCATTCCGACAACCGTCATCATCGACACCGACGGGGTTTTAACCGGGGTAGAAAGCGGTATGACCCCGTCGAACCTTGAGGCGTTGTTACTGGATTAAAGCGTGAATGCCGACGATTTCACCGTATTTTTTATCAGACCGCGCCACCTTCGACTTCGGCAACAGTGGATGGATCTGTGCCAGTGGCCAGTACAAACCCTTCGTCGATCCAACCTGTAATCCCACCAATCATCAACTTGACCGGATGCCCCATTTGCGACAAACGCGCAGCGGCTTTATCCGCGCCATTACAATGTGGGCCGGCGCAATAGACCACGAATAACATCCCGTCAGGCCATTCAGACATGCGCCGCTGTGTCATTTTCCCATGCGGTAAATTCAGGGCACCGGGCACATGACCTTCGCGGTACAAGGAAGGGCTGCGCACATCAAATAGCACAAAATCGTCAACGTTTTGCGACAGGCTATAGTGCGTATCCCAGCAGTCGGTTTCAAAGGATAGCTTTGCCGCAAAATGTGCGTTTGCATCGGCGCTGGTTGCTGCGGGAATTTCGGCCACGGCTGAGGGGGGGGTCATTTATCTACCTTTCTGTGTCTGCTTTCCTGTCTAGACTTGCACTGCTTTGGCTGTTCACGCTATTGGCAGATATGACAACTATCGCACATATTCTGCCAAATGTTTGAAACGGCAATATCCAAAGGCGACGCAACGCCACCGCTGGTTTGCTTGTTGGCGTATGACGGCCTGTGCACATTCGAATTCGGCATCGGCGTCGAGGTATTTGGCCTCGCCCGTCCAGAATTTGACGCGTGGTATCGTTTTCAAACTGTGGCAGCTGAATCTGGTCCATTGCGGGCGACTGGCGGCATCACAATTGCGACGACCCACACGCTTGATGCCTTAAATGACGCCGATCTGATCCTGGTACCTGGGTGGCGCGGGGCCGACGTGCCTGTGCCCAAAGCGCTATGTGACTCGATCCGTGCGGCCCATAAACGCGGCGCGCGGGTGGCGTCAATTTGCTCCGGAGTATTTGTGCTGGCGGCATCCGGGATCCTTAATAATCGGCGCGCCACGACGCATTGGCGTTACGTTGATGCGTTGGCTGAAAAGTACCCGATGATCGATGTGGACGTTGATGTTTTATACGTCGATGACGGCGATATTTTGACATCTGCGGGGTCGGCCGCGGGGCTTGATCTGTGCCTGCATATCGTGCGTCGTGATTGGGGTGCCGCACATGCCAACGCTGTTGCGCGCCGTTTGGTTTTGCATGCCCATCGCGACGGTGGCCAACGTCAATTTGTACAAACACCAGTGCCAAAAGAACGCGGCGGACGCCTTGCGCCACTGCTGGATACCATCCGTGAAACGATTGCGCAGGACTGGCCCGTTTCTCGAATGGCGCAGGTGGCCGGACTGTCGACCAGAACACTTGCGCGCCGGTTTCAGGAACATCACGGGGATACGCCGCGGGGTTGGTTAACTGCGGCGCGGATCGCAAATGCAGCCGACCTGCTTGAAACGACGGACGCGTCCCTGTCTGATATTGCCGCTGCGTGTGGATTTGGCAGTTCAGAAACATTTCGACGCGAATTTCGGCGCCTGCGCGGTGTTGCACCGTCGCGTTATCGAACCACAATTTTGTAGGCACAGAACGGTATGCAGCATCCCGTCGATTAGCCCAGAACAGACCCCTGCGATTTCAGCCATTTGCGGATCCGACCACGCGCATTTGTGTAGGGCGACGACGTGTTGAATTGGATCATTCGACCCTTGGTCCATTTGCCATGCCACGGCCTGCCATACAGTTCATCGTTCGTGCGCGCAGTGATTGTGACGACCAGCATTCCTTTGGCCTGCGTTAAACGATCTAACAATTCTGGATAGCTATGGTCGCTGTAATCCGCATAGAATCTCTGTGCGAGACGCCCAAGTTCGTTCCACTTAAAATCGACTTCGGGGAATTGCACATTTTGCCTATCATCGTCCTGATCCAACCATTTCAGGACAAGTTCATTCCAACCAATCAGATAGGACACAAGGTCGGCAGGACAGATAAGCGTGCCTTTGACATGGCCATCAAGCGTGTGTTCGCGCGCGTGATTTTCGGGGACTTTTTTCAGGTCTATGATCAGCTTGTCAAACGTCACCGCGATGGCGCTCAGCAGTTCGGATTTTGACGACGGGACGGGCATGATGATTTTCTTTTTGATCAGACAGAACGCCCGTTACGTTTACCGACAGCGCCTGTGAAAATCAAATTGGTGATCAAAAAATTGGCACGCCATTGGGCAGAAAATCACCCCCAAACATGCAAAAAGGCCGGGGCCCAAATGAATGGGCCCCGGCCTTAGTTCAAATCTTAGTTGCTGTTGAGGAACTCGTCGACTTCAGCCTTCGCTTCCTCTTTGGTCTTGCCGTACTTGGACTGGATTTTACCTTCCAGCACTTCGCGGTTGCCGTCGATTTCGGCCACCTCGTCGTCCGTCAAATCACCCCATTTGGCTTTGACAGAGCCGGTCATTTCTTTCCACTTACCTTGAACTTGATCCCAATTCATAACGATCTCCTTGTCTATGTTTTCGTCCGATCGTCCACGTTTTTCCGCAGACGACCGGCTCTTTTACTGGTTAAATTGCGTACTGGTTAAACGGTCGCTGCGTTGCCGCGTGGGCCCGCAAAAAACCAAATGATAAAGCCGATGACTGGCAAAACGAGTACCAGAAGCGTCCACAAGATTTTTGCAATCACTGAAGCGCGGCTCGAGAAAATGTTAATGATCGCGTAGATGTCTGCGATCAGGACCAAGAGGCCAACAATACCATATTCCATAAAAGTGTTCCTTCTAGCTGTGTTTGTTAATCGTCTGATAAGTAAACTGGCGGGACGCGATAAAGTTCCAAGTTTTGTGAAACTTTCTTTATTTGGTTCGCATTTTCATGGCGAAATCCGGCCACTGCGTTCACTTAACCACGTGTTTTAGGGCCGCGTGATTGGTGTGTCTTTGTCTATGTCGGACACCACGTCTTTGACCGATTACACACCCTTTTCGCTGTCAGTCGCCGTTCCACCCGGCTGGTTCTTGGGTGCCAGCGCGCGCTTTAGCAGTTCAACGTTACGCCTGTTCGATTTGAACCCGACGTCAAAGATGTCACCAATCAGCGGGATCGATCCAATCACAAAATCAACGCCGGCGTTTGCGGCCATGCGCGTCAAAACAAAGTTCGAGGCACCTGCCTTGCGTCCCTGCCAAATCAGATAAACCGCAGGCCCAAGCGTCGCGATATCACCCACGCCAGGGATAAAACCCAACAGTGAATCATACCCGAACCTGATCTGCGTTCCCGGTATCCGAAAGCGACTATCAAGCGCGTCCGCGAACCGATCAAGATGATCAAAATCCACGGTTTCGGCAGGTGGCGCGGTCACGTCTTTATGTTCTCGCAAGGGCTGCACCCGTTTTGCGTCATTCGCGCGATTGTCCTACATGATCAGGTCAATGGCTGTGGCTGTGCGCCAACAAATACCCACGCGGCGGACAGGTCATTGCTATCAAATGCTTTGGCTTTGACCGGAATGATTTTATCCATAATTCCGATCATTTTGGCCGCGCGATCCGGTGCCCCGACAACCGCGTAATGCGATACATGTTTCAACGCGCGAAACCGCGACGAAATCACATCGTCATCAAACATGGTGTCCCAATCACTTCCGGTGAACCCGGTCAGGTCCAGCAACATGCTGACCTTGTCTTGGCGATCAAAAACATCGTTCATGTGTTTCGCCAACGCCTCTGACGCATCATCGTCGATGTGACCCGTGACGCGAAACGCGTGCACAGTTGCGGTGTCTGTTGAAATTTCGATTATCGGTCCGGCAGAAAATTTTGTCATCGCAATGTTCCTTTTCAAATCTGGCAAATAGGGTGAGGACATGCCCCACCCTGCTTTCGCGATTTAGCCTTCGTATTCAGGCTGCTGTTCCAGCGCCTCTTGGGTGCTGTCAATGTAAACACGCACGTCATCGCCGTCGTCGGCGCGGATGATTTGCATTTCGTCCAGCGTCACGGCAACGGGGCGTTCGCCCATCCCCAAGAACCCGCCGACGTCGATCACAGCGCGGTCCAACTTGCCGTCTTCGGTCAACAGCAATTCACTTATTTCGCCGACATCTTTGTCGTCAGGTCCGTACACGCGGGCACCCGTCAAATCGTCAGCCGTCAAGTCATCGCGGTCCATCATTGCGTAGCCGTCGCGCGTCACGGATGGGGCGTTCATCATCGGGCGGTCGATGGTAGTTTCAGTCGCCTTCGTATCGGCCAAAGTACGTGCATACGCCGGCGCGTCCTGCACCCCTGCGACACTGGCGCTTACCACCAAAAAGAACGCGTCGGCAGCATCGCCATCGCTGACGAATTTCAACTGCGACATATCAATCGCCACGTCTTTTTCGCCGATGCCGACAAACCCGCCAACACCCACAATCACGGACTGCACACTGCCGTCACGGGTTAGGATGATCTCGTTGATCTCACCAATGTCGTTCCATTCTTTTTCGCCGTCGGCTTTGACAATGGTCGCGTTTGTGACGTCAGCCTCGGTCACATAGACCCGCATCCCGATCAGATCGGACGCGTTAAGGTTGACGCTTTCGTCGAATGTCATGTCAGAAAATGAGGCTGTGTGTCCGTCGGCGTAGGCTGCGGTGCTCAAAGCAATGGCTGCTGCGGTCGTGGTCAAAAAGCGTTTCATGGTATCTCCTGATGTGTTTGGCTGGACGTCACCAGCGGTGTGATAAAGCAACGCGGGGGCGTGGAAAAAGTTCCGGATTTTTTGGGGATTTTTGTGAAAAATTCGGCCTTACCTTTGGTTTTTATGGGTAAAAACCTCTCAGGCAACTGGTCGGTCAAGGATCCGTTCGACGACACCTTCGGCCCATCTGGTTGTTGATGAACCAAAGCAGTCGTGCAGTGAATCCGCCGCGATGACACTCCCCAAGGACAGTCGCCCAAGCATGCAAAAACCCTGTTGTGGGTTTCCATCAGAACCCATCATTTGGCCATTCGGTAAAACATGCGCGCCCAATCCATCGGCGATCGGATGCATGTTGCCATTGGACACGCTCGTTGCGATCAACAGGTCCGTGACACGCAGCAGATCGGGGTTGGGCAGCACCGCGTCGACCATGATGCTGGCGCTGAACGCTTCTTCGCCTTCTAACAAACACCACCCGTCGGGCTGCAAAATAACTGCGGGGCCATCCACCGCACACAGGCTCACGACACCGGCGTTGATCAAGGCCAAAAGGTCTTCGGACGCGGACACAGGTGGTCCATAACTGAACCGTTTTAGCCCCTCGTCAAAGCCGACAATCGCAGCTGCCGTTTCAGGCCTATGCTGGACCGAATTTACGCCGCTCCGAATTTCATTTTGCCATTTGCGCCAGAGTTGACCAACCACATACCCGACCGATGGTGCCTGTCGCCCATGCGCCATTTCGATGTCACCGCCAAGGGCTGAAACTGCGTCACGCGCATCTTGAGTCCCTGGGTTTTTGCATTCAGCATCCAGCCAAATTCGCACATCGTTTTCCGTTTTTGATGCATCACATTCGCGCAGAATACGGGCTGTTGGTTTGATCAACGCCTCGCAAATTGTATCAAGGGCATCAGCGGGATCTTGGGAAAGCGTGGCGCTTAATGCGGCCTCAAAGTCTTGAGTTTCTTGGCCGTTCGGCGAAAACCGATCATCCAGTTTGCCCGTTGCGGGTTTGGACGCAGGTGGCGTTCCATCCAAAGAAAATGGCAAAATTTTATGCGGCTCATTTCCCGAACGGATGTATACGCCGTCCTTAAATTCACCGCCCAAACCCATCGTCAGCATCCGAACGACATCCAATGTCGACAGGCCTAAACCCCGAACAGCCACTGTTTTTCCAGCCCAATTTTTAGCCGCATCAATCAGCGCATTGGCGGGATATGCAGGCCGCAATTCCAGACTGTGATCCGTCGCGTGACCCATCCAACGTTTCAGTTGCGGGTCGGGCGCAGTGTCTGGCTGCCCTTGGGTTAACAAAACCTCGTCATAGGGCCCATGCTGCTTTCCCTGTGCGTCGACCCACCAACCATCATCCGATTTGCTAAGGGTCGTGACCGGATTTTGGAAATGTCGCATGTCAAAAAAGCCATCAGTCTCGCTACAAAGTGCATGAAATCGTGCGTGCAAATACGCGCCAAGGTCAGATCGCGGCGGAAAATCATCCGGCTGGTAGGTTGTCTTTGACCATTCGGGAAACGGTGCAATGCGATGGGCAATCTGCGCAGGCGGATCAATGTCCAGCGCGCGCACAGGAATATTCAAAATACATAAATCGCTTTGATCTGGGTTAAAATTTGGCCCCGCCCCCGTCCATTGGAACGGATCAAAAATGTCGATCTTCACGGCGGCGCGCTTGCCTGACACCTGATCAGCCAACGCCTCTAATGCGCCTAAACCTCTTGGTCCGAACCCGATTATCGCGAGGCGTTTAGGTGCAGTTTTCAATATCATAAAGGTATCCTGAATTAGGTCACATCAACAATGAGCGACGGGTGTTTTCATCAGTAAACGATGGTCATACGAAACCGGACGCATGACAAAATCCATGCGCCCGGTGTTTTTGGAAATCAATTTTTCAGCAGTTTAGAACAGCGTGACATCCACACGATCCGCACTGTCAGGGCCACCATCGGCCTTCACCTTGAGCAGCAGTTCTGCATAAGATGTGTCCAAAATGATCCGGTTTGTCGCCAGATCAATATTGCCCGGCTGCAACGTCACAACGAGGGTATCAGCGCCAATTGCGGCACGATCCAGCACGTCGACGATCAGCTCCGGATTGCCCTGCGCATTATAGCTCACGTCTTGGATCAATCCGATTTCGGTACCTTCGTTGGTCTTGAGCATCTCACCTTTTACAGCGGCCAATGCCAAGATTTTGTCAGTCGAAATACCGATGCCCGAGATGTCCTTGGCGGAGTTACCAATGGCAACTTTGGGGGAATTCGTATCGTAGGCAAGTGGGGCTTGTGACGCGACATCGCTGCTTGTGCCAGTTGCGGCTTGAGGTGTTTCGGCGATCGCACCCGTGGCGGCGATGGCTGTGGCGGCGGTCAGGCTCAATAATTTCGTGCGTGTCATAACAAACTCCTAATTTAGATTTAGTAGAACAGCGTCTCGTTTGCTGCTGTGGTAAAAGAACCCCTGACGCGAGGCTTTCGTTCCACGATTTTTCTGATTTTAATTTGGGAACTTTTTGGTGCGTTCAGCGTTTGCGTGCGCAGGACGCCGAAAAACAGGACGCTATGTAGAACGTCAAAAGGCGCGACAATGTATGTCGCACCTTTGAAGTGTCGCGTGTCGCAACGGCGCAATCTTACACCGTTACCTGTGGTGCCCGAATTAGACGGGCGGCTGGCCTTTCAAGGCGCGCACCAACATGGAAACGACAAACAAAACAAGGAATATCACGAATAAAATTTTGGCGATTCCAGCGGACGCACCGGCAATTCCACCAAATCCAAAAACAGCAGCAATTAATGCGACAACCAAAAATGTAAGGGCCCAACGCAGCATAGTATTTCCTTTCGTTATGATTACACCGGATCAACGGTTCAGATCGGAAATGGTTCCATATTGCGCGATTTCATTTGGGTTTTTGCGGGCGAAATGCAGAACTTAAAAATCAACCGCGTCGGGCGAAAATTCGGCGGCAGTAAAGCTAAGCTCCAAACAATACTGCCCGTTCTTTTCACTTTTTTCCAAGTGACCGCCCAGCTGAATAACAAACCCGCTCATCAGCTGCGCGCCCAGCCCCGTGCTTTCCATATCCCCCTCAAGAAGGCCGATATCATTTGTCATGCGCAGCGTGACGGCCCCCGCATCATGGGTCAAATGAACGCTCATCTTTGGCGGTGTTTCAGTGTTGAAGTTGATGTATTTCAACGCGTTAGTAACGGCCTCAGACACAAACAACGATAAAGGGACTGCCTGATCCGGAAACAAAAGAAGCGGGTCATAAGAGCTGGTCAAATCAACCTCACCCTTGTCAGGTGCTACTGCTTCAATCGATTTTTCGACAATCTCAGACATCAGTTGCGTTGCGTCAACACGCCCTTGTGCTTGGGATTGGTACAAATCACGGTGGATCGTCGCAAGGCTCAGCACGCGGCGCTGCAGCCGTTCCAGCGCATCCCTGGTTTCCTCATGTTCTGCAGTTCCGATTTGCATGTTCATAATCGAAGATATCATTTGCAGATTGTTTTTGACCCTATGATGGACCTCTTTGACCAGAACGCTTTTGTCACGCACGAGGTCTTCCATCTGGGCTTCTTCTTGCAAAATACTATGCGCCATTTCGTGAAAGTTGTCCGACACTTCGGCCAATTCCGAAGGCATAGAAACCCTATCGATCGGGGGCGCAACTGTGCGCGTTTGTTTGAATTTTGATATGTTCTGACGCAGCTTATTGACGTGGCGCAAAACCAATGTGTGTAACGCCAACATCGCAACCGCAAGGCTGGCCAACCACATCAAAACTGGAAACGTTGCGGGCGGCAGACTTGAATCCAGACTGCTGACAATCGGGCTTTGCACGTTCCAGACGCCCATGATCGTAAACGGGCTGCCCTTGACCGGTGCGATTGTAAACAGCCGGTCATTGCCGTCACGATCCTTGCCCGAAAACGAATACGGCTTTGACACCTTTATCGTTTCTAGCGCCAAACCAGCTGGCAGGTGATCAATCGCGACATCCATCCCCAAATGCGACGTCAGAACCACACCGGCGGAATTGAAGGTCATCAAATTTACCAATCCAGCGGATGACAATGTGGTTGGGTCCGCCATGATTTGAAAGTGCGGCATCGCAATTCTAACAAATCCGGCAAGCTGATCGTCGTCATAATAGGGCTGCGACACGATAACGGCAGATCTACCGGTCAACGTGGTGCTGTCGACAACACGGATGCGCGAACGCGGGTTTTCGAGGGCATTTTGCGGAATCTCGTCCTCGGACAAATCGGTGTCGATAGCTGCTGATGTGCACGGCACGCCACCCGACAGCGGTATGATCGCGACCGCGCTAAATTTTGGTTCGTTGTCGATAAATTCGCCCAGCTTGACCCGACATTCATCTTTGGTTTCCAGAACGCCTGTTGCGATCACGCCCAGCATTTTTGCCGATCCAAACGCACGTTCGATGATCAATTGTTCGTCGCCGGCGGCCTGTTCCGTCAACGCGAGCAATGCCAGTTCCGCGGTTCTTTCGGTTTCCAATGATATCTGTGACGTCTGGTAAACGGCGATCAAACCGATGGGCATCAGCGCCAAGCTGAGCAAAAAGAAAACCTGCACCTGCAACAAACGTGACCATTTAGGTAGGGTCACGAAATGGAACCTGGGCTAGCTGTCAGAACCGACATTGTGGACTGGTCTGTCATTTCCAATTCGGTTTCGTCGTCCATATCCAACAGTTCCAACAAACGTTTGCGCGCGCGGTTTACCCGGCTTTTGACCGTTCCAACAGCAATGCCACAGGTTTCCGCAGCCTCGTCATAGGAAAACCCTAGCGCGCCGACCAAAACCAAAACTTCGCGCTGTTCGTCCGGCAATGTCCCGAACGCGGATTTGAAATCGGCAAACTGCATGCGTCCGTCGTGATCGGGTTTGACGGAAAGTTGGCTGGCGAACACCTCGTCAACGTCTGCGACCTCGCGGTTGGCCTTGCGCCGGTTCGTATAATACGTGTTGCGTAGAATGGTGAAAAGCCACGCGCGCATATTCGTTCCGGGTTTGAATTTTTCAATGTTTGACCAGGCTTTGACAAGCGTATCTTGGATCATGTCGTCGGCCAAGGATCGGTTGCGCGTCAAGTTGATCGCGTAGCCTCGTAGGGCTGGAAGCGCGGCTACCAGCTCGTCTTTCGGATTTGGCTGGCTCATTTTTTAGCCTCGGCCGCTTCGTCTTGGGCTTTTAGAACGCGCAACAAATCCCCGATTTCATCCGGTAACTTGTCGTCCGACAACTCTTGAAAGACCATCTTGAGATTGTCGTTCACAAAGTCTGACGCTTCGTTCTTTTTGATTTCTTTTGGTTTCGGCATATTTCTCACCATAGTAAGTCGATTCATTGGAACTAACTCCTAACTTAAGGGTTAGTTCCATAGAAATTCAAAAATACTGAAAAAAAATGACGCATGCCACCAATGACGGGACTTTTTCAGACGCCCTTGCGGCCGAATTGCCATATTTGCGCCGCTACACGCGGGCTTTGACCGGTTCACAAGCCAGCGGTGACAAATACACCGTCGCCACCCTCGAGGCGATATTGAGCGATCGTACCCCGTTTGAAAATGACGATGGCGTGCGCGTGAATTTGTTCAAGTGCTTTCACGCGATCTGGTCCACGTCCGGGCGCAAGTTCGAACAGGATCAAGATGGCGCCACAGGTCAGGCCCACCGCCATCTTGCCACGCTCACCGCGAACTCTCGCGAGGCGTTGTTGCTTAGCACGATTGAGGATTTCAGCCTTTCGAATGTTGGCAAGATCATGGACATGTCAGCCCAAGACGCCAGCACGTTGGTCGATCAAGCATCCGCAGATCTGGCGAAAACTGCGCAGGGCCGCATCATGATTATCGAAGACGAACCGATCATCGCGATGGATCTGCAAATGATTTGCGAAGGTTTGGGGCACACCGTGACCGGCATCGCGCGCACCCGTGACGAGGCTGTTAAACTGGGCACGTCCGACGCCCCTAGCCTGATCCTTGCGGACATTCAGTTGGCCGATAATTCGTCCGGAATTGACGCTGTGAATGATCTGTTGGCCGACATCGATGTTCCAGTCATCTTTATCACCGCGTTCCCGGAACGTCTTTTGACGGGGGATCGCCCGGAACCTGCGTTCCTGATTTCCAAGCCATTCCGCCGCGACCAAGTCAAATCCGCCGTAAGTCAGGCGATGTTCTTTGGGTCGACAGAAACGCTGCTTAGCTAAAGGTCGCAGCCCCCCGTAGTTCGCGTCGCGGGGGGCGCGTCATTTTAAGATACGGTTATCGCCGTTTGTATCGACGCCGCTTTTTCATAAAATCCAGATCGATTTTGACGTGCTGCCTAGGCACGCCCAAGGTGATGGATTGCGATACAATCCCGCCTACTCGGCAAAATTCTGAAAAATAATTTCACTTATCATGGAACCAATCTGCTGGTTGCGGGTTGGGTATTCGAACGACACAACGAACTCGAAAGGAACACGCCATGAGTACGAAGTTGAAAGAGATGAACCAGAACGCAACACAGTTTTCAGACGTCACCGAACAAATGGCGATCTTGAAAGACGACATTCGCAGCCTGTCAGCAACGATCGCTGAAATGGCCCAAGCCAAAGGCCAAGACGTGTCACATTCCGCCAAGGCACACGTTGCCGAAGCGCGTGAAGCTGTCCATTCCGGTGTTGATGTGGCCAAAGACCAAGCGGCACAAATTCAGGGCCAAGCCCAAGATTTCATTCGCACGCAACCCGCAACTGCGCTGGGTATCGCCGCAGGTGTTGGATTTTTGATCGGTATGCTGGGCACGCGGAAGTAACCGATGATGTCATTGAAATCAAAAGCAGCTGACACTGCAAAACGCGCAGGCCTCATGTCTGGGGGCCTGCTGTTTTGCATGATCGGCATGGGGTTTCTGACCGTCGCTGGATGGTTTTTTCTGACCACGCTGTATTCCGCGCTTGCCGCCGCATCAATGTTGGCGGCCGTGTATTTCGGGATCGGTTTGATCATGATCGGCGTCAGCCGCACCAAAAACCAGCACAGCGCCAGCTTAACGGATCAGGCGGCACATGCGTCGTCCAATTCAGATGCAAATGCCGGTCTGCCACCTCTGGTTCAGGCGTTTTTCGTCGGAATGCAGGCAGGGTCGCAAGCCAGCAAACGCACCTAGTCCCAACGCTCGTTTGGTCGCGCAATTACTGCGCGGCCCACCCACCAGCAGGTAACGTCACAAGGCGAGGTCTTGAACCAAAATCGCCTTGGAATAGTCGGCACGCGGCGCACGTCGTTTGATGCGCCCCCCCTCAACCACAATAAAATTGTCGCCAAGCCCGTAGGCAAAATCGGCGTTCTGTTCGACCAGCACAATCGCCATGTCACCACCTGCACGCAGATGTCGCAATGCATCGCCAATTTGCTGAATAACGTTCGGCTGAATGCCTTCCGTCGGTTCATCCAACAACAAAACACGAGGCCGCGTGATCAGCGCCCGTGCGATCGCAAGCTGCTGTTGTTGCCCGCCAGACAAATCCCCGCCACGCCGCGAAATCATGTCTTGTAGCACTGGAAACAGATCAAAAATCGTGTCCGGAACGTGGTGGTCCGGCTTTGGCAGACACGCAAAACCGGTTTCAAGGTTTTCCAACACGCTCATCATTGGAAACACCTCGCGGCCTTGCGGCACGTACGCGATGCCACTTTGCGCCGCTTTAAACGCTGACGACAAAACCACAGGTTCGCCCGCGACATTTACGCTCCCTGCCGACGCCGGATGCCGCCCTGCGATGGCCTTCAAAAGGCTGGTTTTGCCAACGCCGTTGTTGCCAATAATTGTCGTGATTTGCCCTAGTGGTGCATCAAATGTGACGTCGAACAAAATTTGGCTTTGCCCGTAGTGCAGGTCAAGGTTTTGAACATCAAGCATCGCTGCGCCCCAGATAAACTTCGATCACCCGAGGGTTCGATGTGACGTGATCAAGGCTGCCTTCTGCCAGCACCGCGCCCTCGTGCAAGACCGTGACTTTGCAATCCAGTCGCCGCACAAATTCCATATCGTGTTCGACGACGACAACTGCGCGGGTTAATGCCGCCCGTTTCAGAATGTCAGTGGTCTTTTCGCGTTCTTCGATTGTCATGCCAGCAGCGGGTTCGTCGACCAACAACAGACGTGGTTCCTGCGCCAACAACATGCCAATTTCCAACCACTGCTTTTGCCCATGACTAAGTTCACCCGCCAAACGTGTCAGCGTGTCGAGCAATCCTATTTCTTCAGCAATCGCTTCGATCCGAGCCCCATTCGAGACTGTCTTTTTGTGCATCAAAACAGCAAACGGACCACGTGGGTTTTTCAGCGCCATCGCCAGATTCTGCCGCACTGTTTGGGCCTCAAAGACTGTAGGTTTTTGAAACTTTCGCCCGATCCCTTCCATCGCAATTTGACTTTCTGACATGCCAAGCAATGAGATGTTCCGTTCCCCCCAAATCACCTTGCCTTTGTCCGGTTTGGTTTTGCCCGTTACGATATCCATAAACGTGGTTTTGCCTGCCCCGTTTGGCCCGATGATCGCCCGCAATTCCGGTTCGGCAAAGTTGATCGACAGGTTGTTTATGGCTCGAAACCCATCAAAACTGACCGTGACGCCGTCGACTTCTAACAGCATGCTCATTGCGGTTTCCTAACCAGATAATCAAACAGTCCGCCGATGCCTTTGGGGAAAAACAAGGTCACAGCGACAAAGCTAAGGCCAAGTAAAACCAGCCACCAATCGGTCCATTGGATCATGTAAAAACCAAGGTTGATATTTGGCGCGCCCCCCCCCGTGAACCAGCTGGATAACAACGACACAGACGCCGCCCCAATCACCGCGCCGTACAAACGACCACGCCCGCCAATTGCGACCCAAACGGCCAAGTAAATTGATGCGATGGGGGCAATTTCACCGGGGTTAATGATACCCGCCTGCGGATAATATAGCGCGCCTGCGATGCCTGAAACGACCGCCGTGATCGTGAAAACAAACAGTTTGTAGCTTTCGACATGATAACCAAGGAACCGCACGCGGGCCTCGTTGTCGCGAATACCTTTGACGACGCTGCCCATTTTCCCTGACACGATCCAGGCAAAGAAAACGTACCCCGCCGCCAGCGCAAAGGCCGAGGCAAGGAAGAACGCGATGGACAACGTTGCCTGTGGTGTCGCTTCAAAACCGGGAATGTTTTGCAATCCCGACAAGCCGTTATTGCCCCGCAATCCGCTGTCATTCTGAAACAGATACAAGGACAATGCCAATGTCATCGCTTGGGTTAAAATGGACAAATAAACACCCGTCACGCGACTGCGAAATGCCAGCCAGCCAAACACCAACGCCAGCAGGCCGGGCACAACCATGATCATCAAAAGTTGCAAATATAGATTGTCGGCAAAGGCCCAGATCATCGGGAAATCCGAGGCCCCGACGACACCAAATATCTGGTTGCCGATAGCGTCAGAAATTTCCTGCGCCGTGGGTGGAATTGCTTGGCCTGACAGGCTGTCCAGCACGATTCCTTCGGTGCGCGCGTACATTAACCACATGCCGATTGCGTAACCGCCGATGCCGAAAAACGCGAAATGTCCAAGGCTTAGGATGCCGCAATATCCCCACACGACATCCATGGCGATTGCGATCAAACACAGGCACAATGTCTTGCCCAAAACTTTGACAAACGAGGTCGAAATGACGCCAACGCCTGTCACTTCGGACGAAACAGTGACCCCAAGTGTGAAGACCCCAAGCGCCGCAAGGAACCAAAGAATTGATGGGTTTTGGCCGATAAATGTGTGTTTCATGGCGCTAATCCCCTGCCGCACGACCCTTGAGGGCGACGATCCCTTTGGGGCGAAATTGAATGAACAGGATGATAAACAGGATCATATAGGTCTGCGCCGCAAGCGTGTTTGACGGGTACAACCATTCGATGCTTTTTTGCACGCCGCCAATCATCGACGCCCCCGCAAGCGTGCCCCAAACGTTCCCGACACCACCCACAACCACGGTCATAAAACTTTGCACAATGTAGTCGGCCCCCATCTCGGAGGTCACTTTGGCATAAAGCCCGATGGCGACACCTGCGATGCCCGCGATGCCAGACCCAAGGCCAAACGTCAGCATATTTATGCGGTCCGGATTGATGCCCATTGATGCGGCCATGCCGGGGTTCTGGGTCACAGCGCGCACCTCAAGACCTAGTCGCGTGCGTTTCAAAACGAACAGGATAAGACCAAGGAACATCAGCGCCAAAACAAAGATCGCGATGCGAATATAACTGATCGCAATCACGTCCGAAAACACCAATGCGCCGTCCAGCCAATCGGGCGAGGTCAGCGGGCGAGCCTGGGTCCCAAAGATGTTTTTCGCCAACTGTTGCAGCGCGATTGAAATGCCGAACGTGGCAAGTAAGGTTTCGAGCGGGCGGTGATAAAGGTGGCGAATAACCAATCGTTCCATCGTCACGCCTGCGCCAAATGTAATCGCAAACGCCAGCGGCAGCGCGACGATAATCGACACCGTATAATCAGGGATAAACAGCTGTACGACGTAGCCGGTGTAGGCCCCCATCATGATGAATTCGCCGTGTGCCATGTTGATCACGCCCATCACACCAAAGGTGATCGCAAGGCCGATGGCAGCAAGGAAATAGATCGACGCGAGCGACATGCCATCCAACGTCAGATCTACGGTTTGCGCCCAACCGACACGCGCCTCAACCGACGCTAAAGCGGTCTTAGCAGCATCGGTGATCGCTGGGTTTGTTTCATCGTAGACTTGGTAAAACACGTGATTGGTCAACGCCGCATCGCGCAACGCGTCTGTCATCAAGGGCGGTACGGTTCCGGCCTGCGCCAACATTGAATATACCCGATTTCGCGTCTTTTGTTGGTTCAATTCCGCAACTGCAATGCCCGCAACATGCCCATCTTCGATATTGTTTTCCAACGCCAAACGGATCGCAGTTGGTGACATGCGCGCGGTGGCTAAATCTGCATCAACCAATTGCGTGTAAAACGTATCTGGGTCCTCGGCAGGATCAAAAATGCGGGCGATATTACCGTCAGGCGCGGTTTGGGACACGCCCGTCTGCACGGTCAAAACCCGGTTCAAAACACTGCGCGCCTCGACGCTGGTGTCCTTGGAAAGACTGTTGATCGCGGCGATCCGGTCATCAGCGTTATCGGCGAAACTGGCGGATAAAAAGTTCGCCAATTGCGTCTTGCGTGCCTTCAATGCGTCATCACTTTCAGTGTCGATTGAGGCCAGCAATGGCGCAAGTTGCGCGGCCTGAGGTTTGCGCGCGATGGAGGCCACGGCAGTCTGGCGCCGTGTTAAATCAGGATCGCTCAGCTGGAACTGCACCAAGGCCGTGCCGATGACACGCCGGACACCACCGTTGGGTTTAAGCTGTTTGAAACCAGCCTGCGGTTGGATCGTTTCGACGCCAGTATCGATGTCTTTTATCCGTAGATTATCACCCTGCTGCACCCCGATAAAAATCTGCCCATCGGTGCGCTGCCAGACATTTTTGTCAGACCATTCTTCTAAAAACTCAGTCACCTGCGGCAGGCCTGAGGCAACCAGATCGTCCAACAAAATATTTACTGATTTGCGCGACGGCTTTGCGACTTCTTCGGAATGGGTTTGTAGAATAGATTGCAAATCTTGGCTTTGTGCAGCCAAGGCTGTGGCAAAACACAAGCTGATTGCCAGAATAATACGGCGCATAAATGCAGGCTTTCGAAGAGAAAAATAGCGCGGAGCCGTCGGGAGGAACAGCCCCGCGCAGGGTGGTTAGTAGTTGGACGTCAACTGCACGCAGGTCTTGGTTTCGGTGTTGTACATGCCGCAACCCAGTTCTTTCCAATCCGAGGTCAGGACAGCGGAGGCAGGCAAAAAGTCTGTCCACGCGTCGCCCGGAACTTCGGCCGTTTGCGAGATAATATCGAACTGACCGTCCGCCGTAATTTCACCAATCAACACAGGTTTCGCGAGGTGATGATTTGGCAGCATGACTGCCGTGCCACCTGTCAGGTTCGGGAATTCCTGACCATACATTGCTGATCGCACCGCATCGACATCCGTGCTGGCCGCGGCTTCAACCGCCTGAATCCACATGTTAAATCCGATGTAATGTGCTTCCATTGGATCGTTGGTTACGCGATCTTCGCCAGCAAATGCTTTCCATTCAGCGATGAATTCCGCGTTGGCTGGGGTGTCTGCGGATTGGAAATAATTCCATGCGGCAAGGTGCCCGACAAGGTTCGAGGTGTCCAAACCTGATAGTTCTTCTTCGCCCACAGAAAACGCGACAACTGGAATGTCATCTGCCGAAATATCCGCCGCTGCGAGTTCTTTGTAAAAGCCGATATTCGCATCGCCGTTGATCGTTGAAATCACGCCAACCTGTTTGCCATCTTCGCCAAGGGCGACAACATCGCCAACGATTGTGGCCCAATCTGAATGACCAAACGGTGTGTAGTTTACAAAAATATCGTCCGCAGCGATGCCCTTGTCCTTCAGATATTGCTCAAGAATATTGTTGGTCGTGCGCGGGTAAACATAGTCAGTGCCCAACAACGCGAACTTTTCGACACCCAATTCGTCCAGGAAATAATCAACCGCCGGGATGGCTTGTTGGTTTGGGGCTGCACCCGTGTAGAACACGTTTTTGGAACTTTCTTCGCCCTCGTATTGCACCGGATAAAACAGCAGGCCGTTCAGTTCTTCGATCACCGGCAGCACAGATTTGCGCGACACAGATGTCCAGTTGCCAAAAATCACATCAACGTCGGACACCGTCAGCAATTCGCGTGCTTTTTCTGCAAACAGCGGCCAATCAGACGCTGGATCAACCACAACTGCTTCGATCTGACATCCCAAAACACCGCCCGCAGCGTTCTGTTTTTCGATCAACATCAGCATCGTGTCTTTTAACGTGGTTTCGGAAATCGCCATGGTGCCGGACAGCGAATGCAGCACACCCACCTTTACCGGATCAGCGCATTCAGCGGCGGCAAACGTCGTGGTTCCCAAAACAGTGGCAGCCACAAAAGAAGAAAATTTCAGCGTCATAGGTCATAGATCCCTGTTGTCGCTGCGGGTTTTTGGATCAGCACAAACAGCGTCTTTTAACAGCGCCGTTTGCAGTGTACTCAAATCCCGCAACTGTGATGTTGCAGTCGCGTAGGGGGTTCAATCTTGCAGGATGGCCCTCTGCGCGGCGTTACGCCCATATCGGGCTGTTTCACCAAGTGACAGAGCCGTTTGTTTATCCAGCCTTTGGGCGAATTTGCCCTTGGATGGCGCGCAATTGGATCGACGATTGCCCCTAAACGGGCAAGGCGCTTAATAAATAATCAGTTCGAGAATGGGTCGTCTGATCGCAGGTTTAGCTGGTGATCGGCACAAGATGATTATCCCAGGCAAGGTCGTGGCGCGCCAACATTGGGCCCACAGGATTGTCGATATTTTGCATCATGCCTGATCCAGAGGTGACAATAAATCCACCCCGATCCGGGGCAACGCCACTAACATCTGCAACAGGATAGGCGTTTTGAAACCTGCCTGTTGCGGCATCAAATGTGTGGATAAAGCCGCCCCTAGGCGACGTGGCCGCAATTGTCGCGTCATCAGCACTAAACGCGATGCTGCCGATGTATCCCTGCATAGACCGCACAAGGTTTTTCGGCGCTGGCAAAACCTGCGCAGGCGCCCCACGGCGATGCGTGCCAACCAATCCGGTCACGTCAACGTCGCCTTGCCATTGCATCCCAAACGCCACCTGACCGGACGCAGAAACCGCCAAATGACGGATCGAATTTTTGCGCAAGTCAGCACCAAACTCCGCGATTTCGATCACCACCCCGTCTTTTGTATAAGCAAGGTTTGGCACCATGGTCGGGATGTTCAGCTTTGTGCGCCCCGTATCAGGGTGCGTGTCGATGCCACCGTTTGCCACGACCAACACGTCACTGTCCGGTAGGCGTTTGATGTCGTGCGGCCCGATACCGCCGCTCGAAAATTCATGCGCGCGGGTGTATCCCGCCGCGACATCCCAAACGCCAATGCGGCCCTGTCCTGCCTCGAAATCGTTCTCGGTTGTGAACAGCCACGCGCCGTCTTTTGAAAATGTGCCGTGACCGTAAAAATGACGCCCTTGAGGCCCTGTTAACTTGGCTTTAGATTTTCCAGTAAGGCAATCAATGACTATCGCAAACGTGCCGGGTCTGCGGGCGAACGCAACCGCATCAGGGCGCGCGGGATGGGCGGCCGCTGCGTGCCCGCGATCAGGCAGTGGGATTTGAAACAAGACGTTTTGATCCGCCCCAATCCCGCACAAAACATAGGACCCATCCGGTCGCGCTGCCGCAGACAAATACGACGGTGCCCCCGCGTCGGCCCATGTTGGTCGCGGGATCAAACTGGCGGCCATTAGCCCACCAAGGAAACCGCGCCGGTTTGGGCCACTCGCGATCATCTCAATCACCGTCCAACGCGTTGAACCCGGCATCGACACCCAACTCGGGGCCAAGCTGGTCACGAACGATCACTCGGATACTCTCGACAGACTGCTGAATAACTTCGATCTTTATGCGGCGTTGCGGGTCAGCGACGCTGGCAAATGTCGGGTCATTTAAATCCGCCAATCGGGTCAATGCGTCATCAAACGCCGCGTCCAAATCATTGGCCAAACCGACATTGTCGTCAGCCAATCGCCCCGCCAGATCCTTTAGTGTTTGCAGGCTTAGCGTGACGTGTCGGGCGGACCGATCAGATCGCCATGCTTCGGCACGTTTCGGGCGCGGTTTATCAAACGTTCCCAATGGGCGACCCAGCCGCGTTTCGGTCGTAAATTGCAGGCCCGTCGACAGCGCCTTAAGCAGTTCGCGTCGTACTTCGTCGTCTGATCGGTACGTGCCTTGCGCGGTTGGGTGCAGCAAACGCGCGGCGTATTCATCGCCCCAATCATCCGAAATCGCCGACGCCATAGCCGCGGTATCTGCAGCGATTGTTTGGATCAATGCGCACCGATACTGGTCGTCGCCAGCTGTGCTAAGTGTTGCGTCGTACAGCAAAAATTCCAGCGCATAAAACCCGCGTGCGGCGATTGAAACAGCTGCGTAATCATCCGCGTTTTTGGCAATTGGGTCTTGGTCCGCGATCAGCCTGTTCAGCGCCTTGGGGGTCGCCCCACGGCTGTCAGGCCAAAACGCAATTGCGAACGAGCGGTCGCCAACTTCGGTCGGACCAAACCGCAAATGGCTGGCCGCAACCCATGCATCAAAAGCATCAGCATACGCCGCGCGCAGCGGCACTGATGCTGCCGTGCAGTCCGTTGCTGCCGCGCGTGATAACGTGTTCGAAGCCTCAGCCAGCCGTTCGAACCTAGGTAAGATGTGGTTGTTTACGATGCCGGCCGTCACGGCATTTTCTGCCATTGCCGACAGCGGAAGAATGGTTGCGGCAAGCGCCAGTATCAGCTGTCTCATAGGCTCTCCAAATATCTAATCAGGGCATCGCGGTCTGCCTTTGGCAAGGTCACGACAGCATCACGTTGGGCCTGCGCCTCGCCTCCGTGCCACAGCACTGCTTCTAATAGTGATCGCGCGCGACCATCATGCAGGAAATACGTGTGGCCGCTGACCTGTTCGGTCAGACCAATGCCCCACAGCGGCGGCGTGCGCCATTCGGTGCCTGTGGCGCGGGCTTCGGGGCGATTGTCGGCCAGGCCTGCACCCATGTCATGCAGTAACATGTCGGTGTAGGGCCAGATCAGTTGAAAACTTTGCTCTGGCTGATCCACCAGACGATGGGTGACAAAACTGGGCTGATGACACGCGATGCAACCGGTTTGATAGAACACCGCCTTGCCGCGAAGCACATCGGGATCATCCACATCACGACGCGCCGGCACGCCTAGGTTTCGGCTGTAGAATGTCACCAGATCCAGCCCCTGATCGTCGACTTCGGTGATCCGGTCGTCTTGATCGCCGTGGGTCGCGGTTTGGCATTCTGTCTGCGCATCCGTGCATTCACCCGCGCCATTGGGAAACAGCGGTGACGAAATACCGATGTCGCCAGAAAACGCAGCGGCAGATTGTTCGCGAATGGTTGGGGAGCCCGCCTTTAGACCAAAGCGACCCAGCATCGGCTGATCATACTGCGCGGACCAAACGATGTTTGCGCGTCCGGAAATGCCATCGCCATTTGCATCATCAGGATCAGTCAGCGCCATGATATCAGCGGCAGGAATTGCCTCTAGCAGACCCAGCCCGATCATCTGCGGGGCGACCCGTGGGCTGAACATCGCATCGGAATGCATCGCGCCATAGCCAAGGTTTTTGGCCTCGTATTTCGGGTGGCGCAGGGTTGCGGTTTCGCCGTCGGACAGCGTCATGATTTCGTCGGAATACGTCACGCCCAGCGCGTATTCCGCGGGATGGCCCTGCACGGCAAAATCTTGCAATTGTGAGCCATATGTCGGTTCGGGACGGGTTGCGATGTAATCCTCGATCTCGGCGATGTTGTCGTTTGCTGTGCCCGGGATCGACACCCGCAGAAACATCGAAATCGCGTTTGTGTCCTCTGCTTCGGGCGGATGACCGCGCCCGTCTTTGATGTGGCACCGCTGGCACGATCGCGCGTTATAAAGCGGGCCAAGCCCGTCTGACGCAAGGGTCGAAGACGGCGAAGACACCCAAAGCTTGCGGAACAATCCGTTGCCGACTTTGAAATTCAGCTCGTCTTCGAAACTGATATTCCCGGAGGGTTGCGAAAACGCATCAGCGTTGCGGCGCACACGAACCGTCGCCGCACCTGCTGACATTTCCTCAAACCGGACAGCCGCAGAAAAATCAGTGGGCGGTGTCGTCACTGACGCGATGCGTGCGGTTTCAGACGTGGTGCGTGGAATGATATTCAGGTGCGGTTCATCAAAGGGACCAGCGCTGGCGGCGGACCCAAACAGGCTGACCAACAGGCCAAGCCAAAGTGTCATTCGTGGTTTTGTGAGTGATGGATACGACATGTGTTTCTTCATTAAATGGCGCCACCAAAAAAATTGGCAGCGCCGAGGTGTCAATGTGACCAACCGTGTCGGTACGCCTTATGCCCGACTTATTGGAACACTGCGTTCGGATCATCCAAGCTGTCGGACCCTTCGAACGCGATTTGGTCAAGACCCAGAACCGTCACAACCCGTTCGATGGAACGCGTTTGATCGATCAGGCCATTTACGCCGCCCATGACCAGTGCCTCGCCTGCTGCGTTGCCGCGTTCCAGCATTTGGTCATAGGCAAATCCGGCCTCGGCTGCGGTTTTGATCCGGCCAAGCGACATCATGGTGTGCGACAGTTTGCGCTGCATTTCGGCGTCAAGATCGGCGTCTTTTGCCGCGACCAAATCGGACAGGGACGCACCAGAAACCAGGCTGCCATCAATCCGGACATATTCACCCAAGTAGACATTTTGCACGCCGAGACCATCAAAGTAGTGATCGTTGTGCGTGTTGTCGGCAAAGCAGGAATGTTCTTCTTCTGGATCGTTCAACATCAGGCCTAGGCGCATGCGTTCGCCAGCGGTTTCGCCGTATGACAGTGACCCCATACCGGTCAGGATCGCGGACAGGCCCGCATCTGTGTTCGACATCAATTCGGCGCGACCTGCACCATCTGTGGCCCACTGCGCAGTCATCCATTCAAGGTCGGACACCAGCAAATCGGTCGCGGCCTTTAGATAGGCCGCGCGGCGATCACAGTTGTTGTTCGTGCACGCATCATCCGTTGCATAGTCAGTCCACGGGCGGTTGCCAGCGCCGACGCCATGGCCGTTCAGGTCTTGACCCCACAGCAGGAATTCGACAGCGTGATAGCCCGTCGCCACATTAGATTCGACACCATCAGCCTCGTGCAATGTGTCAGCCAACAAGGCCGGTGTGATGTTGGTCGCATCAATTTCGGAACCGGACAAAGTAAACGTCGGGCTGGCCACAACATTCAGCGCGGCAAACGCATTTTCATCCGATGGACCGCCATAAGACGTGTCTACATAATCGATCAAACCCTCGTCCAACGGCCACGCGTTTACCTTGCCTTCCCAATCATCGACGATCGCATTGCCGAACCGGAATACTTCGGATTGTTGGTACGGAACGCGCGCAGAAAACCATGCGTTTTTGGCAGCCTGAAGCGCCTCTGCGGACGGGTTTGCAATCAGGTCGTCAACAGCGGTTTGCAAGGTTTGCGCGGTGATCAGGCTGTCTTCGTATTTGGCGGCCGCGATATCTGCGTAATTGCCCAAAGCCTCTGTTTTTTCGACGGCAAGAACAGGTGTAGCAAAGGCGAGTAACAGTGCCGTTGAGGAGAGAAAAGTGCGTGTCATGGATCGTCCTATCAGTGAAGTGTTACGTGTCGTGAAGTGTGAGGCGCAGGGCCGATGTCTTTGGGCGCGCACAGGTTCATACGCATCAAAGCCAGGCCAAAATCTGTCGCGAGGGATGTAATAAGCGGGGCCACATCAGGGCGCACCAAAAGCGTCGCGATCAACATCGCGTCGTCACGATCACCGGATGCTGCGGTCGCGATAAAATTCGCAAAACAGGATTCATCGGCGCCCAAGCATTTGCATTGCACAGAATGGCGCATCAACAGCCTGCGTCCGTGACTGGTACACAAGCGGCACAGGTCTTCGAATGCTTGCAGCGCTTTTTTGCCGTGCACCGACCCAAGGGTGGCTGCAAAATCGTTCCAAACGTCCGCCTGCCCGTCAGGCCCGTTGCACCACAGGCGCAAATAAATGACTGATGCGGCTTCGATCCCGTCAAGTTCGGTCAGAAAACCAACCGACGCCCCACCGCGTTTTTCCTGTGCGTTGGTCATTTTGTCAGGATCAATTTGCCGGCCCGCGTGATCCGCAGGAAATACGTTTGCGTGCCCAATACGATCTGGGCCTGATCACCACCTTGGGTCAAATCCTGTGCAGAATACGTGGGTAATTTGCGCACTATTGGTTCCATAGCGCTTTGTAATGGTTGAATAGTCATCAGACATGCCCCCGATTTTGATGTGGGAAACGGTCAACAATCCATTCCAGACTGAACCCGTCAGCGGCACCAAATTGATGCGCGACATCTGCGATCTCTGATCTGTCAGGTCGCGGAGTACAGCGGTGTCGGGTCATGTCTTTTGCGGCTTTCAAATCTTGGGCGTCATTTTGCATTTTGCCTATCCTTCCCGGTGTCGATTTTCGGGCTTCCCGTGCTCAAGACTCAGGGTGGCTAGAACTGCCATAAACCTGAGTAATATTATCAGGTATGTCAACCTGACAATTTTAGTCGGGTATATATTTATCGGATTTTTGAGTATTCTGTGATCGACGTTCGAATTCCGCTGTCATGATCATCGTTTAAAGCCACCAAAATTTGCGTAACGAATTCTGACCGTACGTAACCTTTTATTAAGCAATCCAGAGTCAAAATGCGCCCTTAGGTTGTTCTTGGTTTAGGTTTGTTGGCGATGCGTAATGAGACCACTAGTTTTCTATTTGTCGACGATGACGCGGTCAGCATAGCTAAGTTCAAAAGATTCATGACAGAGGCGGGTATAAACAATCCGCTTTTCACAGCGTCCGATGGCGTACAGGCGCTAGAAATTTTGCGCGGCCAAGGTGGTCATGAGAAACTGCAACAACCCTATTTGGTGATACTTGATCTTTCGATGCCACGTATGGATGGCTTTGAATTCCTAGACGTTGTGCGCGCTGATCCAGACCTGAAAGACATCATTATTTACATGATGACGACCTCTGAAAATCAGGCCGACATCGAGTCAGCCTTAGAACGCGGGGCCGACGGTTATTTTCCCAAAGATCAGGCGAAAGTTGGGTTTCAACAAGTGACCCTTGCCGGCAAGGCATTGTCCGATCCAGATGGCGTGCAGCACGTTAGTCTGTAGGTGATCTGCGCTACGTCATCACCTAAGGATTTGCCGATTACAATCTCAATTCTCGACACTGCTAAGTGATCAAAACCGTCAAATTCGGACCGTTTCGCACGCTCCGTAAAAAGCTTTTTACGTCGTGCGCTGCACTTGCCGCAATCCAGAAAACACTGTGCATGTGCTGACGTTAGGGTGTTTTAGGGCGCAAAATGTACATTCATGTATACCACGGTATTCCTATAAGTCATTAAAAACATTTGATTATTTTTATATACGAAATTATATTTCAATCACGCGCAATATATTGAAATAATCATTCACATGCACAAACCGGACATGTCTTTGTGGATTGGAAGCTCTGAAATTCAGGACGCGCGCCTAGACCTAAGTACAGCCCAAAAGTTTACCGCAACGGTGGGTGATCCAATCGTAAATGACGGTGATCCAATGCCGCATCTGGCGCATTGGTGCGCATTTCCACCCAGTGTCGCAATGGCGAAATTGTCATCAGATGGGCATCCAAAATTGGGTGGATTTTTACCACCTGTCGATTTGGAACGTCGCATGTGGGCTGCCGGATCACTTGAATTTCACGCGCCACTTCACATCGGGACCACGATCACCCGCCATTCGAAAATCAAAGCTATATCCGAAAAAGAAGGCGCGGCTGGCCCAATGGTTTTTGTCACTGTCGCCCATGAATTGTACGACGGCGAAACCCACGCGATCAGCGAAACCCAAGACATCGTTTACCTTAATATCCCTGACACATTTTCACCGCCAAGCCCTAAACCAACACCGTCCGCACCCGACCTATGCGAACCCGTCAAAATGTCCGAAGCCTTGTTGTTTCGCTATTCCGCCGCCACGTTCAACGCGCACCGCATCCACTATGATTTGCCCTACGCACAACAGGTAGAAAAATATCCCGGCCTTGTCGTTCATGGCCCGCTGCAAGCCACATTGTTGATACAGGCCGCCATGCGTCACGCAAACCGAACGCCACGCACATTCAGCTTTCGCGGCATTCACCCGATATTCCACTTCGATGATCTGCATCTTTTTGGCCAAAACACCAAAGACGGCATGACATTGTGCACCGGCCTAATCGGCGGACACCAAGGAATGCAGGCAAAAATCATCTGGGAGGATACAGAATGACCGGAATTTTAAGCGGCATGCGCGTCGTCGAAGGATCGGCCTTTGTTGCGGTGCCGCTCGCTGGCATGACCTTGGCCCAGATGGGTGCTGACGTCATTCGGTTTGACCGTATCGGCGGCGGTTTGGACGCAACACGCTGGCCCATTGCGCCAAACGGCAACAGCCACTTTTGGGCTGGCATGAACAAAGGTAAACGATCCGTCGCGCTTGATATGCGATCAGAACGCGGGCGCGAATTGGTCACCCAGATCATCACGGCCCCAGGTGACGATGCAGGGATGTTTATGACAAACCTAAAGGTGCGTGGCTGGATGGATCACGAGACCCTGTCCCAGCATCGCAACGACCTGATTATGGTGTCCTTAAAAGGGGATCGGCATGGGCGGCCAGCCGTGGATTATACGGTCAATCCCGCACTTGGATTTCCGGCAATCACTGGTCCCGAAGGGTCGACAGAACCGGTGGCACACGCCCTGCCCGCATGGGATTGTATCGCAGGCCAATTGATGGTGTCCGCGATCCTTGCCGCCGAACGCCACCGCCTTCGCACGGGCGCAGGTCAAGACGTTGAATTCGCCCTAAAGGACGTCGCAGCCGCAATGCTGGGCAATCTAGGTATCATCGGGGACAGCGCAACTGGCGGCGCAAAACGGCAAAAATCTGGTAACGCATTATACGGAGCCTACGGGCAGGACTTTATGTGCGCAGACGCTCAGCGCATTATGGTTATCGGACTGACACGGCGTCAATGGCAGGGGCTGGTCGAAGTCACTGAAACCGGCAGGCAACTGGATGCTTTAGCGGCTGATCTAGGTGTTGATTTTCGCGATGAAGGCATGCGGTATGTTCACCGCGCGGCGATAACGAAAATCCTGCAACCTTGGTTTTTCGAACGCAGTATGACATCAATTGGCCCGATGTTCGACAAGGCCAGCCTGACGTGGTCAGTGTTTCGTGATTTCGAAAATGCATTGTCAGAGGACGTCGATTTGTCAGCAGATAACCCGGTGTTCTCGGAAATAGACAATCCTGGATTGGGCCGGTTTTTGGTACCGGGGTCGCCGCTCAATTTCTCGGGTCACGAACGATCAAAACCCAGCCCAGCACCTACCCTGGGTGCCCATACCGAAGAAGTATTGGGCGATGTTGTTGGTCTGCCTGATTTTGAAATCGCGTCATTGTTTGATGCAGGTGTGGTGCAAAGCCCGACGTACAATAGGTCGTGTCCCGTGGCATGAATGTTTCGTTTTTGGGCTGGATCACACAATATTGATTTTCTTGCGCAGTTATGATCTGGCGGTAATTATGTCGCAAAATTCAATCTCTGTTCAGGTGATTAGAAACCCGCGTGACGGCCAAATGTAACAGCACGGTCATCACCGCCAATGTGATTAAACTGGCAAACATCAGGTCAGTTTTCGCACGTCCATTGGCCAACAACATCAGATACCCAAGGCCTTTTGACGCCCCGACCCATTCGCCGATTACAGCGCCAATCGGGGCATACACTGCAGCTAGTTTTAGCCCTGTTCCCAAAGACGGCAAAGCATGGGGAATTTTAATTCGGCGCATAATTTGAAAATTGGTGCCGCCCATGGTTTTCGCCATGTCCAGAATATCGCGCGGCACGCGGGTCAGCCCATCGTAAAACGCTGACGTTACTGGAAAGTAGATAATCAGCACCGCCATCACGACCTTGGACGCGATCCCATAGCCGAACCAAAGCGTCAGGATCGGGGCCAATGCAAAGACTGGCACCGCTTGGGTAAAGACCAATAAGGGCATAATCAGGCGGTGCAGTCGCGCAGAATTCGCTAATTGAATCGCGGTGACTGCGCCCAAAAATGTACCGATCAATAGGCCCAGCCCGACCTCGGTTGCAGTGACAATTGCGTTTTCGGCTATCAGCGCACGGTTGTTGAACGCCGCCTGCGCCACTCGCAATGGTGATGGCAAAATGAAATGCGGCGCGCCGGTTATCCAAACGATCCCTTGCCACAGCAACAACGCAAACGCGCAGGCCACAAATGCATAGCGCACGCGCGTCATTGTGCCCGCCTTAAATACGCCAAAAGGTCGGCCTGACACGCGACAGTTTCCGCCGCATATTGATCGCGAACAGGGGCAGATTGCGGCAGCGGCCAATTCTGCGCGCCATCGGTTGTTAAGACGATTATCTGGTGACCAAGTCGGATTGCTTCGGCTGGATCATGGGTCACCAATAGCACAGTTTTATCGCGCAAAACCTCAGCGGAAAGTTCCTGCATATCCGCCCGCGTACTCGCATCAAGCGCCGAAAACGGCTCGTCCAGAAGGGCGATTGGCCGGTCTTCCATCAAGGTCCTTACAAGTGCCGTGCGCTGGCGCATACCACCTGACAATGCCGCCGGTTTCTTGAGCCTGTGATCACCCAGGCCGACGCGCGACAGCAAGTGTTCTGCCCTGTCCATGTCAGGTTGAAGCCCCCGCAATCGCGCGCCCAGTACGGTGTTTTCCAACACGCTAAGCCACGGCAACAATAGATCAGATTGCGCCATGAAACTAATCCGGTCCCCCAGCGAAATGTTATCAGACGCCGTGATATTCCCAGTAAATTGGCCGGCGCATGGGAGGCCCGCGATCAGCCGCAAAAGCGTGGATTTCCCCACACCACTGCGCCCCAAAACACATGTCCATTGCCCCGCAGGCAACGTCACGTTGATGGGGCCAAACAGCGTCACCCCGTCAATGGAATGGCTGCCGTGCACATCGATCGCAGGGGCATTTTTCACGCGCCGCGCAACCCCATACCCCAAAATGACACCTCTAGTTTCGTGGCCATTGTGAAACGTTGCTGAAGCTGTGGCCACCGCGCGGATTGTGCAGGATCATTGCCCAAACGCCGGGCAATTGCGCCGTCAATCATTTGGCCAACAGACGCCATGACGCTTTGATATTCGGCGTCAGCATAGGTGTCGATCCACGGACGGTACGGCGTGTCGGCGGCGGCTGAACCAGCCAATCGCACCCCGATTTCACCGTAGCCAAAACAGCAAGGCGCAAGCGCTGCCATAAGGTCGAGGAAATCACCCTGAAGGCCCGCATCCATCACGTATCGTGTGTAGGCAAGGTTTTCGAATTCCTCGGTCGCGGCAAAAAGCGTCGCCTCGTCGATGCCTTCAGCCGCGCAGGTTTGAACATGCAATGACATCTCGTGATTGACCAATGCGTCCACAGTTCCGGCGCAAATTTTCATTTCATCAAGCGTATCTGCCTTGACCACAGCCAGTGACCACGCCCGCGCAAAATGCACCAAAAAAACGTAATCTTGAACGAGGTAATGCAGGAACGATGCACGCGGCAAACTGCCATCACGCAGCCCTTCGACAAACGCGTGATGGGTGTAATCGTGCCAGTCATCGGGGCATCCGTCACGCCAAAGCGCAAAGGTTTCGCCATAAGGATGCGTGTTCATTTTGCAGTCACATCAATGGCAATTTCCGAAACAGGATTAACGCCGGGGATCAAACCTGCGTCATGCAAGAACGCCTCAAAGGTCGCGTAACGCCCCACATCCATCGCAGTTGGGCGCAGGGCAAAACGCGGCAATGTGTCGGCCCATGCGCGTTTGTTCAGTTCGTCATTCAGCTCTGGCGCTGTGCTTGAAAAAATCTCCCAACTCTCGTTTGGATGGTTGATGATAAACTGCGTGGCCTTTTCCGTTGCAGCCAGAAAACGACGGATCATATCGACGTCCATCGTGTCCTTGTTGGCCACATAAATCAGTTCGTCATAGGGTGGCAGGCCTTCTTCTTCGACGTAGAAACAGCGCCCCGGCACGCCTTCGATGTCCATCTGGTTCAGTTCAAAATTGCGAAACGCACCGATGACAGCATCGACTTGGCCCGACATCAACGACGGCGACAACGACCAATTCACGTTGATAAGTTCAACATCAGCCAAGGTCAGTCCATGGGTTTTCAAAACGTGTCCTAGCACTGCTTCTTCAACCCCACCCACGGAAAAACCAACCTTGCGCCCCTTTAGATCGGCTGGCGATTTGATCGGACCATCATCCAAAACCAGCAAACAATTCAGCGGTGTGGCGACCAGCGTGCCGACGCGTTGCAGCGGCAGTCCTTCATGGATTTGAAGGTGCAATTGCGGCTGATAAGAAATCGCCAAATCCGCCTGACCAGCAGCCACCATCTTTGGCGGGGCGGACGGATCAGCAGGCGCGATGATTTCAACGTCCAGATTCACATCGGCAAAATACCCCTTTTCTTGCGCGATGATAACGGGGCCATGATCGGGATTGACGAACCAATCCAACAACAGGGTCATTTGGTCCTGCGCCCACAACGGCGAGGCGCACAGGGTTAGGGCTGTTGCGAAAACAAAGGATCTCATGTGGTTCACTTTCATCTAGGAAAAAAGGCGGAAAAATGATTGGTGGGTCCGTGACCAGACCCGACGGACAGGGCGTCTGCGTGTTCGATGGCTTGTGCGACATAGGTTTTGGCCGCGGCCACAGACTGTGCGATAGACAATCCCTTGGCCAATTGCGCGGCCAACGCTGACGACAAAGTGCAGCCTGTGCCATGGGTGTTTTTTGTGGCGGTGCGCGCACCTTCAAACCATGTCACGTCTTGGCTTATTACCAAACAATCTGGGCTGTCAGGTTCTGCCAGATGTCCGCCTTTCATCAAGACGGCGGCAGGACCAAGCGCACAAAGTGCGGCACCTTGCGCCGCCATTTCTGCGCGGGTTGTTGCAACAGGCACGCACAACAGATGCGCGGCCTCGGGCAAATTTGGCGTCAGTAATGTGGCCACTGGCAAAAGGTGATCGCGCAAAACTGCGACAGCGTCATCGTGCAAAAGCTGCGCACCACCTTTGGCAATCATCACCGGGTCAAGGACGAACGGCATTGTTTGTCCGTGCAACGACGTGGCCACCGCGTGGGCAATTTCTGCATTTGCGATCATGCCAATCTTGACTGCATGAACTGTTATGTCGTCAAAAACGGCCGCGATTTGGGCGCTGACAAATGCAGGCGGAACCAGATGAATGCCACTGACACCTTGCGTATTTTGCGCGGTCAAAGCAGTGATCGCAGCCATCGCAAAAGCCCCGTTTGCAGAAATCGATTTGATGTCTGCCTGAATGCCTGCGCCCCCTGACGGGTCGGAACCCGCAATGCTCAGTACGTTCGGGATCATGACGTATGCTCCGGATTTTTAACGTAAAATGCCCGCGCCGCGGCGTTTGGATCAGGCTGCCCACAAATCGCTGAAACAACGGCCATACCATCGGCACCGCTGGCGAAAACGTCATTGATGTGGGGGGCTTTTAGGCCGCCAATCGCGACATTGGGCAACGACGACAACGCCACCAATCGCGCCAATCCATCAAACCCGATAGGTCGTTCATGATCCGTTTTGGTTGTCGTGCCAAACACTGGCCCAAGGCCAAGATAATCAACATTAGTCGCATCAGCCGCCTGCACTGTTTCAGGGGTTTCGCACGACAGACCAAGGATCTTGTCTGGTCCCAGAATTGCGCGCGCATTGGACACCGACATGTCGCCCTGACCAATATGCACACCGTCCACGTCCGCTGCGATGGCCGCGTTCACATCATCGTTGATGACGATCGAAACGCCGGTACCAGCCAAGGCTTGTTTCAAGGCCTTGGCCATTTCGATGCGGGCGGATGTCGTCGCCGTTTTGTCACGTAATTGCACCATCGTGACGCCCCCAGCCACGGCGCGGCGCACGGTTTCGATTAGACCCAAATCACTGCATAGCTGCGGGTCAGTCACCAGATAAAGCCGTAGGTTTTCACGCAGGGTGCCCATTACGAAATCACGCTGGCAAGTTCACCGGGCTGCGTTGCGGCAAGTGCATCTAAGAAATGCATCTGAAAGCTGCCCGGCCCGTTTGCCAATTTGCCAGCGGCAGTCCCTGCCAGTTTGAAATGCGCCAGACCGGCCAAGGCCGCCTGAAATGCAGGACCTGTGGCCACGTAGGCCCCCATTAATGCTGTCTGTGAACAACCCAATGCAGTGACCTGCGGCATCAAATCTGACCCACCTGAAACCTGCGCCTCTTGGCTGCCATCAGTGACAAAATCCACAGGTCCGGTGATGGCAACGACTGCGTCAAATTTTTGCGCCAGCGCGCGCGCGGCCCCCTGTGCGGCCTCGACGCTGTCACCACTATCGGCGCCTTTTCCGGCACCTGCCTCACCCGCTAAGGCCAGAATTTCAGACGCATTCCCGCGCACAATTGTAGGGCGCAGCGCCAGCAAATCCTGAGCCGCACATTTGCGATAGTCAGAAATGAAATGCGCAACAGGGTCCAGCACCCATGGAATTTTACGATCATTTGCAACACGCGCCGCAGCTATCATGCTGGCCAGCCAAGGTGTTGAAATCGTGCCGATGTTGATCGACAACGCACCGCACAAAGGGGTGAAATCTGCGATCTCTTCCTCTGCGTGGACCATCGCCGGTGACGCCCCTGCCGCCAAAACGACGTTTGCCGCGATGTTCATGGCGACATAATTTGTCATGCACTGCACCAATGGTTTTTGGTCACGCAGCGCTGTCAGCAAATCTTGAGGGGTCATTTTCTCTCCTTTTCTGGCGAAAAAGAGAGCCTGTATGCACGACAAAGAAACATACGACCTCCCTCCGCCAGCATTATCTGGTTCAGGTTCAAAGGGTACATCTCAGCTTTACAGCGCCCCTGGTGAGTTCCGTGTTAGTCGCTTTGGTTCGGGCCGTCAAACGTCAAAGTGTCACCCCTAAAGCAAGGCATGAGATCATGAAACGCGACGCCCAGCGCACCACGTTTCTTGTATCATCGGGGTCCCTGCGGCGATTGAAAACCGAATGCAATCTGCCCTTTGGCCCACGCTTAGTTCGCCGCGATCCGTCAGGCCAACAGCCTTTGCTGGTCGTGCGGTCACTGTCGCCAACCCGCGCGAAAGATCACCCCATTGATCCCCCAATTGCACGGCTGCCATCAACAATCCCGATGGCACATAATCCGACGATAAGATGTCAAGACGATCACACGCAGCCAGATCAGACGCTGACACATTTCCCGAATGTGAGCCCCCTCGAATGACGTTTGGCGCACCCATGATTGTTGCGATTCCATGCGCGTGACAGGCGTCAGCGGCGGCAATCGTGGTCGGGAATTCCGCCATCGTGACGCCGTGCGCCTGACTGGCGACAACCTGCGCGGCAGTCGTGTCGTCATGGCTGGCCAACGTCGCACCAAGGCGCGCGGCGGCTGTCACGGTTGCGGCCTCGTGCTTTGATCCCAAGGATGCCTGCAGACCATACAGAAATTCAACATAGTCGCGAAATTCTTGGTCGCCAAAACTGTATTTTCCGCGCACATAAGTTTCGAATTTGGACAGATCAGTGAATTGGCGCTGGCCCGGCGTGTGGTCCATCATCGACACAATGCCAATGCGGTCTTCGGGTGTGAATTCGGCCAATTCATCCACAAGCGTCTCGGAACAAATTTCAGCCCTGAGATGGATGTGATGGTTGATCCGTAACTGCCCCGCGTGGCGCATCGCGAGAATTTCATCGGTCATTTGACGTGCATATTTCCCGTAGCGTTTGCTGTTCCCAGACAGAATTGACCCCACGCGGATCGCATCAAAAACCGTCGTGATCCCCGTGCCCGCCAGTTCGCGATCATGTGCAAGAATAGCCGAACGATAAGGCCAATCCACCGACGGGCGCGGCGATAGATGTCGTTCAAGATTGTCGGTGTGCAGTTCGATCAAGCCCGGCGCAAGGTAGTCGCCGTCCAGATCATACGCGCCTTTTGGCACAGCCGCACCAAGGTCGATATCGGCAATCAACCCGTCCTTTATGCGCAACGATCCACGCACAACTTCGGTCTTCAGGTTCAGGCGGGCATTTGCGAAAATAGTCTCGGTTGTCATGTGTTATGTCACGCTGTTTTGGCAGGCACGAACACCCGCGTTGGTGTCAAAAATAATCATCATTCACACCCCGTTGAACGGCGCGGAAATAGCAGCGCCATCGCAGTTTGAACTGTCTGGGACAAAGCACCGCTGTTATCGATGACGTGGGTTTTCAAACCATGAGGGATTACGGTTTGTGCGCGGTCTAACCGCTTGGCGATTTGTGCGGATGTCTCGCGACCTCGGCCGATTAAACGCGTACTTAGGGCCGCACGATCTGCCGTTAGCGCGACAACTTCTAATCGGTCGAAACGGGTCTGTGCCTGACATAAAACTGAACGTGAAAGGTTGGCCAACACATCGCGACCAGCCATGAGATCCGCGTCAACTGTCGCCGGAATTCCGTACTGCAAACCATGGGCCGTCCAACACAGGGCAAAGTCATTTGCGCGGGCGCGTTTGGCAAATTCTGCGGCTGTTACACCTTCGAAATCTTCGCCGCCCGTTTCACTGGGCCGCGTGATGACACGTCGCGCCAATACGATGCGCGCATCCTGTTTTTGCAGGGCGATCATGACGCTGTCTTTGCCCACGCCGGACGGTCCGACAATCGCGATTAGGCGGCCGGTCATGCCGCTAATCCGGGCGTAAATTGCGTCACATCCAACTGCCGGTCACAGATCGCATCCCGTGCAGCAGCGTCGTGAAAAATTCCGATAATTGCCGCGCCGCGCGCCTTGGCTTCGGCGATCATATCCAGAACTGTGGCGCGGTTTGTCGGATCTAAGCTGGCTGTTGGTTCATCCAAAAGCAACGCGGGATACGGGTAGGCAAAACCACGCGCGATGTTCACGCGCTGCTGTTCACCACCCGAAAACGTTGTCGGGCTAAGCGGCCAAAGCCGTTGCGGAATGTTCAATCGCGCCAGCAAAATTTCAGCCTGCGCGTGTGCATCATCCATTGATGTGCCCGTCATCAAAAGCGGTTCTGCCACCACATCCAACGTCGAAACCCGCGGCACCACGCGCAGGAATTGGCTGACGTATCCCAGCGTGTATCGACGCAGTTGGATAATCTCACGCGGCGCAGCTTTGGCCACATCCAGATCCCCGACTATCATCTGCCCAGACGCCGTCAGATAGTTGCCATACAACATCCGCATCAAGGTTGATTTCCCAGCCCCCGACGCCCCAACCAGCGCAACACATTCACCCGCCGCAACGCGCAGTGACGCCCCCTGCATCACGGGAATTTCAGCCGCACCTTGATTGTGAAGAACAAACGATTTGGACACATTTTCAATTCGGATCATTGGGGTCATACCTGCAAAACTGAAGAAACAAGAAGCTGCGTGTAGGCGTGTTGTGGGTCGTCAAGCACCTGATCGGTGAGACCAGTTTCGATCACATGACCGTCCTTCATTACCATCAGTCGATCCGCTAGCAGGCGCACCACAGCCAAGTCATGCGTGACGATAATCGCGCTAAGGTTCATCTCGCGCACCAGCCCGCGCAACAGATCCAGCAGCCGCGCTTGGACCGACACATCCAGACCGCCAGTGGGTTCATCCATGAACACCAAACGCGGGCCCGTCACCAAATTTCGCGCAATCTGAAGGCGTTGTTGCATGCCACCAGAAAAGGCCGTGGGCCGGTCGTCAATTCGGTCTTCGTTGATTTCAACACGGCCAAGCCAATCGATCGCTTGCGCGCGAATTTCACCGTAGTGACGCGCGTTCACGGCCATCAATCGTTCACCAACATTGCCCCCCGCGCTGACGTTCATGCGCAGACCGTCGCGGGCATGTTGATGGACAAATGCCCAGTCCGTTCGGCTTAGCATTCGTCGTTCGGGTTCGGACATTGTCACCGTGTCGCGCAAGCCATCCGCGCGGGTATCAAAGCGCACAGCCCCACGATCTGGCGTCAAATGGCCTGCCAGACAATTCAGCAGCGTCGATTTACCCGACCCACTTTCGCCGACAATTCCCATGACTTCGCCCGGGTACAAATCGAACGATACGTCGGTGCATCCGATCCGTGAGCCGTAAAATTTCGCGATGTGTTCGACCTGTAATAACGGGGTCATGCGACGTCCTCCGCTGCGGGTATTCCTTGCGCGCCGATATGGCCCGCCGCGCGCCGATTGCTGCAATAATCTGTGTCCGAACACATGAACATGCGCGCGCCGGCATCATCGACGATCAGTTCGTCAAGATAGCTGTCGGTGGCCCCACACAGATCACAGGCGTGGTCCGCTTTTGTCGGCTGAAACGGGTAATCATCAAAATCCAGACTGACGACCTGCGTGTAAGGCGGGATCGCGTAAATCCGCTGTTCACGACCTGCGCCAAACAGTTGGATCGCGGCCATCTCGAGCTTGGGATTGTCGAATTTCGGGATCGGCGACGGGTCCATCACATAACGCCCCTCGACCTTGACGGGATAGGCGTAGGCGGTCGCGATGTCGCCGTGTTGGCTTATGTCTTCGTATAATTTGACGTGCATCAACCCGTATTCCTCAAGGCTGTGCATCTTGCGGGTTTCCACCTCGGAGGGTTCTAAAAAACGCAGCGGTTCCGGGATTGGCACCTGATAGACAAGGATCTGATCGTGCCGCAATTCTTGTTCCGGGATACGGTGGCGGGTCTGGATCACCGATGCTTTTGCCGTTGCTTCGGTCACTTCGACGCCCGCAGTTTTCTGGAAAAACCGGCGGATCGACACTGCGTTTGTGGTGTCATCAGCACCTTGGTCGATCACTTTGAACGTATCATCCGGGGTCAAAACCGCCGCTGACACCTGCACACCACCCGTGCCCCAGCCATACGGCATTGGCATTTCACGGCTGGCAAACGGCACCTGATACCCAGGAATGGCGAGGCCCTTAAGGATCGCACGCCGGATCATGCGTTTGGTTTGTTCGTCCAGATAGGCAAAGTTGTAATCGTTCATTTTGCGGCCTCCCGCGTTTCAAGGGCGTCACGTCGCAGCTTGCGGATCAGTTCCAATTCGGACTGAAAATCGACGTAATGCGGCAGTTTGATATGCTCGAGGAACCCCGTCGCCTGAATATTATCACTATGGTACAGCACGAATTCCTCGTCCTGCGCGGGTGCGCCAATGTTGTCTTCGCCCAGTTCTTTCCAGCGCAACGCACGATCCACCAGCGCCATCGAAATGGCTTTGCGTTCGGTCATTCCAAAGACCAATCCGTAGCCGCGCGTGAATTGCGGTGGTTCGGTTTTGGACCCTTGAAACTGGTTGACTGTCTCGCATTCGGTGACGGTGATTTCGCCAATTTCTATCGCAAAGCCAAGTTCGGGAATGTCCATTTCGACAGCCACTGCACCAATGCGCAATTCGGCGACAAACGCGTGGTTGCGCGCGTATCCGCGTTGGGTTGAATAGGCCATGCCTAGGATAAATCCCTCGTCTCCGCGTGTCAGTGATTGTAATCGCAAGGCACGCGTTGCGGGTAATTCAAGCGGTGTTCGGGTCAGGTCGGGGGGGATTGCATCGCCCGGTGGTTCAGTCTGAATCAGGTTTTCGCGATCAAGGAACGACATGATGTGCGGTGTCGATTCTGGATTTAGACCAGCCTGTGAGGCCGCATAATTTTCGCCATCTGCGGCCAATTTAAAATCCAACAACCGGTGCGTATAATCAAACGTTGGTCCCAAAACCTGCCCGCCCGGCACATCCTTGAATGTCGCAGAAACACGGCGATCGCACTGCATGTTTTCGGTGTCGATCGGGTTTGATCCGCCAATGCGCGGCAACGTCGTGCGGTAGGCGCGGATCAGGAAAATCGCCTCGATCAAATCACCGCGCGATTGTTTGATCGCAAGGGCAGCCAGATCGGGGTCGTACAGGGACCCTTCGGCCATGACGCGATTGACGGACAGGGTCAGCTGTTCCTTGATTTGCGCAACTGATAATTCAGGGACAGATGCATCGCCGCGCCGTTCTTCGGCAAGCCACGCATGGGCATTATCAATGGCGCGTTCGCCGCCTTTTACTGCAACATACATCAGCTTACCCGTGTCGTGCGCGGCAGGGCGGCAAGCCGTGCGCCGCTTGTGAAAATGAAATCTAGGCCAAGCGGAAACAGCTGCGTGTTGTCTTGAAACGTTGCCGTCTCTGGCAATGACAATTGAGCGTGATCTTTGATCCCCGGCCCCTGTAGCGTCATGCCAGTATTGCCCAGCGCTGCGACCTCGACGATCAAAGTGGCGGAACGGTCCGGATACTCCGCCGTACCACGCGAAAACGCCGCCAAAGGCAGATCATCCCAAGCACCCACAGCGAACATCGCAGCGTCTGCGGCAACCATCGGCGCGCTGGTGTGAAACGTGATCCAATTGCGCAGATCAGCAGTGTCGTAAGCAGGCGTCAGATAGATCGGCGTTTCCGGATCACACAGCGTCAGCAACACAACCCCCGCAGCAATCGACAACGGCGCAGGCGGGCGCGCGCCAGCCACATCCGCAATGTCGCCCGGTCGCGCCATCATCGTCATTATCGCGCGAAACGCATGTGCGGCATCAATCGGTAAATCCGTGAAACCGCCCTCTAGAACCTGCGTGTTCATCAATCTTCGCCTCGTACCATTGTAAGAAAATCAACCTTTGTCGCGGCAGCTTTGGCAGCGCGATTGGTTTGCCGTTCGGTCATTTGGGCACGCAGGGGATCCAGTACATTTACCTGAACCGTCGCTGCTGCGGATGTCTGCATCAGGGCATCAACCAAGGCAGCCTGCCTCGCGTGGTCCTTGCTGCGTCCCTGCACATATCCATGCCCAACGGTCCCGTCTGCCAGCTTCACTGAGGCTCTTGTGACTGTCATTTCGCCCAAGTTAAACGCAGCGCCAATCGCGCCTGCACGGCCACGAACCATCACGCCGCCAATTTCTGGCGCACGTAAAATCACGTGGTTCACATCCGCCGTAAAAGCAGCACATAATTTGGACACCTCCGGCGCAGGGGCCTTGGCCAAAAGGCTTAGCCACGCTTTGCGCGCAGCATTCGGATCGGTCATCATATTCATCTAGACACCTTTTCGACTTGTATATACAACTAGACAAATACTATCCAAACAGACGGCCGTGGCCTAGTCCCTAAAATATGAAATTTTTGTAAAATGACGTCTCGCACCCCGATCTGGAAAGCCATCGCAACCAATCTGCGCGATGCTATCGCCCAAAACCTGTATGGGCCCGGTGACAAACTACCAACCGAGGCCGCGTTGGCCGCGCGCTATGGCGTGAACCGCCACACAGTGCGCCAAGCGTTGGCTGATTTGGCCGACAGCGGGCTGGTTCATGCACGGCGCGGCGCTGGTGTTTTTGTCATGCAAACGCCCACCGATTATCCGATCGGCAAACGGGTGCGTTTTCACCAAAACCTAAAGGCAGCAGGACACACGCCTGCCAAAACCGTGCTGTTTCTAGAGACCCGTGCAGCAAACGAAACAGAACGCGACGCCCTAGAATTGGCGACCCCCGCGCACGTACATGTTTACGAGGGTCTATCGCTGTCAGACGACCAGCCAATCGCAATGTTCCAAAGCGTTTTTCCCGCGACGCGTTGCCCTGATTTGTTGGACCATTTGCGCGAAAATCCGTCGGTCACAGAGGCGCTGCGTAAGGCTGGTGTCAGCGATTACACACGTCGTGAAACCCGTGTGAATGCCAAACTCGCCAATGCGACCCAAGCGCTGCATTTGCGCATTTCAGAACACGCCCCGATTTTGCGTACCATCGGAATAAACGTCGATTCCGCTGGTATACCCATCGAAGTTGGTCGCACGTGGTTCGCGGGGGATCGTGTGACATTGACGCTCGCCGATCATTAAACGTGCCACGATATGGGATCGCGCAGGCATCAATGGCCCCCCTCGTCGCTTTTGATCAACTTGCGACGTAGCCACCCGGAAAACGTATCCATCGCCATGACCAACATGATAATCAGCACGATGTAATACGTGACTTCCTCCCAATCTTTTTGCGTCGCGATCGCTTGGGTCAGCAGTAATCCAATGCCACCGCCGGTGATCGCGCCAATGATCGTGGCCGATCGCGTGTTGGATTCAAGATAGTACAAAATCTGGCTCAGCAGCACGGGAACGATCTGCGGGATCACACCAAAACGGTAACGCTGCAATGGTTTTGCACCGGTCGACGTGATCCCTTCGATTTGTTTGTCGTCCACATTTTCGAGTGCTTCCGAGAACATCTTGCCAAAAGATCCCGTATCGGTCAGCAGGATCGCCAATGCGCCGGTCAGCGGCCCCGGACCAAACGCGCGGCTCAGGACAATTGTCCAGATCAACCCGTCGACACCGCGCAAGAAATCAAACACCCGCCGTGCTGCAAAACGCAAAACGCCAAGCGGGGTGAAATTACGCGCCGCCAAAAACGCCAGCGGCAACGCAATGATCGCGGCACCAAACGTCCCTAAAAACGCCATCAACAAGGTTTCGTACAACGCCCAAAACACATCGCCATGACGCCACATTTTGTTCGTAGAAAAATCATGCCAAATCGCCCCTGCCTCGCCGGTTAAGGCGCGAACAAATAGCGGACCGATGTCGACGCCGTAATATGGGCTATCGAGGGTGAAAAAGAACAGCTCCCAACCGTAGGTGTATTTGAAAACTTCGGTGCGATTGCGCGTGACTGTTAGCCGCCCTGCATCCGTCGCAATCATGACGCGGTTTTTCGAGGCGCTGATGAAATCTGGCCGCTCCCCTGACGGGAAAATCGTGCTGACACCTGCATCGCTGGGCGTTGCGATCACCCGGCCATATCCGGGAATGTCATAGCTGACGTTTGGACCAAAAGTGACGATATGACCGCCGCCTAAATCAACAATTGTGCGATCTGCAAGCGTGACCCATTCGGGCGCAGATCCGTCTGGATAGCGACCCTTTCGTTCGCCCTCAAGAGCGATCGAAACACTGCCGTCGCGGTTGTCTTGGGTGACGTGAGTTTTGTAGCTGTAGGCGTCAGACACTAACGTGCGCGCGTTGTTGAGATTGATCCGTTCCCCCAACCCAGCCATGTCAAAGGCCACAAAAATATACATGAAATAGGCCAAGGCAATCATCGGGGCAGCGAAGGCAGCGATCTTTTTACGTTTAAATTTTGCGGTAATGTCGCCGTGCAAAGTTGCGGTTGTCATGGGGTCACCTGTGCGTTTGATGTGCCGTTGGTCAGGCGATTTCGCAGGACACTGGACACTTGATCGACAACAACAATTGTCAGAAACAGCAGGATGAAAATCGCCGCTGCCTCATCGTATTTGCCGACACCCCAGCTCATCGTGTTGCGCAGATCATAACCGATGCCGCCTGCCCCCACGAACCCCAGAATGGCCGAGGCACGGATGTTAATTTCGAACCGCAACAGCGCATAGCTGAGGTAATTCGGCGCGACCTGCGGGACCACGCCCAGCCACATGCGCTGCGTCCAATTTGCGCCGACGGACGCCAGACCTTCGACCGGTTTGAGCGATGCGTTTTCATTCACTTCGGAAAACAGTTTGCCCAGCGCGCCCGTCGTGTGCAGCGCGATGGCGATCATCGCAGGCACGGGGCCGCCGCCCAGCAAAAAGATCAGCACCAACGCGATCACGATTTCAGGCACAGCGCGCAAAACATCTAGAACACGGCGCAGTGGCCAAACCAGTCGCGGCATCGGCGCAAAACCACGTGTCACCAGCAGCGACATCAGCAACCCCAACACCGCCCCCAACAAGGTCGATGCCGCAGCGATATTCACCGTTTCGATCAGCGACGGTAGGTATTTCAGCACATAGCTAGGCATCAGATGCGCGCGTTCTATCGCCTCAGAAATCAAGGCCGCGGGGAAATCAAAAACATTGGGCAAACCAGCCCAAAACCCGCCCGCATTGCGCCCATCCGCCGTGTTAAAGCCCCCCACCAACAGCGCCAAAAAGATCATTAACAAGACGAAGTTCATCATCCGTTTCGATTTGGTTTGCGCGAGGTACTGCACCCCTAAAGCCGTGCGGTCTGCCGTGCCGTTAGTCATAAATTTCCCCAAAACCAGATCGCTGACCCCGATAAAATCGAAGCCAGCGGTCCTGTTCGAAACAAGATTTTGTTAGTTCGATTTTGTTTTGCGCGCCGCCACGATGGACAGGTAAGCGTCGTGCGTGATCGGATCAAAACCAAGGACCTCACCACCCGCAATCGCTGTCGCGCATTCGGGGTCGGTTTCGCCAATCGTGTCGATAATTTGCGTCACGGTTGCGCGCACATCGTCCGGCAATGCGTTGCGCAAAACCACGGGTTCACCCGGGATCAATTTGGAACGCCAGATTTCGACCAGATCGTTCATGTCGACCATGCCCGCGTCAACGGCCTTGCGCAGTGCACCAAAATTATAACCGTCTTCCCAATTGCCTTGACCGTCGGACCATGTAACGCCCGCATCGACGTCGCCATTGTTGACTGCAACGATGGTTTGCTCGTGACCGCCAGTGAATTTGACCTCGCCGAAATAATCGCCGCTTTCCATTGATGCGCCCGTCGTTTGTGGAATTTCGATGGACGGGATCAGATAGCCGGATGTTGAATTCGGATCTCCAAACCCAAACACCTTGCCTTGCAAGCTTTCGAGCGAAGTAATGCCGCTGTCAACGCGGGCAAATCCGATCGAATAGTAGCCGGTCGAACCGTCATTGTTCACCTTAACCAGGATCGGCGACACCGCGTCGGGATCAGCAATATGAACAGCCGCATAAGACGAGGGGCCCATGAGTGACAGGTCAATTGTGCCCCCTAACAGACCTTGGATAACGCCGTTGTAATCGGCGGGCGCAAACAGTTTTGTGGGCACGCCAAGCGCGTCTTCGATTGTGCTGCGCAGGCATTCATTGCTGTTCATGCGGTCTTGGGCGTTTTCGCCGCCCAAAATACCAATGCGAAATTCGCGAACCGTGTGGGCGTCCGCAAATGCAGCCCCCGAAATGGATGTGGTCATAAGCGCAAGTGCGATGATCTTTTTCATCAGTGATCTTTCTTTGGTTTGTGGAAATTGGAATGCAGACGTCACTGCGCGGCGATGTCGTCCAGTATTTTGCCGACCGCCGCAGTTGTGTCGATTTGGGTCGATGTTGTGGCCTCGGAAAAGCTCGCGTCGGCACCGTAGATTTCGCGCGCAACACGTGTGCTGAGTTGTTCGGGGCTGCCGTCAAACACGATTTCGCCATCGCGCATCCCGATCACGCGGTCACAATACCGGCGCGCAGTATCAAGCGTGTGTAAATTGGCGATGACCATGCGCCCGTCGCGTTCGTGAATGTCGCGCAACGATTGCATGACGACCTGTGCATTCATCGGGTCTAATGATGCGATGGGTTCGTCCGCCAAAATGATCTTGGGGTCCTGCATCAAGGCGCGCGCAATCGCGACACGTTGCTGTTGACCGCCGGACAATGCCTCGGCACGTTTTGGAGCATGTTCAGCGATGCCCAACCGATCCAGAATTTCAATAGCGCGGTGAATGTCAGCGTCGGGAAACAGGTTGAACATCGTCGCGAATGTTGAACGACTGTTCAGGGTCCCATGCAGAACATTCGACACAACATCCAAACGCGGCACCAGATTGAATTGTTGAAAAATCATCGCGCATTGCGACTGCCAATTGCGTCGTGCCGATCCGCGCAAAGCAGTCACATCAAGACCATCATAGGTGATCCGACCGGCGCTGGTATCTGTCAGCCGGTTCAGCATCCGCAACAGCGTCGATTTCCCGGCACCGGAGCGGCCGATAATCCCGATCATCATCGGTTCCTTGACCACAAAACTGGCGGCATGAACGGCCGTGTTTGCACCAAAGGTCTTAGTCACTTTTTCAAAACGCAGCATATTGGCCCCTCTTGTTGGGATCAAAATGTCGTGCCTAAGATTCAGATTTGTGTCAGTTTCAAAAAGGTTCTGTGACGATCAAAATTGGTGTGGATTGCGCCGACACACCCGTCAGTGGCAAGGCCCCCGTTTGTTAATATCGCAATGATTCTGACGCCGAATGTATCGCTGCCAAAATGGTGCCGCTCATTCTGGATCAGTGTATAATATCGCGTCGGACACTGTTATATTGTCTCAAAAGCCGCAATTTTAGGCGAACCAGAGACAGCCAATTTCGCACACATCGCACCTGTCTTGCGAAAACGCGAAATTCTCGACTTTATTCGCCGGTTACTCTTGTACTCTTGTGATTTCACTGCACATTTGGTCATCACACTACCTTTGGATTGGGAATTCTTGTGTCGCTCTTCTTTATCGTTGCCCTGCCGTTCCTTGGTGCTTTGCTGCCAGGATTAATGAATTCCGCTGGACGGGCATCGACTGCTGGCGTGACCTTTACCGTGTCGCTGGCGGCGTTTATCGGATTGCTGACAAACCTGCCCACGGTTCTCGCAGGCGAGGTCGTGATGGCGCGGGTCGATTGGATGCCGCTGCTCGGGCTTAACTTTACCCTGATGCTGGATGGGCTTGGGTTTTTCTTTGCGCTTTTGATCCTTGGTATTGGTCTTTTGATCATCGCCTATGCGCGCCATTATCTAAGCCGCGATGATAACATGGGCCAGTTTTTCACGTATCTTTTGCTGTTTCAGGGCGCGATGGTTGGCATTGTACTTAGCGATAACATCCTGCTTTTGCTGGTATTTTGGGAACTTACGTCACTTTCATCATTCCTGCTGATTGGGTATTGGAAGCATCTGCCCGAAGGACGTCAAGGCGCGCGTATGGCGCTGACAGTCACCGGAATGGGTGGGCTGGCGATGATCGGTGGCATGCTGATTTTGGGCCAAATCGTGGGCAGTTATGACCTTAGTGTGATCCTGCAAAACCGCGATTTGATCCAGGCTGACCCGCTTTATGTGCCTGCCCTGATCCTTATTTTGCTGGGCTGTTTTACCAAATCGGCGCAGTTCCCGTTTCATTTTTGGCTACCGCATGCGATGGCCGCCCCGACACCCGTTTCCGCCTATTTGCACTCTGCCACGATGGTAAAAGCCGGTATTTTCCTGATGGCGCGCATGTGGCCGGTGCTGTCTGGCACGCCTGAATGGTTTATTATCGTCACCTCTGCGGGGCTGATAACGATGGTTCTGGGCGCGGTGATTGCGCTGTTCAAACACGACCTAAAGGCGTTGTTGGCGTTCTCGACTGTGAGCCATTTGGGGCTGATTACGATGTTGCTTGGCACCGGAACCGCCTTTGGTGCCATGGCAGCTGTCTTTCACATTCTGAACCACGCTACATTCAAAGCGGCGTTGTTTATGTCCGCCGGCATTATCGATCACGAGGCCCACACGCGCGATATTCGACGCCTTGGTGGTTTGCGAAAATTGATGCCTGTGACGTTTGTCATTGCCTCGCTCGCCGCTTTGTCTATGGCCGGAATTCCGCTGCTGAACGGGTTCCTGTCCAAGGAAATGATGCTCGAAGAAGCGACGCACACCGTTCTATTCAATGCGCCATGGTTGGTGCCTGCGCTCGCGACATTTGGATCGCTGTTTTCCGCCGCATATTGTTTCCGCCTGATCGGCCATGTTTTCCTTGGTCCGGTGCGCGATGATTACCCTGCCAAGCCGCATGATCCCGGCGCGGGCCTGTGGTTGCCGCCTGCAATTCTTGTGGTTCTTGTCGTTATGATTGGCGTCGCGCCGTTTGTTGCTGAACCCTTTGTCAAACTGGTCACCGCATCGGTTTTGGGCGACACCGCAGAGGTGCCAAAAGCGTACTTTAAAATCTGGCACGGCCTTGTTCCTGCGCTGTTCATGTCCGGCATTGCGGTTGTTGGTGGCCTGATGATGCTGGCCATTTTCAACCCTGCACTGCGCCTTTGGGATGCAACGCCGCGCCCCGAAGCCAAAGTCATTTTCGAAGGGCTGGTCGAAGCCGTCGCAAAGCTCGCGCGCGGATTGATCCTGCCGTTGCACAACGGCGCATTTTCGCGCTACGCGGCCATCGGTACAGTCGTGATCGTCGCTGCGGGTTATCATGCGTGGGCAACCGGAACCGTGGGTGCCGTGACCCGCACGATGCAACCTGCTGGCCCCGTTTCAATCGCTGGCTGGTTGATGTTGGTGGCCGCAACAATTGGCATGGTGTTTATGCACCGCAACCGCCTGTTGTCGCTGATCCTGATCGGTATCGTCGGCCTGATGGTGTCCATCGGATTTGTGTTCTTTAGCGCCCCAGACTTGGCAATGACGCAATTCACAGTCGAAGTCGTGACCATCATCTTGCTGCTGCTGGCGCTGAATTTCTTGCCAAATCGCACACCTGTCGAAAGCTCGGTTTTGCGCCGCGTTCGCGACACGGGCATTGCGGTGATCGGTGGCTTGGCAACCTTCGGATTGGCCTACCACTACATGCTGCGTGACGCGATTGCGTCGCCGATTTCACAATTCCACCTCGCCAATTCCTACAAGGGCGGCGGCGGCACAAACGTGGTCAACGTGATCCTTGTCGATTTCCGTGGCTTTGACACCTATGGCGAAATCATCGTTTTGGGCATCGCGGCTTTGCTAATCTATGCACTGACCGAAACGCTATTGAACGGCCCAGTGCGCGCCCGATTGTTAAACCGCAAACCAGATCAAAAACGCGCCGGCGACAAACATCCAATGATGATGGTCGTGATGACGCGGGTCATTATGCCCGTTGTTTTGATGGTCGGTTTTTACATCTTCTTGCGGGGTCACAACGAACCGGGCGGTGGATTTATCGCAGGTTTGATCGTGTCGATTGGCGTCGTGATGCAGTACATGGCCAGCGGGTTTGGCTGGGCGTCAGCGCGGCTTCGCTATCCGTATCACGGGGTGATTGGCGCGGGTGTTTTGATCGCAGGCCTGACAGGTATCGGGTCATGGTTCGTGGGCAAATCGTTCCTGACATCAGATTTCACATACGTCCGCATCCCACCGTTTGAAAAATTCGAACTGGCAACTGCGGCTCTGTTTGATCTGGGTGTTTTCCTTGCGGTTGTCGGCGCTGTGATGCTGTCATTAGAAAGCTTCTCGCGGCTTGCACGCCTTGCCGGAACCCCGGGTGATGATCAACCGATGGACATTGATCCGTCGCGTGATGATGATTTGACGCCCGCTGAAATTTCTTCCGAAAAGGAGGCCGTGTAACATGGAATTTCTTGTTGCATCCGCCATTGGCATCCTCACCGCTGGCGGCCTTTATCTTATGCTGCGCTTGCGTACATTTCCGGTGATCTTGGGCATCTCGTTGCTGACCTATGCGGTGAACGTGTTCCTGTTTGCCTCTGGCCGTTTGACGGTGGGTGCACCACCCATTCTACGTGACGGAATCGAAACCTACGCTGATCCCCTGCCCCAAGCCTTGGTTCTGACCGCAATCGTTATTTCATTCGGGATGACGGCCGTGGTTGTGATGATCGGCCTTGGCGCATTTCTGGGGTCTGACGACGATCACGTGGATGACCAGCCCGAAAATGACGATGACCATGCGGAGGGTACGACATGACCCATTGGATCGTAGCCCCGATTATTTTACCGGCCCTTGTTGCGCCGTTCATCGTACTGGCCGCGCGCTATCATATTGGCATTCAACGCGCCTTGTCTGTGGTCGGCGTTCTAGCGTTGATCGCTGTCGCGTGTGGACTGGCATTACAGGCTGCTGACGGCACGATCACCCTGTATCAAATGGGCGATTGGGCAGCGCCGTTTGGCATCGTTCTGGTCGCTGACCGTCTGTCGACGATGATGGTTTTGCTGACTGCGGTGCTGGCGTTGTTTGTGCTGTTGTATGCAATCGGTTCTGGCTGGGATGATCGCGGACGACATTTCCACGCGCTGTTCCAATTCCAACTGATGGGCATCATGGGCGCGTTCCTGACCGGTGACCTTTTCAACCTGTTCGTGTTTTTCGAAGTCCTGCTGATCGCATCCTACGGTCTGATGATCCACGCAGGTGGCAACGCGCGGCTTAGGGCCGGTGTGCAATATGTGCTGTTCAACCTGATTGGATCGACCCTGTTCCTATTTGCGCTGGGTGCGATTTATGCCGAAACCGGCACGCTCAACATGGCCGATCTGGCGAACCGTGTGACGTTAATCAGCCCCGAGGAAACCGTGGGCATCCGTGTCGCCGCTGTGCTTTTGCTGCTGGTGTTTGCGATCAAAGCCGCCGTAGTGCCGCTGCATTTTTGGCTACCGTCCAGCTATGCCGAAGCGCCCGCACCCGTCGCCGCGCTGTTCGCGATCATGACCAAAGTCGGAGCCTACGCGATCATCCGCGTCTACACGATGATCTTTCCGCCTGACTTGGCCGTGACCGCAGGCCTGCACGATGTGTGGTTATTGCCTGCCGCGTTGGTGTCGTTGGCCATCGGTATGATCGGTGTGCTCGCCGCCAAAAAACTGGATCGCTTGGTCGCGTTTTCAGTCATTGGATCGATGGGTATGGTGATGGTTTCAATATCGCTGTTCACGCCTGCGGGCATTGCCGCCGCGCTATATTACATGGTGCATTCGACATTAGCAGGGGCCGCGTTGTTCCTGATTTCTGACCTTGTGCGCACGGGGCGGACGAACCTGTACCTGACACCACAACCGATCATGTCCGGAAATGCGCTGACGGCAGCGCTGTTCTTTATCGGTGCGATTGCCATGGCTGGTTTGCCGCCATTGTCCGGATTTCTTGGCAAGCTTTTGGTGCTTGATGCCGCTTACGACAGCAGCTTGATGGTTTGGATCTGGGTGATCGTTTTGGGATCTAGCCTGATCAGCATTGTCGGGTTTTCACGTGCAGGCAGCATCCTATTCTGGAAGGCGCACAGCGTTGCCCCGGACGCCAATGCATCAATCATGCCAAAACCCACGGCGCTATCGTATGTTGCGGTCGGCGGACTGATTTCGCTGTTGATGGCTCACACCGTTTTTGCAGGTCACGTTCACAGTTACACGACCACTATGGCCGCCCAACTGTTCGACCCCGCGCCCTACATCGGTACCGTGGTGGACACGCCGGGCAAGCTTAGCCAACCAAAGGGGGATTACTAAAATGACCCGCGCATATAACTGGCTGTTGCCGCATCCTTTCCTGACGCTCTTGCTCGCAATTGTTTGGGTACTTCTCCAGAATGAAGTGTCCGCAGGCATGGTTGTCTTTGGCATCATCCTCGGGATTATTATTCCTCGCATGACGTCGATTTGGTGGCCTGATACGCCCAAGGGGTTTCGCCTTGGCAAGATGTTTTCCTATAGCCTGATCGTCATGTGGGACATTCTGATCGCCAACATCCAAGTCGCCTGGATCGTACTGACGGTGCCCAATTCCAAGCTAAAGCCCGCGTGGATTGTCGTCCCACTCGAGGTGCGCCAACCCGAAGCAATCACCATGCTGGCCGGCACCATAACGTTGACACCCGGCACCGTGTCCGCCGATCTATCCAGCGAAGGTCACAGCCTGCTGGTCCACGTCCTGCACACCGATGATCCCGACGCAGTTCTGGACGAAATCAAAACCCGCTACGAGCGCCGCCTGACGGAGATTTTCGCATGAATGCCGCTACTCAATTGATGGATATCGCGCTGGTCATCGCCTTTGTGACGCTGGTCCTGGGGCAGATTTTATCGATGGTCCGCTTGATACTGGGGCCAACATCCGGCGATCGAATTCTGGCGCTCGACACGATGGTGATCAACGCGCTTGGCCTCGTTGTCCTGCTGGGAATTTACCAGGGCGTGCAGATTTATTTCGAAGTATCACTGCTAATTGCGATGTTGGGTTTTGTGTCTACAGTCGCACTTGCGCGGTTTATTCTGCGGGGGGACATCATCGAATGAGCGCCGAAATTATTGGAACATACGCCGTCGCGATCTTCTTGTTGATCGGATCAGGTTTTGTGGCTGTCGGCGTTATCGGGCTGTTGAAATTCAACGATTCAATGACCCGCCTTCATGCACCCACAAAGGTTGGGACCGTGGGCATTGGTGCCTTGTTGCTGGCGTCAATCGGGCACTCGTTTTTGCTCGGCGAAACCTCAATGCACGAACTGCTGATCATGGCATTTCTGTTCGTGACCGCCCCGATTTCCGCGAACTTTATCGCGAAGGTAAACATCCACCTCGGGTCATGCGACACACCGCCTGCACCGCCTCAAGACACCACATGGTCGACGCTGAATGTTCCCGAGGACGAACGCGAAATTGAAGACATAAAGCCAAGCTAGGGACACCCGTTTCATCGGGTGCCCCTAATTCTACGATTTCACGCAGCCTGTTTGGTGGCGGACGGCTTGTTTACTTTGTCGACCGTTTGCCACTTTAGATCACCCACATAACGCTGCGCCATGTGTCCTTTGTCGTCTAACAAAAACAGATGTAACCAGCTGTTATCGAACAGGGCCTGCACCTGTGGATGACGGTTTAGAATGTCTGAAATCGCATCAGCGGGGGCTTCGACACAGACTGACAGCCGCAGCGGATCATGCGCAAAATCGGAACCGCTGTGCACAGATTGCAACGGCAAACCAACCCGCAGATTGCCCCCGTTGCCTTCGACCACACCAATTCCACCAGTGATATTGTGCAGCAATTTGTTGCCCGCCCCGAACATGTCAGGCGCAACAACAGACCCATAATATTGCAAGCTGATCCAGCTGGCGACAACAACTGGCGCGGTCAGGATCAATTCCAAAACGCCAAACCCGTCATCCTTTGTCCAGTCATAGTCGTGCAGAAAGGCCCGCCCGCCCAGCGCCTTGCCACGAGTCCGCGCGCGTGGGGCCGCGATGAATGCACTGCACCCGGCAAGACCCCATTCGGGACGGGTTTCAGCCCAGTCGGTACTGCGCGCGACAACTGCGTTACCTTCGTCAGCCCGCGGCAACCGAACCGCACGTTCGGTCCGCGCAATCGCACCGGCAGTTGCCAACCATTTGTGTGCTTTTGCGACGGTTTCTCTGGCTCCGGATTGCCCGATGTCTGCGCTGAACAATGTGACTGCATCGGTTGTAGTATCATGCAAACCAGCGACAAAAACCGTATCAGACGGAATGGAAATTCCGGCGTCTTCCAGCCCTGTCCGCACCTTTGGATCGTTTAGCATTCCGGCCAAAAGGCGCGCATTCACGTCACCTTTGTATCCACCACAGGCACCACAGTGCAGCGCGCTGGCATGCGGGTTGTTCACAACATTGGCCCCGTGCCCGACCAGCAAAACCAGCGGCGCAAAATTATCGGTCAACGACATCGCGCCTAGAATTGAACCGGCAGCAGCAATCCGATCTGCAATCGTGAAATCATCGCTAAACCGAGGCTGCGAGGTTACCTTGTCAGGACCTTGCGGCAATTTCAAAGCGTCGCGCACAAGCTTGGCCGCATACAGCGGACCTGCGGCCTCAACAAAAGTAAACGACGACACTGCGGCAAGTTTAAACCGGCCCCACGCCCGTTCTGCCCGCGCCCGCAAACGACTGGATTGATCCGCGTCAGCATTGTCGGCACTGGTTGTTGTGCTTTTCAAACCAGGGGTCAAAAGCACCGGCAGCCGCGCTTCTTCGACATCAGATCCAAAATCACGGTGCGCTGGTGTCAGCCCGAAAAATCCAGCAAAGCCAAGCGTTTGGATCGAAGGGTCAACACTTTCTAATGCACGCCGAAACACTTCGGACCGCACATCGATGCAGAATGCAGCCTGAAGGTTCGGGCGCGCATCGCACGTATCATGACCGTCACCTGACAGGGTTGCGGCAAGCTGACGTTGCGATGCACCTTCCGCCGCAGCTTGCAGAACACTGGTCGCGATTTGACCCGAAGTTGGTGCAATTGGCGTCGCGTGGGCTATCCTAATTTCTGACCAGCGCGTGGCAATCAAAGGTGCATATTGCGCCAGTAACGCCTGTTCCCAAACCAACCGTATCGTCAACATATCGGTGGTGATCGTGTCTGTTTCACCCTGCAATTCAGCCTGCCACAACCGATACCGCGCCACCTGCGACCAACCACCCATGCCTAACAAAAGTTGGTGAAAATACGTGGTCGCAACGTCAGGCGTTAGATCCAGCGCGTCACATGCCAATGACATTGTCGTTCTGGACCGCGCAGGGGCGGCCGCGACCAATGCCACAAATCCTTTGAGCCCAGCAATTTCCGGCGTCAGATCACGGGCGGCAAACACCTGCCAGCTTTCGAACGCCCCACGGCCAGACGTGACCTGCCAAAGCGCTTGACCCGCGTCAAAATACCCTGCTGCCCACGCACCAATCCGGTCTTCGATCAGGCCAGGCCAATCGATGCCGGATGCCTCGCTTGCCAGTTGCGCAATCGTCGGCAGTTGTTGAGATTCAGCGTCCGGTGCCTTGGCCGCAGCCTTAAGCGCCAAAAGATCGGAGGGCGCACCAGAAGGGGCCGATGCAAGCGCCGCCGCTAGGTCTGCGTCCGTGATCGTCCCGTCTGCGATACGCGTTTGATACCACCCGTTTGGCATCGTCGCACGTACCCCTGCGACCCGATCCAGTAGTCCTGAAACCTGCGCCAATGTCTTGTCCGTTTGGCCCAGATACGGGTTCACCGCGACCGAGGATGCCAATGGCCAGACCGGTGGAATGGTGCGACTTGCGGCTTCGGATGCCGCGATCAATTCTAAATGCGCGCCGGAATATCCAGCATGTGTTTCAACCTTCATGTCGACGTTCCTTTAGATGAATTTTTCCGTGACCAGCCGCTGAGTAGACGATCTTCGATTGCATTGATGTACAGGCCGTTTGTCAGGTGAACCCGCAGGCCTTGGGCAGCAGGGTGATGCGACCAAAGCGGCAGTGTCGATTGGGCAAGAGCCACCATTCCAAAGCTGAAAACAGCGAGCAAAATAAGCGCCCACTCAAGCGGGCCAGCCGCCGGTGCAGGCGGCAATGTGCCTGCCGTGACCCATTCTGATCCCCGCTGCAAAGCCAGATAAGACAGGGTCGCGACAATCGACATCACGGCCGTGCGCCGCGTTAGGGCACGTGGGGCGGCATCGGCCAAACCCTGCGCCAAAAGATACGCCACACCAAAGATAAGGATTGCGCCCAAAGCCACCGCTTGCGGTGATTTGCTACCGAACCCGATCAGCATACCTGATGCCACATAGACGACCGCATAAATTGCGATGGCCAGACCAAAGGCCCGCGCGACGGCACCCAGATTTGGCACCGCAACCGGACCCGGCCGATGGATCGCCGCGACCCGATCAACCGCGCCGCCAGCGGACAAAAACGCATGCGCTTTGTACAGCGAATGCGCCACGATGTGCAGCAATGCCAGTGGAAACAGGGCCAAGCCACATTGCAAAATCATGAACCCCATTTGCGATACGGTTGACCATGCCAGCGATACTTTGACCGTTGGTTGGGTCAGCATAACCACACCGCCAAAAATCGCAGTGAACCCGCCAACACCAACCAGAACGGCCATCACCAGCGGCGACAACAGCACGACGTCTGCGAACCGGATCAGCAAGAAACCACCGCCATTCACAACACCAGCGTGCAGCAGCGCGGACACTGGCGTCGGGGCCTCCATCACCTCGGTCAACCAACCGTGCGTCGGGAATTGTGCCGACTTCAACACAGCAGCGAGGGCCAAAAGCGCGGCGGCGGCAATTGCCAATCCGCCCCCTTCGCCAAGGCGGGCGGCGTCCAGCATTTGCGAAATTTGCGTGGTGCCGTAAGTCGAAATCAGGAGGATTGTGGCCACAACCAAGGCGCCGTCCCCGACCCGCGCTGTTACAAATTTTTTGAACGCGGCGCGCTGTGCGGCGATGCGGCTAGGGTAAAAAAGTAGCAGCTTGTGCAGGGCCAGGCTGGTCGCGATCCACGCCCCTACGAATTGAATGATATTTCCCGATTGCACCAACAGCACCACCGCGGCCAGCGTCGCCAGCAACCAGATGGTAAAGTCAGTTTGCCGTTCCTCGCCAACCAAATACGTGCGCGCATACCGCACCACGACCCAGCCGATAAACGCGACCAGCAGTAACATCGTAACGCTGACAACGTCGACACGCGCCGACAATCCGATACCCGCCAAACCCAGCAGCGGGCTGTCACCTGCGCCCTTGGTTATCAGCGCAATCAGCGTTCCGATGGCGACCAGCAGCGCCACAAGCGACGCGCCCTCGCCAATCAATGCACCGGTGCGCGCGGGCGTATCACGCCGGTAAAATAGCCAGATCGCCGTGCCTAGAAAAACGGCCGGCGCAAGAAGAGGTAAAAGATGGATCAGCATAACAATTCCGTTCGCGAAAAGTGAGGTTGCCTTGTCATACCCATCCTGAATTCAATTAAAAAATTCATTGTTCGCATCAAATCGTTCGTTTAAACATAATGATATGGCTGATCTGAATTACAACCACCTGCGTTACTTTTGGGAGGTCGCGCACGACGGCAACCTGACGCGCACGGCGACGCGGCTAAACCTGTCGCAATCCGCAGTGTCAGTGCAGATCCGAAAGCTAGAAGACCAACTTGGCCAGCCTGTGTTCGAGCGGCGAAATCGACAATTGCACCTGACCGAGGCAGGGCGGATTGCGCTTGATTACGCCGACACGATCTTTGGTGCTGGTCAGGAATTGATTGCCACGTTGCGTCGTACTGGTAGTGCGCGGCAGGTGTTGCGCGTTGGTGCGCTCGCGACGTTATCGCGCAACTTTCAGATTGAATTTCTGCGCCCGCTTTTGGGCAAACCCGATGTTGAACTGGTGTTGCGATCAGGTACGTCGATTGAACTGCTGCAAGGGTTAGAAACGCTCAGCCTTGATGTGGTGCTGACCAATCGCGCGCCGATTGCCGATGCGCTGGCGTCGTTCATCGTGCGCCCGATTTCGCAGCAGCCTGTCAGTGTGATCGGGGTGCCAGAACGGATCAACGCACACGAAACCCTGTTCGATCTGCTGGCGTCAAACCCGATTATTGTGCCCACATTGGAAAGCCCGGTCAGGGCTGGTTTTGACGCCTTGTGTGCTCAATTGGGTGTCAGACCAATCCTTGCGGCAGAAGTTGACGACATGGCGATGATGCGGCTGCTGGCGCGCGAAAACATCGGCTTGGCAGTGCTGCCCCCGATCGTGGTTAAGAACGAATTGGAAACTGGATTGCTCAAGGAGGCCGATCACATGGTCGGCCTCTCAGAGAGTTTTTATGCGGTGACCGCCAAACGCAAGTTTCCTAGCCCGTTTCTGGCACCCTTGTTTGATCGCCTCAGCGAGGTCTAAATTTGACGCCCTAGTTGGTGCTAAGAACGTGCAAATTCACGGACCGCAATTGCCCATTGGTTTCGACACTGACCGGTATCGTTTGGTCGGTGCCCGCGATCACCAATGAAAACGACAACTCCGCGCCTTCGCTTAGTGTTCCGTCGGCGGTCAGGCGATCAAGGGCATCATCAATCGACGCGGTAAAACCGGTTTCCATGCCGTGTGCGTGCCCGAAAAACGCGAAACTACTGGCAAGTTGAGGGCTATCTGCGCCAAGGATCGGCGACTGTCCTTGGGGTGAAATGTACAAATCAAACACTTTGCCGCGCGCATGTGCTGGCGGCACAAATCGAACTGTCGCCAAGTGAACAGTGCTGTCCAACGGTTGCGCCACAGAGGTTGCCAACGCGTTCGGAACAACCAAATTCGCCATCGGGGCAAGCCCACCTGTCGGAGCCGAAACCATAGCCATCGCGACATTTTTGGCCATCGCAAGAGGGGTCGCAGGTTGCACGACGCTTTCGCCTGATCCCGGTTCATAGGTGTAATCAAAACTGCTGGTTTCGAAATAATCCCACGACGTCGGCGTGCCCGGAATTGGATCACCATGACGATCAACAAAGAACAAATACGGTTCCGCCTTGTAGCGTTCCAGCAAATCATCAGAAGGTTGCGCCGACAAACCGCGCGCCTGTTGCTTGCGGGTCCAGACATCCCACAGCCTGTCGATATTGCCATGATGCAGGAAAAATATTGGGTCCAGTGGCGACAAATTGTTCGTCATGTTGCCGTAAGGTTTTACGTAATTTCCATCTGCGTCCTCGGACCCGCCGGTGTTGTTATGCACCAGATTGTGCGTGCCAGACAGGCCGCTGAATTTGCCGACAGTCTGGTGGGTTTGCGTGGCAGAGTTTTCGAAATACGGATCGTCTTTGACAAAATCGCCAGCAAATTCGGTTGGGGCCAGATTGCCCAACACATTGTTTAGCGCGACCAGTTTTTGCGTGCGCGCATCCAATTGCGAGTTGTCTTTGGTCAGGAATCGCGCGTGCTGTGTGCCCTGAAATGCAAACGTCGCATTGTCTTCCTTTTTGGTGCGCCACATGATGTCAAAATCAGTGTTTTTGCGTTTGTTTTGCTGATCAATCTGGGCATCTGTCATGTTGCTCCAGAACGCCTCCATTTCGGGGCGTACCGCGACCTGAAATTCTTTTTGAGTCGGAAAGTAGTTTGCCGTGTCAGACAAAAAGTTGACTGGATCCAACGGGTTATCTGCACCAAACATCGTATCAGGCACAAACGGCGATGTCGTCCAATCCCAATACGGAAGCATGAATTCTTCTTTTTGGGTCAGCTCGCGAATGATGTCTTCGAGGTAGCCAAGGTAGCCGCGATGCCAACTGGTGAACCACCAATTTCCGTGCGGGCAATCAATGAAATGAAGCATGCCTTGGCGGTACCAATTGCGCGCGTCCGACATCGGCAGGGCCAACATCAGCGCCACCCCTTCACCGTAGGTTTTCAGATCGATCAGCCCGCCCTTGCTCATCATGTTTTTGCGCACGCGGGTGCCTTGCGCGCGCAAGATCGACGGCGCGAATACCATCGCCCCCACCGCGACAGTTCCTGATTTCAAAACAGTGCGCCGGGATAGTCCGGGGGGTGTAAACGTGGTCATATCAAAGTCCTTCGTCATAAAAATATAGGTGTGAATTCTGGCCATAGGTCAGGCAAGGAAAGCATCATTACGACCCCTCCCTTGCCGAGCGATTTAATGGTGGGCCTTGGCGATACCGCCCATGCCATCGGGCAACGCAATTGACACGTTTTGCATCATCCCTTGGTCTTCGTGATCCAGAATATGGCAGTGCAAAACGAACGCGCCGATGTAGCGTTGATAGCGCGTGCGAACGACAATCGTGTACCGCGTGTCCTTGGTTGTGCCGGGGTTTTTGATCCACAGTGTGTCTTTCCAGACCCCCTTTAGCCCCCCATATTGCGGATCGCCGCCATCACTGCTGCCCAGCGCGCTGACATCGTTTCCATCAGCATCCAGAATTTTAACAATCTGAAACGGGTTCACGTGGATATGAAACGGATGGCTGACAAAGTCCGAATACAGCGTCCATTCATCGACACCACCCAGCGTCAGAACACGGTCCATCCGGTTGGCATCATAGGGGTTACCATCAACTTGAAAAATCGCATCCCCCGGCCCTGATACGTCGATATTAAAGACCAGTTCCTGAAGGCCCGTCACCTCGTCGTCTTTGATATCAGGGTGCGGCACGAAGGCGGATAATTTCAGCCCATTCGCCAGATCGTCTTGTACCTTTGCAACGGCGTTGGCTGGCATCGTGCGACCTGCGGCCTCAATCAACCAATCAGTCAGCCACTCTTGTGATCCAGTGCCGTATGGTGCCGTGCCGACCGCATTCACCAGACCCAACAAACGCCTGCTTGGTGTCGGGGTTCCGATGCTGGCCTCTGGTGGTGCCTCGCCGTCGACAACGCAGTATTCGCCCGCCTCTGGAAAGACCACCAAAGCATCGACGCGGTATCCCGGTTGCAAGATCGCCTGACTGCGGGTTTGTGCGGCGGACATGGTTAAACCGTCTTGCGCCACGACGTTATAATCGACGGGTTCACCGCAGTTTGCTTCGATCCAGGTTTCAGTGTTTTCCGCCGATAGATTAGCGTGTGATGCAGATCCGGTTTTGTGTCGAATTTCGAAATTCACCGTGTCGCGCACCCCTGCATGGATCAATCGCCACCGCTCCGGCACTCCGACTTCGGCGTCGACCAAAGTGCCCAGCACCTCGCCATTCACCGACGTGTATCGCCCTGATGTTGGCCATGTTCCCGGCCCGAACAGGTCGTAGTTATTAATTTCGCCGACTTGATCCGGTTTGCAGAAATAGGTCCCATCCTGATTGGTTTGGATTTCACCCTTTGCATTGCGGCAGGCGTACTGGATTTGCTGCAATACCAAAACACGTTCGGGAATAGCCCGACCATCCGCACGCATCAACAATCGATCCAGATCACCGGGGCGTTCCAGCGCGCCAGCGTCATCCCAAATTGGCGCACGATCATCGCGAATAATGATGGCCCCCGACATGCCGCTGGACACCTGTAACGCAGTCGATCCGTGCAAATGCGGATGGTACCAAAACGTGCCCGCAGGATGGGTTTCGGGCAGCGCATATTCGTATTCAAACGACACATCCGGACGGATCGAAATCAGAACATTGTCGCCGTTGCCCGCTGGATTGACCCAAAGACCATGCGAGTGAAGGTTGGTCCCGTTAAAACAATGCGGCGTGTTCACATTCCCGCCGCTGCCCATATTGCAACTGTCATCAACGGGCAGTTGATTGTTCAATTTGACCCGCAACGTTTGCCCCGGTTCCACCGAAATTGTTGGCCCAACAAGCGCGTTTATCGCATTATTTCCCGCGCGCGCATCCTCGTATCCACGCAGACGCACAGGGTCAGATCGACCCGTCACAGGATTGTAAATTTCACGGTCCAGAAACTTGATGTTCATCTCAAGGCTGACCTCGCGGGCGGGGTCAATCAACCGATTGCTGCGCTTGGCTTGCACCCCGGGTATTAGCGACAGCAGCTTGTATTCATTCGGATTTTCAACCGCGTCCGCATTTTCCGCGAGTGCTGCTGAACCTGATCCAAACCCTGCAAAAAGCCCACACAAGAGGGCGCCGGTCAAACGCATTGGCGTTTTCATTTCAATCTCCTTTTGTCGTAAAATTACGCCCTTAAAAGAGGCGATCGTGAAATAAGTTCTCTCGTATTTGTAAAGCCTAACCGCCTTTTGCGGCCGCACCTAATGTTAAGATGCCGCGGTTGGTTTTTGGGTGTGCGGAAAGACGTGTCGCGCAGCATTTAAATCAAATGTCTCTAAAAATTTAACGGGAATTTACGTTCGACTTCATCGTTTTGAAAGTCAGGCAGACGACACCTTTTTTGTAGCGATATAAAAGGTATCGAATGTTTATTAAGCGAAAAATTTCTGTCTGGATTGGCATGATCATTGCCGCGTTTGTTGCATCCTCAACGCTAATTCCAGTGACTTTGGCCCAACAATATGACGTTCGACATGTTGTCAAAATGGCTTATGTCGATTTTCCGCCTTACTCGTTCACCAATCAAAACGGTCAGCCATCCGGCCTTGCCATTGATCTGGCACAGCGCCTGTTGAACCAATCAGAATACGCGTTGGAATTTGTTCCAGCCGCAGACCCCGGCGCGATGATGAACATGCTACAGTCCGGTGAGGTCGACATGTCGTCGCTTCTTGGGTTAACCGACAGCCGCTTGGCAATGGCCAAAGGCACAAAGCAATTGGGGTCCTTCAAGAGCGTTCTGTTCACCAAAAGAAACAACTCTGCACACCAATTAAGCGACTTTCACGGCAAGCGAATTGGCGCGGTTACGGGCTCACTTGCGGTGGCGTCTGCGCAAACAATTCCGTTCGCACGCATTGTCGAATACGCCAATCCAGATGCACAGATCATCGGCCTGTTGGCTGGTGATGTCGACGCCGTCGTTGGTGCCTTAGACAGCTTTTCAGCGCGCCTTAGAGCCTTGGGTGTTGATCTAAATATCGCAAGCATCGAACCCGCGCTTGGCGTTTACCCATATGGATTTTTTGTTGCTGATACGCGGCCAGATCTGTTTGCGACGCTGAACACTGAAATCACAAATAGCCTGTCCGTCGAAGACCTTCGTGCACTTGCCGACATCTGGTTTGGAACGCCGACCAGACTGGTTGAACACGATGTTATTTTCTGGGGCAGTGTCGTTGTTATGTGTCTGCTGGCGCTCGCCTCGATATTGGCAATTAGGTCCAGATGGGCGGCGCGTCACATCGGTGCGTTAGAAAAAGAAAATAAAGAACATCAACTACTTATCGACGCGTTAGATGGTGTGCAGGCCGCGATGATTATCTACGATAAGGATTTGAATGCAATCCATTGGAACGGTGGTTTTGTCGCCGCATTTCCAAAGATGGTCACCCTTTTAGAAAACGGTGCGACGCTTCATTCGCTAGTCGCGGGGTCGTACAAAAACGGAACGATGTCTGGAAAAGTGACCAGTGCAGCGGCCGATGCACTTGCCGATGATGTTGTACGACGGCTTCGCGGCGGTCAAAAAGTTGAACGCGTTGTTCATACTTCTGACGGGCGCACACTAGAAACAACCGAACTTGCGCTTGGTACCGATCACTTTGCGTCAGTTCGGGTTGACGTCACAAAACTGTATTCGCAAGCGCAGTTGATCAAGGACCAAAAAACGGCGCTAGAAAACGTGAACGCTCAGTTGAAAATGTTCGCGACCATTGCGGCACATGATTTGAAAGCGCCGTTGGTTCAACAAGCCAGTCTTTTGCAATTTATCGAAGACGACATGAACGAAGCAAAGCTGGATTTACCAGCCGGCGTGTCGGATTACTTCGCACTGTTAGGGACACTATCCACAAAAATGCGTCGTCTGGTTACCGATCTTTTGGAGCACGCAAAATCAACAAACATCTCAGACCGGATTGAGACACTGGACCTAAACGAAAGAATCCCTCAGATTCTGGACCTGACCGGATTACCTGAAAAGTTCACCGTTGAAATAGAACCGGAGCTTCCAACCGTCTCGCTTGACCCTGTTTCATTTGACACTGTTATTCGAAATCTCATTTCAAATGCCTTTAAACACCACGATCGGCATGTTGGAAAAATCCAGATCAGAGGGCGGCATGAAAATGGTTTTGTCGTCTTGGAAATCGAAGATGACGGGCCCGGCATTGATGCAAAATACCGCGAATCAATCTTTGAACCATTCAAAAGGTTATCCTCAAAATCTGACAGCACTGGTCTTGGTCTTTCGTTCACACAAACCGTGGTCGAGCAATGGGGAGGCGAAATATCAGTCGAATGCCCACATGATCGCGGAAGTACTTTTGTGATCAAAGTACCTGACCATGCCCGACCCAAGACGCATTTCGTTCATTACAAAACCGCCAATGCCGTCGTGCTCCACTAAGGTGTTACGCCTTGGATTAACATGTGGGCTAGTGGTGGCGCGGAACCACTGATCACTCAAGCACAGTTTTGACAGCCTTAGCCATCGCTGAAACCACCCCATCAACATCTTCGCGCGTCAGGCAAAACGGTGGTGCAGTTCCTAGAATATCGCCTGGCGGCATTGCCCACGCGATAACCCTGCCTTGCACCAAAATTTTCCAAGCTTTTTCACGAATAATCGACTCCGAAAGCGGCGCATAAGCCGAAGTCAAACCTTTGGCGATGGTTATGATATCCGCCCCGAGACCGTAGTGATCACGGCCGAACATCGCTCCGAGACGACCAAGTCCAGTCACCATTTCGTCCGCACCCATCAGGATGACGTGCCTTTTCAAAACCGCTTGAATGGCCGGCCATTACCCTCTGGCCGTGGAACAGTCCGGTCTGTGCCCAAGTCCGGTGCCCCACCAATGGCGGCAATCGTGTCAGCCCTTTCGCGCGCGATCAAAGCCTCAAATTTGCATATGCAATGCGCCACAAACTGTTCTTCGGTCTGGTCCAAGTCGTCGCGCAGAAAGTGAAACGGGGCCTCTGTGTGGATAACGTTATCAAGCGGGACGTCGAATTTTTTGTGGATCAGCTCAATGCAAGTTAATGGACCTGTCACCAATCCCGACCCGTGATATCCATGCTACCGGCTAACGGTTTTCTTTTTTCCGGAACGCACAAGGATCTTGCTGTAACACAATATCATTTTGACAAGGTAGTCGCCGCCCCAGCACCGTACCCGACGTAGAAAAAATAGTAGGCAAATTAGACCACCATGCCAACCACCGCAGCGCTGCCACGTGATTAGATCATCCTGAAATGGGATGACTGATCAAAATCTCAGACCGCGTTGCTTTCAGTTCAATAGCTGCCAGATACGCGCATCAATCTGGTCTTTTTTTACGTTTTCACCCAAATCAATCATCGTTTCAAAAAGCTCGTCATTCAATGACATCACAGAACAATCATCGACAGACGCATGCCGTCGAGCCGTCGGGTCAAACTGCATTTCGCAGCGTAAAATTTCCGAAAGGATCATTACATTGCGCAGGCCTTTTCTGGCGATGACAAAACGAAACACTGCAAATAGTCGGAAATTTCTTAGGTGACCGAGCCATCGATACTCCTCCAAAAAAACTACAATTTAGATTGCCTTTGTAGATCAGAGAGGTCCAGATTCTCATGCGATATGCAGGATAATTCAAGGCCACCGATCAACAGTGCTGTGGGTCATTCAATGTTTTGACGACACCGATCGGTATCACTATGGCCACCCACGCACTGTCATCGCGACTATAAGAGAGCCGCAAAAAACCGTGGTGAATTCCCTTGTAATCCTGTGAAATTACGGGCTTTTCACCGATTTTAAGTCTTCAGAATTTAGCGATCAAGTTGATAAATACACCGCGTTCATCATAGGTCAGGTCCGTCAAATCATCCGAGAATGATCCAAAGTTATACCCGACGCCAACTTTGAAATTATTGCCCAAATGACGGTAGGCCGCCCCCAGAACACCAAAGTTGTCGAAGCCGCCCTGCTCCGCTTTTAGGTAGCGTCCCTCAAGCAGGACATCCCATTTATGGGTCAGGTGGTAACGGCCATTGATGACTGCCAGATAGGCATCATTGTCGGCAAACGGCGATGTCGAATTTGGCGAACTGCGCGAAATACGTCCGCCGATTTTACCACCAATTGTCCATCGCTCATCCACATCATAGGACGCATCCAGCGACAAAACGTGGCTTTCCTGACGTGGCCCCAAGGTATTGGTTCCATCAATCGTTTGGCCATACATGTCGCGTAAATACCGATAGCTGAACAGAAGATTTAGCTTGTCGTTTTTGATCGGACGATAGGCATAACCGATCCCAACTTCGGAATATTCACCGCTGCGCACGGTGACGCTATCGGTGTCCGTGTCAGCCAGATCAAGCGTGAAAACCAAGCGGCGTTCTTCGTCGATTTTGTAATTTGCGGTTCCGGTCAGCAAAACCGTTGTCGCGTCACGCATTGATCCGGCCAGCACACCTTTGTCCTGACGCACTTCGATACGGCCCTTGGCGCTAAGACCTCGGTCATTTTTGTACCGCGCCCCAAAGGACAGCGCGCGGCGTTCGAAGTCACCAGCGGGGTCTTGAATCCGGCCAATTTCAATTGCGGTGGCGTAGGTCAAAAATTCGTTTGGCCGGTATTCCACACCATAATTCGAGGTCAGAGACCGGTGCTGCCCGAACAAATCATAGGTATTCTCGCCAAACACATCCGCATTATCCGACAGCGCCCGTGTGCCGCCCGCAACGATACGACCCTCGTCGCGGCCTTGCAGGGTTACCGCATTAAATTCGCGTCCCGGCAACAATTCGTACCCGATGTAGGATGTCGTGCGGGCATCACGCTGGTGGTTTAGCAGCAATCGCGCGCCTAGCCCCTGATCCCCGTCCGAGATTTCACCACTGATCCGCGTCGTGTCATTCAGCGCGATATCCGCGCCTGCACCGATGCGGTTGTTGTCCTCAAGATTGCCCGAAGATTCGACCGTCGCCTGTCCGAACACAAACCATTTGAAATCTTCGTTTTCGTTAAATGTCACCCGCACGGCTGCGTCTGTCCGCTTGCCGGTCAGCAGCGTGCTGCCGGTGTTTTGGCGGTCCACGTGTTCGATCCCGAAATCCCATGTGACGCGTTCGCTGGCTTTGTATGTGACTTCGATCCCGCCTTCGCGATCCCGTTTTGGGGCGATTGCGTTGTTTTCAAAACTGTCAAAATACAGCCGCCAAGACACTTGCTCTGTCGGGCGCACGTCTAATAAAAAGCCAAACACGTCTTCGTCGCTTTGGGTTTGATAATCGAGCGTCGAAAATCCGGCGCTGCGTTTTTCGCGGTAAAACGACAAAGTGCCTTCCGTGTTCAGACCAATTTCAGTCAAGTCCAATTGGGCTGCAACGCGTCCTGCGTATCCGTTGCCGCCTGTCGCATTGGTGTTGGTCACGATCAAACCGCCGTCTGCGGACAATGACGATCCGAACCCTAAACCTTCGGTGCGGCTGTATTCTAAATCGACGTAGGACTGATCGCTGATGCGGTAGCGCGCGTCGATGCCGTAGGCTTTTTGGTCGGCAGCGTCAGTCTGTTCGACCAGCGCCGTCACCCCGATACGTACAGAATCCGAAACCCATGCTTCGGCGCGACCACCAAAACTTAGGCCGTCCACGTCGCCGACTGTCGGCGTGTATTCGTACTGCACAACCAGTCGCACGGTGTATTCGCCCGACGGGTCCGTGACGACAGTGCCGCCCCCCGCCGTGCTGCTGAGCGGGCTGGATAGAACCACCAAACCTTGGAGGTAATTGATGTCGTAATCGCGCCCCGGTGTCAGCGCCGTGGTCTTGATCAAAACACCAGTATTGGCGTCGCGCAATTCGACGCTGACAGTTTCACTGCCCAATCCGATGTCTTGGCGTTGTAGGAAGTACGCAGACCCGCCTGTGCCCACAAAAATGTCGCGGCCCGGCAGGCGGTCGGCTTGTGCCGCGTACCCTTCGATCCGGATTTTACTTTCGCCGTGCGCGGTTTGGTCGGGCGAAACATACAGGCCTTGTGCACCGTACAATGACCGTTCGTTGCGCAGAAAATAGCTGCCTTCGATTGTTGATTTATACGTGCCCCACAGCAGGTGGCTGCCGTTCTTTTCCGTGCGAATATAGAAACGCCCGCGTGATGGTGCGCCGTCTTCGATCGTGCTGTCATCGCCGTAGGTCAGATAGCCAAGGTCTTCGTCCAAGCGGCGCAATGCGTGGTACGGGTCTTTTTCGTCAAGATTGCGAAAGATGTCGCCAAGGTCTTCTTCTGTCGTGTCGATGTTGGCGGTGACCGTCCAACCATTGCGGGTTTTGCCGTGTGCGTAGCCCGAAATTCGACCGTAGGAATAGTTCTTTTCAAACGTTCCACCCGCAGCCGCTGCACCACCATCTAGGCGACGCCCGAATGTCAGATCAACCGTGCCGACGTAGAACCATTCTTTGTCTGGGATGGTGACAGCGCGTTCCAAATAAACCGGTTCACCCGCGCCAGTGATCTGCACATCAACGATGGCATCACCTGACGGCAAAATGCGCTGAACGACAAAACTACCGTCTGGATCAGGCGTGATTTGCGTATCAAGCGTGCGCACAGTCGCGCCGCGCGCCACGCCGGATCCGAACACCGTGACCGCGCCGCCATTCACAGGGATGCGGCGGCGGGCTGTAAAATCAGTGCCTTCTTCGACATCATCCGTTAGCCCGCGATCGACAGAGCGGTTCAACGCGTGTCTGACGTCAGCGCCTATGGGTCCAAATAGCGTTATTTGATAAGAGAGTGTTCTTGGCTCATCGTAACCACTGAGGAGTGGAAGATGAGACAGACAAATGGAACACGCAAAAGCCCTGGCGAGA
>JBLHSG010000008.1:0-128329 GCA_047626725.1 Ascidiaceihabitans sp.
CAAAGCAAACAGTTCTTCGGTAAAGCGCCCAAGAATTTCCAGTGTCGCGTCTTTATTCGATAAAAACACATCGCGCCACATGGTCGGATCACTGGCTGCGATCCGCGTAAAATCGCGAAAACCGGCCGCAGAATATTTGATCACTTCGCCGCCCGTAACACGGCCCAAATCGTCGGCTACTCCGACCATCGTATAGGCAATCAAGTGCGGCGCGTGGCTGGTTACAGCCAAAACCAGATCGTGGTGATCCGCGTCCATTTCTTCGACGTTGGCCCCCATCCCTTCCCAAAGCGCGCGTAATTTTGCAACTGCGTCAACGTCGGCACCTTCGGCTGGCACGATTAGGCACCAGCGGTTGTCAAACAGCTCTGCGAAACCGGATTCGGGGCCAGAATGTTCGGTTCCGGCCAGTGGGTGCGCAGGAATAAAGTGAACATGATCAGGTAGGTACGGCCCAACGACATTGATCACGTCGCGTTTGACAGACCCAACATCCGTGACTGTTGCGCCCGGTGCCAATGACCCTGCGATTTCTGCGGCAACCGATCCCATAGCGCCAACTGGTACGCACAAGACAACCAAATCGGCACCTTCAACTGCGTCCGCCGCAGTGTCGCAGACGCGGTCGCATAACCCGATTTTACGTGCGGTGTCTCGTGTTGCTGAGCTGCGCGCATAGCCGGTGACTTCGCCCACCAAGCCGCCACGTTTCATTGCCCAAAACATTGACGACGCGATCAAGCCTAGACCGATCAGCGCCACGCGTTTGTATTTGACGCTCATGTTTCTTCACCTGCTTTAAAATTTCGAACGGCGTGGACAACACGGCGGCACGCGCTTTCGTCACCGACCGTAATCCGCAATGCTTTGGGAAGGTTATAACCGCCGACTTTGCGCACAATCAGACCTTGGGTTTTAAGGTGTTCGTCGCAGGCGTCTGCCTCGTCTGAACTGCCAAACCGCGCCAGGATAAAGTTCGCGTGGCTCACGTCGGATTGCACACCGATTTCTGCCAAAGCATTGGCCATCCAAGCGCGCCATTTGGCGTTTTCTGTGCGGCAGTGATTTGAATAGGCCGTGTCACGCATTGCTGCTTCGGCTGTGTCCAGACCGGATTGGCTTAGGTTGAATGGTCCGCGAATCCGGTTCATCACATCGACAATTTCGGCAGGCCCATAGCCCCAGCCAATGCGCAAACTGCCCAAGCCGTATAGTTTGGAAAATGTGCGGGTCATAAAGACGTTTTTGCGCGCATCGACCAAGGCCGCGCCACCATCATAGCCGTCGACAAATTCAGCGTAGGCACCATCCAGAACAAGCATCGCTTGGGGCGGCAAGCCGCTTGCCAACCGTTCCATTTCTGCCAGTCCGATCATCGTGCCGGTCGGGTTGTTCGGGTTGGCGATGAACACCAGTTTGGTTTTGTCAGTGCAGGCAGCCAACACCGCGTCCACATCGGTAATGCGTTCTTTTTCCGGCACTTCGATCGGGGTGGCACCAGCGGCCAGCGCAGAAATGCGGTACATGGCAAAACCGTGTTCGGTGTGAATGACCTCATCCCCCGGACCTGCAAATGCATTGCACAAAAACGCGATGATTTCGTCAGATCCAGCGCCGCAAATGATCCGGTCGGCATCAAGGTCCAGCACCTCGGCGATGGCACCGCGCAGTGACGCGTGATCGGATGACGGATAACGGTGCAATTCGAAGGCCGTACGCTTGTACGCATCGATTGCTTTTTCGCTGGGGCCTAGCGGATTTTCGTTCGAGCTGAGCTTGATCGAATTGCTGACGCCTGCCACGTGGGCCGCGCCGCTTTGATAAAGCGAGATGTCCATGATGCCCGGCTGCGGTGTGATACGTGTCATAGCGCGTAATCCTGTTGTGTCAGGATCGGTTTTAACCGTGCGGTCGGGCGGTGACCAGCGGCTTTGTCTGCGACCAAGCGCGCGGGCGAAAATCTATGATTGATAGGATGTGGCTCATCGGTGGACAAACGGGTCGCGTCGCAGGTTTTCGAACGAAAAAGGCCGCCCCAAACAGGAGCGGCCTTTGCGTAGTCGAATACGGCGAAGATTAGTTCTTCGCGTAGAATTCCACGACGAGGTTTGGTTCCATCATAACCGGGTACGGTACGTCGCCCAGCGCAGGTGTACGAACAAACGTCGCTGTCATTTTGGAGTGATCCACGTCCATGTAGTCTGGTACGTCGCGTTCGGCCAATTGTGTGGCTTCCAGCAGAACCGCCAATTGCTTGGAACGGTCACGCACTTCGATTACGTCGCCTTCTTTGACGCGGTACGATGGGATGTTTACTTTTTTGCCGTTCACGCGGACGTGGCCGTGGTTCACGAACTGGCGTGCAGCAAATACTGTTGCTACGAATTTGGCACGGTACACAACCGCGTCCAAACGACGTTCCAGCAGGCCGATCAAGTTTTCACCTGTGTCGCCGCCAACGCGGTCAGCTTCTGCATAGATACGACGGAATTGTTTTTCTGTCAGATCGCCGTAGTAACCCTTCAGCTTTTGCTTTGCGCGCAGCTGAATACCAAAGTCGGACAGTTTGCCTTTACGGCGCTGACCGTGCTGGCCGGGGCCATAGTCACGACGGTTGACTGGTGATTTGGGGCGACCCCAAATGTTTTCGCCCATACGGCGGTCTAGTTTGTGCTTGGCAGACGTACGTTTAGTCACGACTGTTCTCCTTCTTAGGGTGCCCAGTTGGGCTATGAAGGGCGTTGTCCTCTGGGCGAACCCCGACAGGCTACCCCTTGCAGGGGCCACCAACACCAATGAATTTTGCTTTATACGGGGGATTGAAGCAGAGTCAACGACGCAAAGGCGCTTATTTACGCACCAGTTTTTTAACCGCCTCATGCCGGTGGCAACTGACCAGATGATCGTTGATCAAACCTGTGGCTTCCATAAACGCGTACACAATCGTCGGACCACAGAATTTAAAGCCCTCTTTCTTTAAATCTTTAGATACTTGCTTGGACAAATCGCTGGATGTCGGGACCTGATCTTGAGTGATGCAGCGGTTCTGTAACGGGGTCCCATCCACGTAATTCCACAGGAAATTATCAAAGCCAACGCGCTGTTCAATCTTTTGCCAAACACGCGCATTTGTGATCGTCGCCTCGATCTTGCCGCGGTGACGAATGATGCCGGAATTACCCAGCAATCGCAGCACATCGTCCTCGCCCCACGTGGCGATAATATTGGGATCAAACCCTTGAAATGCTTCGCGAAAATTCTCGCGTTTCTTGAGGATCGTTAGCCAACTTAGCCCCGCCTGAAACCCGTCCAGAATTAGCTTTTCCCACAATGTGCGACTGTCATATTCGGGTACGCCCCAATCGGTGTCATGGTAATCCAAATAGATCTGATCAGGCCCAGCCCAGCCGCACCGCGTCACACTATCGGTCATGTCAGAATCCTTCATTTTGGCCTATTAGATACAATTAGAACAAAAAGAGAATATTAACGCAATCTTAGAATGTCAGGGCGCACCTTTAAGCCACGTCTCGTAGCAAAGGAATCGGCCATGAACCAACGCACAAAACTGCATAAAGCGGATGCATCGGGCATGGACAATCCACTCAACTTTGCCGTCACAAACCGGGATCGCGCGACAATAGATATGGTGGCTGCAGCTGTTGAACATAAGCACACCTTGCTCGCCTTTCAGCCGGTCATGATGTCGTCAAATACGAAACAGGTTGGGTTCTACGAGGGGCTGATCCGCGTCATGGATGAAACTGGGCGCATTATCCCCGCCAAAGATTTCGTTCACGTTATTGAAGATCGCGAATTGGGCCGTAAGATCGATGTTTTGGCGCTCAATATGGGCCTACGCACGCTGTACGAAAACCCCAGCCTGCGATTGTCGATCAACATGTCTGCGCGTTCTATCGGGTATCCCTCATGGAATCGCACACTGCGCAAATGGCTTGATCGTAGCGACACCTTGGCAGAACGGTTGATTCTGGAAATCACCGAAAGTTCCGCGATGGAACTGCCCGAAAAAGTTGTGGAATTCATGGACCAACAACAGAGCAAAGGCATCAGTTTTGCCCTTGATGATTTTGGGGCCGGACACACTGCGTTACGCTATTTCAAAGACTTCTGTTTTGATGTTTTGAAAATTGATGGACAGTTCATCCAAGGGATTTCCAAAGACGCGGACAATCAGGCGCTCACACGTGCAATGGTCGATATCGCCCGCCACTTTGACATGCTTACAGTTGCCGAGTTTGTAGAGACGGCAGATGACATGCACACGCTTATTGAATTGGGCGTCGACTGCTTGCAGGGCTACTACTTTAGCGCACCCACAACGCGCCCCTACTGGATCGACCAGAAAAAGCAGGCAACACGCTAAATTTCAGTTCCGGAAAATTATAAAACCCACCAGCATCAACTTTTGAAACAAAATTACTTAGCCAGAATTTGCCGCTGTTGCCGCAGTGCAGCGAATCCGCTAAAGACCAATCCAAGATAGTATCTTAAGGTTATCGCGTGGCGAGCTGCCACCGTGACCCAGTCAGATTGGAAAAGGACATTACCATGACTAACATCGTCATCGCATCCGCAGCGCGTACCGCTGTCGGCAGTTTCGGCGGGTCTTTCGCCAACACGCCCGCCCATGATTTGGGCGCAGCAATGTTGCAAGAGATCGTTGCCCGCGCCGGTATCGATAAATCAGAAGTGTCCGAAACAATCCTAGGCCAAGTTTTGACAGCCGCCCAAGGCCAAAACCCTGCACGCCAAGCCCACATTAACGCCGGCTTGCCACAAGAAAGCTCGGCTTGGTCTATCAACCAAGTGTGCGGATCCGGCCTTCGCGCCGTGGCTTTAGCCGCCCAACACATTCAACTGGGTGACGCCGACATCGTCGCCGCCGGTGGTCAAGAAAACATGACCCTCAGCCCGCACGCCGCAAATTTACGCGCCGGTCAAAAAATGGGCGATATGAACTATATCGACACCATGATCCGCGATGGTCTTTGGGATGCATTCAACGGCTACCACATGGGTCAAACGGCCGAAAACGTCGCCAACAAATGGCAAATCAGCCGCGAGTTGCAGGATGAATTTGCCGTCGCATCGCAAAACAAAGCCGAAGCAGCACAAAAAGCTGGTCGGTTTGCAGATGAAATCCTGGCCTTCACCATAAAAACCCGCAAGGGCGATATCATTGTCGACGCGGACGAATACATTCGCCACGGCGCAACTATGGAAGCCATGCAAAAACTGCGCCCTGCCTTTGCCAAAGACGGCTCAGTCACCGCAGCAAATGCATCTGGCCTAAATGACGGCGCGGCGGGCGCACTGTTGATGACCGCAGACGAAGCCGAAAAACGCGGCATCGAACCACTTGCGCGCATCGCATCCTACGCCACTGCCGGTCTTGATCCAGCAATCATGGGTGTCGGCCCAATCCACGCAAGCCGCAAAGCGCTCGCTAAAGCCGGTTGGAAAGCCGAAGATTTGGACCTGGTTGAAGCCAACGAAGCGTTCGCCGCCCAAGCCTGCGCCGTAAACAAAGAGATGGGCTGGAACCCGGACGTCGTTAACGTAAATGGCGGCGCGATTGCAATTGGCCACCCGATCGGCGCCTCGGGCGCGCGCATCTTGAACACATTGCTGTTCGAAATGAAGCGACGCGGCGCTAAAAAAGGCCTTGCGACATTGTGCATCGGCGGCGGCATGGGCGTCGCCATGTGCCTAGAGCGCCCGTAATCACGGGATAGTTTGGATCTGGGCGGCACCTGCGGGGGCCGCCTATTTCGTTTCTCAAGTAAACTTCGACCACATTACCGTGCATCCGCAGCGTAATATTGTTGCGTGCAGTAAATAATTTACGTAACAACATTACGAACACAATATTTAGGAGTCTCCCCAAATGTCACGCGTCGCTCTTGTCACAGGCGGATCCCGAGGGATCGGTGCCGCAATTTCCCAAGCCTTAAAAGACGCCGGTTACGCCGTCGCTGCCACATACGCTGGCAACGACGAAGCCGCCGCAGAATTTACCGGTAAAACAGGTATCAAAACCTACAAATGGAATGTCGCAAACTACGAAGAAAGCACGGCTGGCATCGCACAAGTCGAAGCTGATCTTGGTCCGATCGACGTCGTTGTCGCCAACGCAGGCATCACCCGTGACGCGCCATTCCACCGCATGACACCTGAACAATGGCACGAAGTTGTCGACACAAACTTGACAGGTGTGTTCAACACGGTTCACCCGGTTTGGCCAGGCATGCGCGAACGCAAATTCGGCCGCGTCATCGTGATCTCATCGATCAATGGTCAAAAAGGTCAATTCGCACAGGTCAACTATGCTGCGACCAAAGCCGGCGATTTGGGTATCGTGAAATCATTGGCTCAAGAAGGCGCGCGCGCAGGCATCACAGCCAACGCAATTTGCCCGGGCTACATCGGCACGGACATGGTTATGGCTGTTCCAGAAAAAGTACGCGACGGTATCATCGCACAAATCCCAACAGGTCGTTTGGGTGAACCAGAAGAAATCGCACGTTGCGTTGTATTCTTGGCCTCTGACGATTCCGGATTTATCAACGGTTCAACGATTTCTGCCAACGGCGGTCAATTCTTCGTCTAAGTCGGCGATTTGCTAACAAAAAAGGGCCGGTCCATCATGTGGGCCGGCCCTTTTGTCATCCCGTAAGTAGGACCCAGAAAAAGATCGGGTTCTTCAGCGGGAAGATTTTTTCCCAAACAACCAGTTCCATGCTTCGCCAATGGCTTGAGCACGCGTTGCGTGGGCGGCTTTGATACCTTGTTGAACGGCGGGATCTGCGGAAACTTCAAACATCTGATTGTCCTTTGCATGAATACATTTGACTTGATGTGTTTATGCGCCTTTCGTTTCATACTGACAAACGAGACTTTTAATAGCTTCAGTTAAGCTGTATTAAACTGAACATGCCTGATCGTTTACCCCCCTTGACCGCCCTGCGTGCCTTTGATGCCGCTGCCCGCCACATGTCTTTTTCTAAGGCCGCGGATGAATTGCACGTGACGCCCGCCGCGTTGTCCTATCAAATCAAGTCGCTTGAAGAGCACCTTGGCGCACCGCTGTTTCGGCGTTTCAATCGTGCGGTTGAACTAACGGAGGCTGGGCGCGCCTTGGCACCCGGGGCCAAAGACGGTTTTCAAACTCTTGCCGTCGCTTGGCGATCTGCTGAACGACTGCAAGACAACCAGACATTGACGGTGACGGCTGGCCCTGCGTTTACGGCAAAATGGTTGGCCCCGCGCTTGTATGAATTTGCCCAAGCGCATCCCGAAGTCGAATTGCGGTTCTCGGCTTCGCTAAAGATTATGGATTTTGGGCGTGACGCCATCGATGTGGCAATCCGGTTTGGCTATGGCCCTGATCCTGGCCTGTATTCGTTGGCTTTGGCCGATGAATGGATTGCACCCGTTATGACCCCCGATTTGGCCGCGCGGTATCCAACACCACAAAGCCTGACCGAAGCCCCCCTGATCATCGATCACAGCATCGATTTTCTAGATCCGCCTTGTGATTGGGCAACGTGGTTCAGGGCGATGGGTGTCGATTTTACTGAAGGTCACGGCCCGCAGTTTTCACAGGCCGACCATGCGGTAGATGCAGCGCTCGCGGGGGTTGGTGTTGTCCTTGGCAGGCGCGCACTGGTTGTCAAAGACATCGCTGAGGGCCGTTTGGTCATGCCGTTTCCCACTGCCCTAGGCACAGGCGCGCGGTTCAGGTTCATCTGCCCTGAAGGTAGTGAAAATCGCCCGCAGGTCAAAGCATTCCGCGACTGGATGCTGGCCGAGATTGATCGAACGGCGAATGTCACAGCGTCGCTCAAGATTATCTCAGTGTCTGACATGTAAAATAAATGGCGCGGCGGCAATCAAAACAATCGCCCCGCGCCGAAAACTTAGATCAGTCCGCGGGTGTCAACTCGACAGGCGCGCGATCTCTTGTTTCAGTTTCAACTTTTGCTTCTTCATCGTTACCACCTTTAAGGTGTCGATACCTGGCGCGCGCTGGGCCTTTTCCACTGCGCTGCTTAGGGAATTGTGCTTCTTCTTCAGTTCTTCCAGATGTGCGTTCAAGCTCATACAGTCCTCCTTGATGATAAAATGCGTCGTTACAGTGAATCATGGATTTGATCCCCTGTCACGCCGCACCTGCAATGTAGGCATAGAACTTCTTACCAAATGATTAAAAGCGAAGCGCGGCCCCATCCCGCAGAACTGCTTTGATTTCAGGGGTATAGCTTTCTCGATCGACCTCGTGCCGTTCGCCGCTGTGCAGAATCATCGGAGAAAATAAATTAAATGCCGCACGTCCTTCTTTGCGCGCACGTAAAATTACCAGTTCAGCACTGCGCCCCACCCGCGGCGTTAACGGCAAAACCTGCAAACTGCCAAGCACGTCATTTGCCGCCTTCATCAGATCAGGAAGCCGTTCGGCGCGGTGAATAAAATGCGCGTAACCTTTTGGTTTCAATCGCTTAGCGGCAACACGCACCCAATCTCGCAATGCGGTGTCTTGGCCCATCGCCCCCTCGCGACCTTTGTGTGCTGATGACACACTGGCCGCGCGATCAAAGTAGGGAGGATTCGCGATCACATGATCAAACTGCCGCTGGCGCAATTCACCGGGCAGGTCCGTCAGGTCCGAACAAACAGTTTCCAGACCGTTACGCTGGGCCAAATCAGCATAGGTCGCTTGCCGTTCCACCCCCATCAGCGTCAAATCAGGCACCCGCGCCCCAAGACATAAAGCCGCAGTTCCAACGCCACAGCCCAGATCCAGAACCGATTGCCCGGGTTCCGCATTCACTGTCGCCGCCAAAAACACCGGATCAACACCAGCGCGATATCCACGCAAAGGCTGCCATAAATGCAACTTTCCTCCTAGAAAAGCGTCATATGACAGCTCGGCATCGTTCACTTTACGCCCAGTGGAATTTCATTATCGCGCATGACAATCACCGCGGCATCGTGGTCACCTTCGCGTACCATCAGTCGACGCGGGAAAATCCCGATGCCACCTTCGAGCACGCTCATATTTACGTCCAATTGAAAACATTCTATATCCTCGCCAGACAACAGTGCAGTTGCAAAGGCGATGATCGTTGGGTCGGGGCTGCGCAAAAGTTCTTTCATAAACATCGGGTGTAAGGCCAAGTTGCCAAACAGTCGAGACGGCCCCGGAATTGATCCACAGGATATTTGATGACCAACATGCCAACCACTTCGAATGCGACCCAAAAACCGCATGACCAACTGGCCGCATTTCTGGCTGATGACATGATCGCCGTGAACGATTTGATTGCCGCACGTATGGCATCTGAACACGCGCCGCGTATCCCCGAAGTGACAGCGCATTTGGTTGGTGCAGGCGGCAAACGTTTGCGCCCAATGTTGACGTTGGCGGCCGCGCGCATGTGTGGTTACGACGGGCCGTATCACATCCATTTGGCGGCCACGGTTGAATTTATCCACACTGCGACCCTGCTGCACGACGACGTTGTCGATGAAAGTGCGCAGCGACGTGGGCGCCCGACGGCGAACCTGTTGTGGGACAATCAATCATCGGTTCTGGTTGGTGATTATTTGTTCTCGCGATCGTTCCAGTTGATGGTCGAAACCGGGTCTTTGCGGGTTCTTGATATCCTTGCCAATGCCTCTGCCACGATTGCGGAGGGCGAAGTGTTACAACTGACCGCTGCTCAGGATTTGGCGACCGGCGAAGACATTTATTTGCAAATTGTACGCGGCAAAACCGCGGCGCTATTTTCTGCAGCAACCGAAGTTGGCGGTGTGATTGCAGGGGCCGACGATGCGTTGGTGCAGGCGTTGTTCAACTACGGCGACGCACTGGGTATCGCGTTTCAGATTGTCGATGACCTGCTTGACTATCAAGGGCAATCTGCGGCCACTGGCAAAAATATCGGTGATGATTTTCGTGAACGCAAGTTGACCTTGCCGGTGATCAAAGCTGTTGCAAAAGCTGACGCAGAAGAGCGCGCATTTTGGCAGCGCACTATCGAAAAAGGTGTGCAAGAAGATGGCGATCTAGAACATGCCATTGCCCTGCTTCACAAACACAACACGCTAAACGAAACCCGCGATCAAGCGCTGGAATGGGCGGCAAAAAGCACGTCCGCATTGGCAGCGTTACCCGATCATCCCGTGAAAAAGATGCTGATTGATTTGGCTGATTACGTCGTCGAACGGATCAGCTAAGTACGCAATCGACGACCCACCAATCCGGATATTCAGATTGGATATGTTGGGCCGCAGCGCGCGCGTTTTCCACCGTTTCGAACATTGCAAAACACGTCGCACCGGAACCGGACATGCGCACCAGTGACTGTCCGGTTTGTCGACGCAAAACATCAAAAACATCCGCGATTTCCGGTGCGCACATCATTGCCGCCGCCTCTAAATCGTTGCGCTGCATCGCCACCCAAGTGGTTAATTCAGCACTTGTTTTGAATTTGGGAACAGCAGCGGGCATCAGCGCATTATCTTTTTTATTCAGACCCTTAAACACTCGCGGCGTCGGCAGATGCACACCAGGATTCACCAACACGGCATGCAGTGACGGCACCCCTGCCAGCGCAGTCACATGATCACCAATCCCTGACATTCGCGCGGCCTGACCCACCCGACAGACAGGCACGTCAGCGCCCAAAGATGCGCCTGTATCCGCGCAATCAAGTGCTGCAAGCAACGCACCTGCGTCAGACGATCCACCGCCAATGCCAGCACCGTGGGGTAGGTTTTTTTCCAGTCGAATATGCCCGGTTTCTCCGGCCAATTCCGCAGCTTTCCAAACCAGATTTCGCGCGTCAGCAGGCACACCGTCGGCAAACGGCCCAGTTATATTTAGCGACATGTGATCGGCAGGTTCAAACCAAATTCGATCGCCTACATCCGCAAACACAACCAGTGAATCCAGCAGGTGATATCCATCGTCACGCTGGCCAGTGACATGCAGCGTCAGATTGATTTTCGCAGGTGCAAAAACCTCAATCTTCATTGGCAACTTTTAGCGGTGGCGCGCCTTCAAGCTCAAGAACCGCGTCCAAACCAACCTCTAGTTTTTGGCGCATGCGGTCAGGGTCTGCTTCGCTGTCGGTGTCCGTTGGGTCCACAAATGACAACGCGCGTTTCCATTGGAATTCAGCCTCGCGTTCGCGACCAACGGCCCAATACACGTCGCCCAAATGGTCGTTCACAACGGGGTCAACCGGCATCAATTCGACGGCGTGTTCCATGTGGCCGACCGCCTCGTCGTAGCGGCCCAAGCGGTACAAAACCCAGCCCAGTGAATCGATGATATAGCCGCTGTCAGGTTCTGCGGCAGCGGCACGTTCAATCATCGAAAGGGCTTCATCCAGGTTAATTTGTTGCTCAACCATCGAATATCCCAAGTAATTCAAGACTTGTGGCTGATCAGGATTTAATTCCAGCGCTTTGCGAAAATCGGCCTCGGCTTCGGTCCATTGATCCAAACGTTCGTGGGCAATCGCGCGGGCGTAATGGGTAAACCATGCGCCGCGCCCGCCTTCGGGGATCAAGTCAATCGCGCGGTCATAGGCGGTGATTGCATCTGCGTAGTCTTCTTTTTGGCGCAGCACATCGCCAAGCGTGGATTGCACCACGGCCATGTCCGGAAACCGGCGCGCAAGCTGTTCTAGAACCTCGATCGCGGCGTCAACTTTGTCCGCACGACGCAAGGCCGCAGAACGGCCCAATTCGGCGGCGTGCGATGCAGGATGATCGGTTGGAACGGCTTTGTATGCGGCAATCGCAAGGTCGTATTGGCCCAATTCCTCTAGCAATTCTGCGTTCAACAACAGGGCGTCCACGTGATCAGGGCGCAAGGCATGGGCCATACGACCATACAGCAGCGTATAGTCAGCCGCCGCCTCGCCGCGCAGTGCACCCGCGAGGGAAAAGAACACCTCGGCCACACCATCGCGCGCGGATGTCACATGCGTGAACGGCACCGTTTCATCCGTCGCAAGCGCGTCAAGCAAACCGCGCAATTCAGGGTCCGTCGCATCGCCAAAAGCAAGGCGCAGGATTTGCACTGCATCGTCGTTGCGACCAAGTTGAGACAGGCCCTCGGCGCGCGCAATAATTCCACGACGGGTGCGGTTCATCGCCCCTGCCCCTTCGTCCGCGTACAGGGTTTCGGCGCTTTCGAAATCGCCAATCAAGCCATACGCCATTGCTTTGTGATACATCGCAAAACCGGACATGCCGACCTCTTGAGCGACGGCGTCAAATTGGGCAAATGCGTCGTCAGAATTGCCCTGCCCCATTGTGGCCCACGCGGCGATCAAATTGTCGACCAACGGGCCAATGCCCAGTGTTTCGGCATCGCGCGCAAGATATCCGTCGTAGTCATCAGCCATCAACAAATTAGCGATCGACACCATGTGCGCGGCCTGACTGCGCAATCCTGCAGCCTCGATCCGTGCGGCAATCGGGGCGGCGCGTTTAATTTGACCCAATGACAAGTACGACAGCGTCGCGCCCTCCATCAGTTCGGCGTTGTTCGTGTCGCGCGCCAAGGCCTGCACGTAATAACGTGATGCGGCCGCATAATCGCTTTGTGAAATCGCCTGACGGCCAGCCAAATATGGGCCTGCGGTAGATTGCGCCTGTGCTGCGGGGGCCAGTGCCGCGCCGGACACAACTGCCGCCAACGCCGCGGACATCAAAAATCGGATCACTGTGCATGCCTCATTTATTGCTTTGCACTAAGGCTAACATGTGCGCCAAAAGGTGCAATGCCTGAGCGCACTTGCATCGGCACACATCTGCGTGGCCTGCACAAAAAAGGCGGACCGAAGCCCGCCTTTGTACGTCGTATTTTAGCGGATGCTACATGTTTGGATAGTTCGGCCCGTCACCACCTTGCGGCGTCGTCCAGTTGATATTCTGGCTTGGGTCTTTGATATCGCATGTTTTGCAATGCACGCAGTTCTGAAAGTTGATGACGAACTTGGTGTCTTTGCCAGCTTCTTCGACAAATTCGTACACGCCTGCAGGGCAATAGCGCGCTGATGGGCCCGCGTATTTCACAAGGTTAACGCCCACTGGAATCGACGGATCCAACAGATGCAAATGCGCAGGCTGGCTTTCTTCGTGGTTGGTAAAGCTGAACGCGACATTTGTCAGGCGATCGAACGACAATTTACCATCGGGTTTTGGATAGTCGATTGGCGTGTGCTTGGAGGCTTCTTCTGTTGCATCCGCATCGTTTTTGCCATGCTTCAGGGTGCCAAGCGGCGACCAGCCACCGGTAATCGTGTTGCACCACATATCGAAACCACCGACAGCCAATGATGCCATCAGGCCATATTTTGACCACAACGGTTTGACATTGCGCACTTTTTTCAAGTCGCTGCCGATCGCGCCAGTGCGTACTTCGTCCTCGTAGCGTGTCAGTTCATCGCCGGAACGATCCGCTTTGATCGCCGCCATCGCAGCCTCTGCCGCCGCTTTGCCAGACAGCATCGCGTTGTGGTTGCCCTTGATGCGCGGCACGTTGACCATGCCCACAGAACAGCCCAACAGCGCCACACCAGGTGCGACCATTTTCGGCATCGACTGATACCCGCCTTCGGAAATTGCGCGCGCGCCATAAGCGACACGTTTGCCGCCTTCCAACAGGTCCTTCATCATCGGGTGATGTTTGAAACGCTGGAATTCCATGTAGGGGAACAGGTGCGGGTTTTTATAGTTCAGGTGAACCACAAATCCGACGTACACTTGATTGTTTTCAAGGTGATACACAAACGAGCCACCACCGGCATTGCTGCCCAACGGCCAACCCATCGTGTGGGTCACTGTGCCCTCTTTGTGTTTGGCGGGATCAATTTCCCAGATTTCTTTCATGCCAAGGCCGTATTTTTGCGGCTCTTTGCCCTCGGACAAATTGTACTTGGCGATCACTTCTTTTGACAGTGATCCACGCACACCTTCGGACAGGAATACGTACTTGCCGTGCAGTTCCATGCCCGGCTCGGTGTTTTCGCCAATTGATCCATCAGCTTCCAGACCAAAGACGCCAGCGACGACGCCTTTTACTTCGCCTTTGTCGCCATAAACCAGTTCGGAACACGACATCCCGGGAAAGATTTCGACGCCCAATTCTTCGGCTTGTTCGGCCATCCAACGACACACATTGCCCATGGATACGATGTAGTTGTGATGGTTGCTCATCAACGGTGGCATCGGGAAATTGGGAACGCGAATTTTGCCCGCTTCGCCCAACATGTAGAAATTGTCTTCTTTCACTGGCGTGTTCAAAGGCGCGCCTTTGGCTTTCCAGTCAGGGATCAGCGCGTCCAAACCACAAGGGTCAAGAACCGCACCGGACAAAATATGCGCGCCAACTTCGGACCCTTTTTCAAGCACCACAACTGTGCACTCGGGATCAAGCTGCTTCAAACGGATCGCCGCGGACAAACCCGCAGGCCCCGCACCGACGATGACCACATCATATTCCATCGTTTCGCGTTCAATCTCGGCCATCGTGGCAGCTCCTTTATCAAATCCACCCATCACTCAGGACAGGACGCAACATTCTTTCGTGATTGGCTAAACCACCCATCGCACGGATGCAATCAAGACACAGCGTAAAGCGAATAGAATATGACGCAACGCTACAGTTTCGCCAATCAATGCACCGTTCGCGTCATCGCGTAGGCAGCCGCCAAATCCCTTTGGTCGTTTCGGGTCATACCAGACACGGCCTGCGGGTAAGGTGTGCGTGTCGCACACCACCTTGTGATTAAGGCCGATCGCCCATTAAATAACGTGGTCCCGTACCTTTTTGCGCCGCTTTATCGGCCGCATTGTACAACGCGCAGCTTGGCAAACTTAGGCATCCGCAACCAATGCAGCCATCCAGATTATCACGCAGACGTGTCAGTGCCTCGATGCGTTGATCCAGGGAATCACGGAAACCGCCACTAATTCGCGCCCAATCAGCCTTTGTCGGGGTTCGCCCACCAGGCAACAAATCCAGCTCTGCTTTGATTTGCGGCAAGGTAAATCCGAATTGCTGCGCGATCATTACAAAACTTAGGCGCCGCAAATCCGCCCGTTCAAACCGCCGTTGCCCCCCTGCGTTGCGCCATGGGGCGATCAGACCTTGCGCCTCGTAATAGCGAATGGCCGACACAGCCAGCCCGGTGCGATCCGCCAATGCACCAATTGTCATTCCATCTTTTGCCATCTTGAAACCTCTCGAAAAAATACCTTGACCTAAAGTTAGGTTTAGAAATTACGATAGCAGTATACACATCAAAAAGGAACAAATTATGCCCGCACTCTTGGAACACACAAATTACACTGTCTCTGACATTCATGCGACTGCAGCGTGGATGGTTGATCTTTTCGACTGGCACATCCGCTGGGTTGGCGACAGCAAAACAGTCGGGCAGTCCGTTCATGTTGGCACACAGGACCGCTACCTTGCGCTGTATCAAGAGACACCCAACCCACTTCCAGCCCAAGTCTCTTATCACACCATCGGCGGTCTGAATCATATTGCCGTGGTCGTTGATGACATCGCGGACATGCGCAAACGTGTGGCGTTGGCTGGCTTCACCCCCGGTGAACATCACGATTACGAACCGGGTCAGCGGTTTTATTTCTACGATCACGACGGCATTGAATATGAAATCGTTCAATATGATTAAGCAAGCCCGCGCTTGATCGCACGCAAGAACGCTTGCAATCCCCTGCCCGTTTGGGTCACTTAGTCTGAATATCTACCGGCGGCCCCAAGTGGGTCGCCTTTCACAGTTGGACAGTTACCCATGGAAAAGATCCCTATGACCCGCTCAGGGTTCGTCGATTTGGAAACAGAGCTTAAGCATCTGAAAACCGTCGAACGCCCTATCATTATCCGCGCCATCGCCGAGGCCCGTGAACATGGCGATCTGTCCGAAAACGCTGAATACCATTCCGCCAAGGAAAAGCAGTCCTTCATCGAAGGTCGCGTCAAAGAGCTTGAGGGCGTGATTTCACTGGCTGATGTCATTGATCCTGCCAAACTGTCCGGTGCCATCAAATTCGGGGCCAAAGTCACGCTGGTAGACGAAGACACGGACAAGGAAAAAACCTATCAAATCGTTGGCGAATACGAGGCCAACATCGAATCCGGTTTGCTGAACATCAAATCCCCCATCGCGCGGGCATTGATTGGCAAAGACGTCGGCGACAGCGTCGAAGTGCGCACACCGGGCGGCGACAAATCTTACGAAGTTCTCGCAATCGTTTACGCCTGACGGGATAGTTAAACATGGCTGACCAGCCGACCAAATCGAACCCATTGAAATCCCGGCCAACGCCGCTGGGGATTTATGATCGTCCAAAACCCGACGGCATTTCGGCGATTGAAATCACCGCCATTGTGCTGAGCGCGGTTTGGTTGATCGGGGCTGCGATCTTCTTTTTGACGCTGCCAGATGCGCCTAGCGCCCCCGATGGCACCGGTGGTTTGCGGTTCTTGATGACGATGCTGGCGATTTTTATGCCTGTCGCAATGATCTGGGTGGCTGCCACTGCGGCGCGTGCGTCGCGTGTGATGCGCGAAGAAAGCCAGCGTTTGCAGGCCGCAATCGACGCCATTCGCCAAGCCTACATTGCGCAATCTCAAGGTCGTGATTTGGGCAACGAACCATCTGTCGCCCGCAAGCTGGATGAAATCGCTGCTGCTGCGCGCAAAACAGAAACGACGCTGGCAACATTTTCGACCCGCCGTGATGCCAATGAACAGCTTCGCGCGCCTGCGGCGGCCGCCGTTGCCGCCCCTGTCGATGATCAACCTGCCCTTGCCCTTGGCACCACCGCCGAAGACATCGCGCCGCCCTTGCCGATCCCTGATTTTATTCGCGCGCTGAATTTCCCGGAAACCGCCGAAGACGAGGCAGGTTTTGCCGCCCTGCGCCGCGCGCTAAAAGATCGCAGCGCCGCGCAATTGATCCAAGCAGCCCAAGACGTGCTGACCTTGCTGAGCCAAGACGGTATTTACATGGACGATTTGCGCCCGGATCGCGCCCGCCCCGAAGTCTGGCGCCAATTTGCAGCCGGCGAACGCGGTCGCACAGTTGCCGCACTGGGTGGCATTCGCGACCGGTCATCATTGGCGCTGACATCAGGACGCATGAAACAAGACCCGATTTTTCGGGATGCAGCCCACCATTTTTTACGCAAGTTCGACAAGATGTTTGCCGATTTCGAAGGGCGCGCATCAGACGAACAAATATCGGCAATGTCAGACACGCGCACGGCCCGCGCGTTCATGTTGCTGGGCCGCGTCGCTGGTACGTTCGACTAAACCGTTTAGCTATTGTCGTCACAAGTTTGCGAAATTCGCGCGACATTTTGGGTATCAAACGTCGCCAAATATGGCTTGCCGTTCATCGTAAATACCACCTGCGCACCTGCCATTTCTGACCCCGACACGCGGATTTGACCCAGTTCTGATGCGGTCAATTGGTCGTCGACATCAATCGTAAATGACACCTCGCCGCCAGCCTTTAGCCCGTCCATCGGCATGCGCAAACCCGTCGCGCCGTCGCGCACATCGACGCTTGCGACCGTGCTAACAAACGGCTGAAACACCTCGACCCCAGCGCCGCCATTTGCCGTGTCGAAAATCAACCGGCCCTTGGATGCGGTCAAATCAAATGCGACCTGCGTCAGCGGGTAGGTTTCGCTTGATCCATTCGAGATCACGAACCGGTCCACTGGCGCGCCTTCGATAAACCGCACTTGTAGATCAACGCCACAGGTCGCCGCCTTTGCAGATGCCGGGCCTGACAGTATCAATGGGCTGATCAACGCCAAAATACCGAATGTGAATGTGCTGCGCATCGCTGCTCTCCTGATTGTTGTTTCGACAATAGTAGAGCGCGCGGATTTAAAGGCAACGCAACGCTGCCTTTTGATCAGACGTGATTATTCGGATTTGGACGCGATATAGGCAATCACGTTTTCGATGTCAGCGTCCTTTTTCAAACCTGCAAAGGCCATCTTTGTGCCCTTCACGACCTTGCGTGGTTTGGCCAAGAACGCAGACAGAGTTTCGACATCCCAGACCAGACCGGATTTTTCCATCGCACCGGAATACCTGTACCCGTCAACGGCACCTGCGTCTGCGCCTACGACCTTGTACAGCGATGGGCCAACGCCGTTTTTACCGTCTTTTACGCTGTGGCATGCTTTGCATTTCTTGAACACTTTTTTGCCCGCCTTGATGTCCCCCGCCAACGCGACAGCCGTGGTAACTGGGGCAGCGGGTGCTGCCTCAGCTTTCTGTTCATCCATGTTGAAAATCAAACGCAATGTTACCGGCGTTACGCGCGTGATGCCCGGCAATTTCGCCAGTTCCATCAGCTTGTCGACACCTGCGTTGATGCCCAAATCTTCGGTTCCAACAAAAATCATGTCGTTGGTCGTGACCATCACAGATGTTTCGGACAAGCGTGCCACAAACAGTTCCGCGTCGATTTCAATGTCGGTTCCTAAGAACGACAAAACCGCCTCAACATCAATGACTTCAGTTGATCCAACAGCCATTGCTGCCATCGCATCCATGTCGATCATCGTGTTTAATGTAGCAGTTGTAGCACCCTTGAACACGTGTTCGCCAAAGCGCTCGTTGCGAATATCGATGTTGGTTTGAACCGACGTCAGATCAATTTCGACAACGGTTGCACCGTCGCTACCAACTGTTCCGCTGATCCGCTCAAAACTATGCGCCTCACCGATTGAGTCTTTTTTCACCGACCCAAAAGCCAGTTTTGACGTGTCCGCATCCAGCGTCCATGTGCTGGTTGCGTGACCATCTGCCAGCGCCATGTGACCGCTGAGTGCGACGGCCGCTGTCGCCAGAATTCGTGTAAATGTCTTGAGCATTTTTGCCCTCCCTTAAAGTGATTTGGCCCACTGCAAAACAGGGGGCATTAAGGAAACACATCAAGGTCGGGTTCTATTCACCACATTGGTAAATTAAATTGGGCGACCCTAAAGGCCGCCCAAGATTTATTACATATTCGGGAAATAGTCTTCGCAATCGCCCTCGCGGTAAACGTCGGCTGTGCAGCAGTGCAGACCGCCACCAAAGGCATATGCATCGCGCATTTCGACCTCGATAACGTTCATGCCCAACTTGTCCATTTGTTCGGCCTGATAGACCTCGGATTTTTCGACACAGACGGTTTTCGGGTCCAGAACCAACACATTCATGCTAAGCCACGTTGACGAATAACACAGCGGCGGCGGCGAATTATGCGCAGGCTGCGCCGCATCCACGATTTCCCAACCGTTGTTTTCAAACATCTTACGCTGGTCTTCGGGCAGACGGCGTTGCGGGTTGTTCAAAATCAAACCAGGGCGCATCGGCGTGAATGTCGCATCGATGTGAATAGGGTACGGATCGCCCGGGAAATTCACGGTATGCACACGATGATCAGGGAAATGTCGACGCAGCCATTCGACACCTTTTTGGTTTGTTGTGAACCCGTGCTGCACCACCAGATCACGCCCGAAGCGCAAAACATCGGCGGCATCAAACAGCGGCTCTTCTTCGGTTGTGACAAAGAACTTTTCTTCGGCCCATTTCAAACGCTGCGCATCGCCGATTTTTTCGCTTAGGTAATCAGGATGGTAATCCGCATCGGTCAGGCGCGGTTTTGGGGCGGCCTCGTGGCGGAATTTGGGGTCTTCGTTGAAATATTGCTGCAACAGTGGGCGGTAATTCAGGTATTCAAACCAGCGACAGCGATACGACATCGTCGCTTCTAGAATCTCGGACCCGACTGTTAGCAAAACGTCACGTGGCGGCATGCAGCCGAACTGACTTTCGGTTTTGAAATCAGGCGTGGTGACGGGCTGCGAATGGTCAATGCTGTCAGGGCGATCGACACGCACACCGCGTTTTGTCAGCAAATCGGCAAAGTTATCAAGCAGTTCGTTGGCCCGATCAATCGTCTCTTGCGGACGACGCCCCCACTGACCGCGCATATCGCTGTCTTCAGGAACTTTGGCGTCCAACGCGGGTTCTTCGGGCGGAATGTGGCAATCATCGGCGCGGCCCACGATCACGTGGCGCAACGGGTCCCATTCATTCCAGCTGTTAACGACTGTTTTTTCGGCGGGGTTGTAGGATTCTGTTTTCATTCGAAATTCCTAGCCAGACAAAGCGCGTGTCGCAAGTCCTCGTTGGACCCTCCGATGCCCCAAAACCGACCTGTTATTCAAATCCTGCGAACGGGATGTAGCGCACCAGATCACCGCGGCTGACATCAAGGGCAACATCGGGCAATTCCACCAGCCCTTCGGCCCAACTTAACCCCGAAATACGCCCCGACCCTTCGGAGCCAAAAACCTCGACCTGACCGTCACGCATGCGTGCGCGTAAATATTCACGGCGGCCTGCTTTTTTATGTTTTTCAAAACCGGCGGGCACCATGAACCCTTGTGGTTCTGACCATCCAGCCCCGGCCAATTGCGCCATCGCGGGACGTGCAAAAATCAACGTACAAACCATCGCGGCGACCGGATTTCCCGGCAATCCAAACACAGGTGTGCCCTGCCACATTCCCAACGCCAATGGGCGCCCCGGCTTGATCGCGATGCGCCACATCGCCATTGCGCCTGCATCGGTCAGCAACGCTGAAACGTGGTCTTCGTCGCCCGCAGACGCCCCGCCACTGGTCAAAATCACATCGGCAATTGCCGCCGCATCATCCAGTAGCGTCGCAAGGGCCGCACGGTTATCCGCCACGCGCCCCATGTCGACAGGCACATGGCCAAACTGCTGGATCATCGCCAATAACATTGGGCGATTGGCGTCAAATATCTGACCATCGGCGGCAATGTCTCCAGCCTCGACCAGCTCATTACCGGTCGAAATAATCGCCACACGCAACGGCACGCGCACTGGAATTTCGACCAAACCTGTCGCCGCCATCAGCGCCAAATCGGCAGGTGTCACGCGACGCCCCTTAGTCAAAATTACGTCGCCTGAATGCACGTCTTCGCCTGCTTTGCGCGTGTTCGAACCGGACTTGACCGGCCCGTTAAACGCGACCTCGCCTGCGTCGACATTCACGTCTTCTTGTAACACCACAGTGTCGACACCATCGGGTAACGCCGCCCCCGTCAGGACCCGAATTGCGGACCCGATTGGCACGCAGCTGCTAAGGCGCAAACCAGCTGCCGCAAGAGGCACCACCAGCGGCAAAACATGCACACCGTCGCCGCGCCCACCAGCAAATCCGTACCCGTCCACAGCCGTATTCGGCAGTGGCGGATTCGCCCGAACCGCGCGAATGTCAGCGGCCAAAACGCGGCCCAACGTGTCCTGAATGCGCAACGTTTCAACATCCGTTACGGCCTGCAGTCGCGTTTTCAACAACGCCAAGGCGTCTTGAACCGGCGTCCATTCGACACCCGCAGGCAGGGCAAAACAGTCATTGGATAATGGCGGCGGGGACAACGTCATTGGGCATCCTTTCTGTCGCGGGGCGCTAAACTTGATCCGGCAGGAACCGGCAAATCAGTCGCCATATCATAGCGTAATGCAGCCTCGTGCCCTAAGCCAAAAATCCAGCCTTCTGATTGTCGTGGCACATCAAGAATGCGTTGCAAAACGTCGGGTGCTATTGCGGACAATCGGCGCGCAAGGTCGAATACTTGCCACGCATCTTTGATCCAATGATCGGGTGCGCGCCCAACACTAAGGGATGGCCAGATTTCCACGAATGCGATCGGGGCCGCTAATGTTTCGAATGGCCAAACCGAAACCTGTGGGGCAAACCGTTTACGCAGTCGCGAAAGAACCGGCAAACCCATCAACGCTTGCGATCCGACTGACCCAACACCGGACAACTGCCAAAGCGTAAACGCGCCTTTTGCTTGCTGCTCAGCCATGCGTTTTTCGGGGAACGGCGTCGCTGTCCGAAGACGCCCTTTGCGCGGCAAATTTGCGATGTCACGCTTTAGACCATTGCCCCAAAACGGGCCGATTCCATCAAACATCCGGTTGACTTCAGCGGCGACATCAAACCGATTATTGGTCTCTGGCGCGTCTTCAATTCGGGCCTCAAGCCAATCCCACAAGATAAGCGGATCGCTTTGCGCCGTTACCTTTTCACAAAAACCGGCAGGGTATCCGAACGGGAAATCAAAACCTGCAAAGACACTGCGGCCTGCATGTAATTCTGTTTCAAAAAACCTGCCCAACCAGTCTTCGGCAACCAGACGGTTACGTAAATAAATCGGATCTTCGGCCACGCCATTTCGTGCAACACAAACCCAAATTGCATCGGGTTTTGGTGCTGATCCTCGGTCATTTCCACCAGACCAGTCGACGATTAGAAACGTGTCAAATGCGGTCACAAGCCAACCTGTTCAAGGATGAAATCAGCGACCGCGCCAGTGTCGTTCAGATCAAACACAGGACGATCAAAATCCAATGGAACGTCGGATGCGATCGCCTTGATTGTCCGATCATCAACCGCAATCAACGGGTTGCCTGTCTCTGCGCGATGCGCCTCGACTTTGGCATGATCGTCACGTTTGTACCCCTCAATCAGAACCAGATCGACGGGCGATAGTTTGGCTAACAATTGTGCCAGTGTCGGTTCGTCATCGCCGCGCAATTCGTGCATCAAAGCAAAGCGGTTCCCCGACGCCAACAACACTTCACGCGCGCCGGCAACACGGTGTCGGTGACTGTCCTTGCCCGCGTGATCGACGTCAAAACTGTGGTGTGCGTGTTTGATCGTGGACACCGAAAATCCACGCGATGTGATCTCAGTAACAAGGCGTTCCATCAGGCCGGTTTTGCCTGCGTTTTTCCAACCGACGATCCCGAATACGTTCACAACATCGCCTCTGCGCGCGCCAAATCGTCGGGCGTATTGATGTTAAAAAATGCCGCATCGTTCGGGAACATCGCAAGCTGTCCGCCGTGCTGATCTGTCCACTGCACCACCTTGCGCACACCATCTGTTAACGCTGCACGCAAATCATCGCGCAGGGCCACAGGCCACAGGCCAAACGTCGGATGGCGCACCTTGTTGCGATCAGGATGCGGGGTCGCGGCAAGGGCCAAAGGTTGCCCCATACCGTCAGCCGCTACCTGCAACATCGCAACCAAATCACGTGGGAAAAACGGCGTGTCAGCCGCCGCAGTCACGATCATTTCTGCGCCCTGCGACGCCGCCCAATCCATACCGGCAAGCACGCCAGCCAATGGCCCTGCGAACCCGTCAATGCTGTCTGCAACCACTGGCAAATCGTAGGGCGCAAACCGCGTCGCATCACCGTTGGCGTTCAGGACAAGGCCCGCCACCTGCGGCTCAAGGCGCGCGATCACATGATCCAACAACGTGCAGGACCCAAGAGGCAAAGCGCCCTTGTCACCGCCGCCCATGCGCGTGGCCTGACCACCAGCAAGAATAACGCCCAAGGGTTGTTTCATGCCTTGCCGCCTTTGCGTCCTGATTTGCGCGGCTCGTCTATAACTTTTGACAGGTCCGCGTCCCAAATCAGCCGCTCTTTTCCGCTTAGGCACATGAACCGTTTTCCACGCATACGCCCAATCAATGTCAGACCAACGGATTGCGCAATTTCCACACCCCAAGCCGTAAAACCAGACCGCGATGCCAACACAGGTATCCCCATCATCGCAGTTTTTATCACCATTTCCGAGGTCAAGCGCCCGGTCGTGTACAAGATCTTGTCTTCGGCCCCTGTGCCTGTCTGCAACATCCATCCAGCGATCTTATCAACCGCGTTGTGACGACCGACATCTTCCATATAAACCAACGGCTTATCACATTGGCACAGCACCGTTCCATGGATCGCGCCTGCCTCTAGGTATAGGCTGGGTGTCGTATTGATTTTGGCCGCCAATGCGTACAATTCAGATGTTTTGACGGGTGTTGACGGCAGAACTAGACCCTCGAGCCCCTCCATCATATCGCCAAAAACCGTGCCAACAGCGCAGCCACTGGTGCGTGTCTTTTTCTTTAGCTTTTCTTCGTGATTGGTCTGTACTTCGGTGCGCACCACGACTGTCTCAAGTTCCTCGTCGAAATCGACGGCGGTAATAACGTCACCATCAACCAGCATGCCTTGATTGCGTAAAAACCCAAGCGCCAGATATTCCGGATAATCCCCGATTGTCATCGCCGTCACGATTTCTTGGGCGTTCAGGAAAATCGTCAGCGGCCGTTCTTCGACCACAGAAATCTGCGTCTCAACACCTGTATGATCGGTGCCAACAACAGTCCGCGTCAAACCAGCGCGCGCAGGGGCAGGCGCGATCAAATAACTGTCGGTCTTATCGTCTTGCATCGTTTGCATCCCTAGCACTTCATCGCTAATCGTTGATCACAATCTAAGAGGTCCGCATGGCCATCACCACCACCAAATCCGCCTACTGGGCAGGCTTTCGCGACGGGGCCCCGTTTATGTTGGTTGCAGGGCCATTTGCCGTGCTGTTTGGCGTGCTGGCCACCGAGGCCGGATTGAACCTGTTCGAAGTCATGAGCTTTTCCCTCGTGGTCATCGCCGGGGCCGCGCAATTCACCGCGATGCAATTGATGCAAGAAAACGCGCCGACGGTCATTGTGCTGGTGTCAGCGCTTGCCGTGAACCTGCGCGTAGCAATGTATTCAGCGGCAATCACCCCGTATTTGGGGGCCGCACCACTGTGGAAACGCGCGATTATGGCCTATCTTTTGGTCGACCAAAGCTATGCGTTGTCTCACGCCAAATTCGAACAAGACCCAGAGATGAGCGTGCCGTCCCGCGCCGCCTATTATTTCGGAACCTGTACTTTGGTGATGATCACGTGGTTCGCATGTTCCTATCTGGGTGCTGCCCTTGGCACACAATTGCCCAGCAATTTGCCGTTGGATTTTGCGCTGCCAATCACGTTCTTGTCGATGATCGCGCCCTTGCTGCGCACGCTGCCCCACGTCATCGCGGCACTTGTCGCAATCATCGTCGCGCTGCTGGCCGTTAGCGTCCCGTATTCGCTGGGGCTGATCATCGCAGGTGCTGCAGGCATGGCCGCAGGCGCACTGAGCGAAACCTATTTGGCCCGCAAGGCGGCGACACCATGATTGATAAAACCACCCTCTGGACGGTCATTATTCTGCTTGGCGTTGGCAGCTTTGCTTTGCGGTTTTCGTTCCTTGGGCTGGTTGGGGATCGGCCGATGCCAGCGTGGCTTGTGCGGTCTTTGCGCTATACGGCTGTGGCGATTTTACCGGCGATGATCGCGCCCATGATCGCCTTCTCAAACGAGGCGGGGACTGGGCCAGACCCATCCAGATTGGCCGCAGCCTTGATGACGTTGTTCATAGGTGCGACGACAAAAAACGTGATATTTGCGCTATTTGCAGGGGCTGCCACGCTCGGGGTCAGCCTATATTTCTTTGGCTAAGAAATATGGGACGGTAGGCAGGGCGAAGTGCCCATCGGGCAACAGCGCCGCGCCGTCAGATCACAATTGAACTTTGGCGATTCCGTCCAAAATCGTGCCTTCGTCGTCCTCGTAGTAGCGTTCGGTTTTGACACCAGGAAGCGTTTCAAACTGGTTCATCAAATTCTTCGGGAACCACGTGCTTTTCACCGCTTCAAATCCCTGAACCTGCGCCAACAACGCCGTCGTCGATGCCGCACATTGCGCCGATGACACAGCACCGCGCGCAATTGCCAACCGCAACGCTGTCTCTGCTTGCGAAGGGGTCACCTCAACCGTTTGCAGCACCATGTGGAACGCAGCGCGCGTGTGTGCACCTTTGTAAGCGGCCAAGACTGCGGGCGTAATTCCGTACAAAACATCAGCGCGGCGCATTACACGATCGTTGCGAAATGACCCTGCTGGGTCAAAAATAACGCGTTGCGATCCGTTGATTAAAAGCGCTGTGTGCGCGCCGGAACCAGACGTGTTGTTGATCATCGTGATCAGCGTCAGCGTCGACGCACCAGGTGCGCGGTACGCAACATCCGCAATTTGCGAATCCGTTGCTTGGGTCCCTGTCGGGGCCGTGGCACATCCGGCCAAAGCCAGCAAAACAGCAAACATCGCAACAATACGCATTTTTAACGCTCCCAGCGCTGGTTTTCGAACGTTATCTGGCGAAAACAGCCATGAAAACAAGAATTCCAATAATCACAACGCAAGACCATGTTGTGAATTTGATAAATCCGTCAAACGTGCTGACCTGCACTTTAGTATCCATTTCGCCGTGTTTGTGATCGGACATGAGTCGCTCCTTCGTCACATTATATTTTGCCGCTGAGTACAACAAAGCCGTGGCACTGTCACCCCGCGTGATTGTCGCGTCTTAGGACTTTTCCGTGTCCGCATCATCAGGTGCGTCCAGATCCTGCGCCAATCGAAAGCCGATCCTGTTTGGCTCCGCTTGTTCAACCGCTTTGGGCAAGGTGCGCAGCATCACATTTAGCTGGCTGACATGCTGGACCAATTGGGTCTTTGAACCGGTTGGATCAGACCCATAAAATGTAACGATATCAGGATCATAGTACCCCATCCCTTCGATACGCAACACGCCTGCATCACCGCCAGTGAACCCCATGGCGACCTCGTGTTCGTTGTCCAACTGTTCTTCGAAATTCTTGAGATAAATAATCAGACGTTCATAGGCCCACTGCGCCGCGCTTTTCTTACCAACCGGAGTTTTAGCAACTCCTTTAGGGACAGGTTTTTTCGCCGCGTTCGGCTTGGACGGATCGCTATGCACCTCGTGAACACGTGGCATCGCGGCTGCTTCTTCGGCTTCGGCTGCCGTTTTGATATCATCGCCCATATTCAGTCCTTGCGCTGGTAAACCCACGCCCCGTCGTCACGCAATGTGCGCGTTGCCAGACCGTCTTGATAAAGGTGCGATAAATGCGCGACGGCTTCAACCAGTGCGAGGCCATATTCGCCTTCGCCTATCGATCTTTTGAACAAAGGTGAGAAACATTCAGCCGCAGATTTAGGTGTATCTAGATACGCGACCAAACGTTTCAGCGCGCCGTGATGATTATCAATCAACTGACGCATGCGTTTTGGCAGGCCCATAAACGGCAGTTTGTGCCCCCCCAAAACCAACTGGTCCGTGCGCGACAATGGTTCTAGACGCTCGCAGGCCTCGAGCCATTCACCAATCGGATCTGCCATCGGTTCGGTGGCATAAACCCCGACATTCGGGCTGATCGAAGAGATAATCTGATCGCCTGAAATCACCAGATTGTCGTCACGGCTCCAGAATGTTGCGTGTTCCGGCGCGTGGCCGTTGCCCATGTGAATATCCCACATGCGCCCACCGATCTGGATCGTGTCGCCCTGCTGAATTCGCGTGTATCCCAGCGGCAATGGGGCCACGATATCGCCAAAGTTAAACGGGCGTTCGACTGCGCGTTTGGCGTAAATTTCGGCGTCCATGCCACACAGTTTATAAAACGCCAATGTCTCTGCGTTCGGGACCGTATGCACATCCAAGGTCAGCATCCGCGCCATCAACCACGCCGTGCGCGTTGTGACCAGTTCAGCCCCAAATTCTGTTTGCAACCAACCCGCTAGCCCGATGTGATCAGGATGGTGATGCGTGACAATTACGCGCGAAATCGGCTTGCCGCCCAGTGGGCCATCCATCAATTCACGCCAGATCGCTTTGGCCTTTTTCGAATTAAATCCAGTGTCGATTACCGTCCAGCTGTCCCCCTCGTCAAACGCGTAAACGTTGACGTGATCCAGTCGCATCGGCAGGGGCAATCGAAACCACAAAACGCCGGGGGCCAGTTCAATGCCTTGCCCGTGTTCGGGGGGCGTTTCATGCGGGTACCGCAGGCCGGTGTGTGCGCCATCTGCCATCAGCTTGCCAACTCTTCGACGCTCATCGCGTATAAATCCGCCGCACCTGCCATCGCGTGGGTCAACAACCCTGCGTGTTCCGGCAAAAGGCGCAAAATATAAAAGCGCGCCAGTTTTTCACGTTTGCCACCGGGTGTATCTGCCAAGGCCGCAGTCAAATGCAAATGCCCGCCCAGCACCCGTGCAAACGCACGCAAATAAGGGACCGATCCAGCGAACCGTTCGTTCATATCAGTTTGCGCCGTCAGCCATTCGGTTGCTTCGCGCAGCGATTCTGTCGCTGACCAAACCGCATCTGCCATGTTCGGGAACCGCTCGCGTGCGGCTTCAGCGTGGTGTTCGATTTCATCCAACAAACGGTTCGCCATTTCGCCGCCGTCCATCATTTTGCGCGCGACAAGGTCCATCGACTGGATGCCGTTGGTGCCCTCGTAGATCGCCGTCACTCGCACATCGCGGCTGAATTGCGCAGCGCCTGTTTCTTCAATGACGCCCATGCCACCGTGAATTTGAATGCCCGTGTTTGACACTTCGATACCGACATCCGTACCAAACGCTTTGGCGATCGGGGTTAAGAAGGCAGCGCGCGCTTTCCATTCCGCGTCATCCGTGGCGTTGGTCATGTCGATCGCAACAGCGCAGGACAATGCAATCGCGCGGGCCGCAAAAATATCCGCCTTCATCGACATCAACATGCGGCGCACATCTGCGTGGTCCACAATCGAGCCGGTTTCATTTGTGGCCGTACGCCCCTGTTTGCGGTCCAGCGCATAGGCCAATGCATGTTGATACGCCCCTTCGGCCGCGCCAATGCCCTGCCCGCCGACACCCAAACGCGCGTTGTTCATCATCGTGAACATCGCCGCCATGCCGCCGCCTTCGGGCCCAACCAGCCAGCCAATCGCGTCGTCATATTGCATCACGCAGGTGGGTGATCCGTGCAGGCCCATCTTGTGTTCCAGCGACACGACGCTGAGCGAATTCGCAGCACCCAACGACCCGTCAGCATTTGGTAAGTATTTAGGAACCAAAAACAAACTGATGCCTTTTGTGCCTGCAGGTGCGCCCGGCAAACGGGCCAACACAAGGTGGCAAATATTTTCAGCAAAATCGTTATCACCCCAAGAGATATAGATTTTCTGACCGCTGACTTTGTACGTGCCGTCACCCTGATCCGTCGCCTTGGACGACAGCGCACCCACGTCCGATCCGGCCTGCGGTTCGGTCAGGTTCATCGTGCCCGTCCATTCGCCGGAAATCAGCTTGGGAAGGTATACTTCTTTGATCGCGTCTGATCCGTGGTGCTCCAATGCCTCGATCTGGCCTTGGCTCATCAACGGGGCCAATTGCAGCGATAGGCAGGCTGCCGACATCATCTCGTTTACCGCAGTTGTGATCGAAATCGGCAGGCCCATGCCGCCATGTTCGGGGTCCGCAGACATCCCGATCCAGCCGCCCTCAGCGATGGCTTTGAACCCGTCGGCATACCCGTCAGCTGTGCGCACAACACCGTTTTCCAGATAGGATGGCGTCAGATCACCGGCGCGTTGCAGCGGGGCCATCACGTCTTCGCACAGCTTGCCTGCTTCGGTCAGAATGGCGGAGGTCAGATCATCGCTGGCCTCTTCGAACCGCGTGGTGGCGCGGACCTGATCCAGCCCGACAACATGGTCAAACAGGAAACGATAATCATCAACGGGGGCGCGGTATGGCATTTTGGAAACCTCAAATGTCAGATGGCAGACGGACGGCGTTTAACACACATCTGGCATCAACATGAAGAGCGCGGTAAAGACAGGCAACCAAAACGCCGCGTCACCCGAACCGAGAACCATGAGCAGTTTGAAAACCCAACACATTGTGGCCAGCAAGACTGGCATTTCACACGCCGCTGACCTGTTGAAAAGCGGCGCTTTGGTCGCGTTTGCCACTGAAACGGTCTATGGATTGGGGGCTGATGCGCGCAATGGGCAGGCTGTTGCACAGGTTTATGCGGCCAAAGGTCGGCCCAGTTTTAACCCGCTCATTGTGCATGTGCCTGATGTAGCGACAGCCAAAAAATACGTGAAATGGTCGGATCAGGCCCAACAGATTGCCGATGCGTTTTGGCCTGGTGCCTTGACCTTGGTGCTGCCACTGCGCGCCGATCATGGGCTGTCTTCGTTGGTGACTGCGGGCCTTAGCACGCTTGCGATCCGTGTGCCAAACCATCCGACGGCAATTGCATTGTTACGCGCGGCTGACGCACCAATTGCCGCCCCTTCGGCCAATCCGTCTGGCCAAATCAGTCCGACAACGGCGGCCCATGTCATGGCGGGTTTAGATGGAAAAATTGCGGCAGTCTTGGATGACGGTGCATGCCGTGTTGGATTGGAAAGCACGATCTTGACGCTGTGCCCAACGCCGACATTGCTGCGTGCAGGCGGTGTTCCGGCTGAGAAAATTGAGGCCGTGCTTGGCCATTCTCTTAGCGCCCCAACGGATGACACGATCACAGCCCCCGGGCAGCTGGCCTCGCATTACGCACCGCGCGCGCGTGTGCGTCTGAACATTACGAACCCTGACGAAAGTGATCTGTTTTTGGGGTTCGGCGATATGAAATGCGATTTGAATTTATCGCAGGTCGGTGATCTGACCGAAGCGGCCGCGAACCTGTTTGACCATCTACATCAGTTAGATGCCCGCAATAAACCAATCGCCGTAGCACCCATCCCGATGATCGGTTTGGGCGTCGCAATCAACGACCGTCTTAGCCGCGCCGCCGCCCCCAGATAGACCTGTTTTCAAGCACGACCAGCCGTCGGCGATAACGTCAAAGGGTCCAAACCCATGCTTGCCAAGGCCTGCGCCCACTTTGTGGAATCCTGCGCGCCAAACACCAGATCACGGGTCGCATCACAGATCAGCCAGCCGTTCTGGGCGATCTCGTTTTCCAACTGATCTGGCCCCCAACCCGCATACCCCAGCATCATTTGTGCGTCCTTTGGCCCAACGCCTTTGCCGATTTCCTCAAGTACATCCATCGTCACGGTCATCGCAAATTCGTCACCAACATTGACCGTTTGCAAGCTGGATTGAAAATCAGGAGAATGCAGAACAAAACCGCGCGCGACCTCGACGGGCCCGCCAAAATAGACGGGCAACCCTTTGACGTGACCGGCCACATCAACATCAAGTTGCGCCAACACATCGCCCAAAGCCATGCCCGACGCGCGCTTGTTTATGATCAAACCCATCGCGCCTTTGGCCGAATGTTCGCACAAAAACACAACCGACTGATCAAAACGCGGATCGCCCATGCCGGGCATCGCAACCAGCAATTTGCCCGTCATTTCACCCAAGGTTTCTGCGATTGTTTTTAATGGCTTATCGGTCACATCTGGTCCCTTAATGCACATCGTTCTATGCCAGTGTTGCCCAACAGCCCCCGTCTGCGCAAGGCACATCTACACTTTGGTACGTGCGCGGCGAAACATGGCTGACCACAACGTGACTTGGCATTTGGCTGTACGACGGCCATGTAGTTGGTATGAAAAAAACGCTCTGTTCCGCTATTGCCCTATGCGCCGTTCTTGTTGTTCCGGCATCTGCGCAGTCTTTTGATGCACCGGTTCAGGCCGATGTTGTCCAAGGTTGGCAACTGCCAAATGGACAGCGTGTGGCCGCACTGCGCCTGACCTTGGACCCCGGCTGGAAGACCTACTGGCGTGCCCCCGGTGATGCAGGTATTCCACCGCGGTTTGATTGGTCACGCGCCCGAAACATCAACGATGTGCGCATCACTTGGCCGCAGCCGCAGGTGTTTCATGACGGCGGAATGCGATCGGTCGGGTACAAAGAAACGCTGATTATTCCGCTGCACATTGCCCCCAAGCGGGCCGATAAACCTGTGCGTCTAAAGATGCGGATGGACCTTGGTATTTGTTCGGATGTTTGCGCGCCGTTTACCCTGAATTTCGACGCAACCCTTGATGGGACCAGCACAAAACCTGTGCCTGTTATTGCCTCTGCTCTGGCCAGCGCGCCGTTTTCAGCACAAGAGGCGGGCGTGCGCAGCGCCACCTGTCGCATCACCCCATTGGACGATGGCTTGCAAATCGAAACGCGCATAAACGTCCCGTCAGCCGGCGGTACAGAACACACCGTCATCGAAGCACAGCCCGGCATTTGGGTCAGCGAACCAAAGACCCACCGCGAAGGCAAACAACTGGTCGCCGTCGCACAGATGATGCACGCGTCCGGCAACGCATTTTCACTGGATCGTTCCGACGTTCGGATCACGATTTTGGGGTCCAGCCATTCGGTCGATATTCGGGGCTGTTCCGCAGGTTAAGCGGTGCGTGATTTGCGGCGCAAAACGCTGATCTGATAGGCGACCGCTAACACGATATACGCGATCAAAACCAACACGGCAGTCCCCGCGATAAACAGGCCAAGGCCCGCGACCATGGGTGTACGCGCGGCCAATGTCGGGACTATTTCCAGAATCTGCGACGGTAACGCGCCGTAGGCCATAACGTGGCCCAAAGTGACGGCACCCCAGCCCAATACGGCCACCCACAAAACCCGTAGCGACCATGCCAAACCACTGGCACGCGCCCGCAATCCACGCTTCATTGCGCCGACCTGACGCGCAACATCATGCTGTGCGGCGACCAGCGCTGGCACCACCAACAACACCAGCAACATCCCAAAGCCAAGGCCGTACACCAGCGTGATAATCGTAGGTTTCAAAAACTGCGCCTGCTGGCTGGTTTCGTACAACAACGGGGTCATGCCCAGCACCGTCGTCAGCGTTGTCAGCATCACAGGACGCAAGCGGTCCGATGCCCCGTCAATGATCGATGGCACCAATCCGCGATCTTCGGCATATTCATCAATCGTAGTCACCAAGACGATGGAATCGTTGATAATAATGCCTGTCATGCCCAGCAATCCAACAACTGTGAACATGCTAAGCGGGACATCCCAAGCCGCGTGTCCATAGATCGTACCGACCAACCCAAACGGAATAATCGCCATCACGACCATGGGCCGCGTCCAACTGCCGAACACCCACGCCAGCACCAAATAGATCCCCGTGAGACACAAAATCAGACCGGTCAGCGCATCGTTTAAAAACGAATTTTCTTGTTCGCTCAGACCGGACAGACGCCATTCAACTTGGCGGGTTGATGCGATTTCTGGCAGGATTTCTTCTTCTAGTGCACGGCCAATTTCGCTGGCACGATCAGCATCGTCTTCGGAAATATCACCGGTGACTGAAATCAATCTGACACCGTTCTCGCGACGCACTGTGGAAAAGCCAGTGCGCCGATCAACGCTCACGATATCGGCCAGCGGCACGTAGGCACCTGCGGGCGTGCGCAGCTGCAATCGTTCCATGAAATCGGCGGTCAATTCGCCTACTGGTACTTCGACTTGGATGGTCGCAGACCGCGGCCCATCAGGATATGTCGCGGCCTCGATCCCGTTCAAACGCGCCCGCAATGCACGTCCCAAACTGTCGATGGTAAATCCCAAGGCCTGGCCTTGCGCCGTCAAATCCAGGATCAATTCTTCTTTGTCATACGACAGGTTGTCCTGCATCGCGCTGACTTCGGGATACTGGGCCAATGCGCGCTGCAAATCCTCGCTGGCTTGTTTCAAAACATCTGTGTCCGCGCCAAAAAACTGCACGTCCAGCCCGTCGCCACCGGGGCCGGATCGCCACGATCTAAAGCTAACGGTTTCCACCATTGGATGATGCACGACTTCGTCCTGAAGCGCGCCGACAAAGGCAAAACTTGAATACGGGCGCAGGTCTGCATCGATCAATTCAATCGAAATGCCGCCCAGTAAATCGGTGTCTTTGCTCTCGACCCCCGACAGGCCGCGACCTGCGTTGCCGCCAATTTCCGCCATCACATAATCCAGCGGGCTGACGCCGTCATTTTCCTCGGCGTAGCGCGCGGCCAAGCTGTCTGTTGCACGCTGCATTTCGCGCATCATCGCCAAAGTATCAGCGCGCGTTGCACCCTCTGCCATCGCGAAATTGCCCGTGACGGAGCCGCGTTCAGGCGCATTAAAAAACCGCCATTTGACGTCACCATTGATGAACAGCGCAACTTGGCTCGCGAGCACCGCAATCACGGCTGCCAACACCACGTAACGCGCCCGAATGATCAACGCCATGAACGGGCGGAACAGGCGCGCGCGCATCCAATCAAAGCCGATATTCACGACAACTGATGGCACATCGATGCCGTGGTTGCCGATTTTTTGAACCAACCCCGCCTTTACGCGACGCGGCAAAACTAGAAACAGTGCGGCCACGGCGGCGAGCACATAAATCGCTACCCAGATCCCTTGAAAAAAGATGTAATCGCTTATTGGCAGCCCGTTACTTTCGCGGAACAGTGACCCTATCGCGATGCTGGCCGCCACAATCGCGACGATGATCAACGACAAGCCTGCGAATAGTTTTGTGCGGCTAAATCGCGCGGTTTCACGCCCTGCAAGCGCATGTGACATGTGGTTAGGCAGGACCAAGAAACACTCGATCAACGACGCCGCGAGAACCGCGATCACTGTGAACGGAATGTCGCGGATCAAATCACCGAACCGACCGCCAATAATCACCAATCCAAAAAACGCAATCACCGTGGTCAAGGTCGCGGCGAACACCGGCATCGCCATACGACGCGCGGCATTTTCGGCTGCAACAACAGGAGCTTCACCGTAGTGACGCGCGCGATGATCCGCATGTTCGCCAACCACAATCGCATCATCAACCACAATGCCAAGCGTGATAATTAGGCCAAACAAACTGATCATATTGATCGTCAAACCGCCCATGTACATAAATGCGATCGAGGCCAAAAGCGCCACGGGAATACCCGCCGCCACCCAGAATGCAGTGCGTGCATTAAGGAACAAAAATAGCAACATCACGACCAGCGCGAGGCCGACCAAGGCGTTGTCGATCAAGATCGCAAGGCGGGCGGAAATGGCTTCGGCGCGCGTGCGGATAAGTTCGATTGTGACGTCGCGCGGCAGGGTGCGCTGCATCAATGCGGCGACGTCTTCGACCTGTGCCTGCATGCCGATTGCGTCGCCCTGATTGGACCGGTCCACGCGGATCGACACGGCAGGGTTTTCACCGACAAAATAGGTGCGTTCCCGATCGGCCCCTTGGCGCAGAACCCGCGCGACATCACCGACCACAATCGTGCTGCCGTCGGCGTTAGACCGCAGCACCACGCCTGCAATTTCTTCGGCTGTACGCTTTTGCGTACCGGTGCGCACACGCGCGTTTGCCCCTGTCACATCCCCTGCGGGATCGGCGTTTACTTCGGCGGCGATGGCGGCGGCGATATCGGTCATCGACACGTCAAACGCGATCAAATTAGAAGAGGGAACTTCGATCAAAACCTGCGGCGCGGCGATGCCGCGAATGGTGGTGCGGGTGACGCCAACCGCGAACAATCGCGTCACCAATTCATCGGCAAACAGCCCTAATTGTTCCGGTGCGATAGGCCCTGTGATGACCACGTCGGTGACCCGATCGCGCCATGCACCCCGGCGCACAGTCGGGTCCTCGGCTTCGTCAGGGAGGGTGGTTATTTGGTCGATTGCGGCCTGCACATCGTCTGCGGCGCGGGCCATATCCCAGTTTGGCGCAAATTCTAGCTGGATCGCTGCGCGCCCCTCGCGAGACACGGATTCTGAACTTTCGACCCCTTCGACCGCCAGCAATCCCGGTTCTAGAACCTGAACAATTCCGGCATCAACGTCTTCAGCCCCTGCCCCGTCCCACACAACTGTAACCGACACATTATCAAGGATCACGTCGGGAAAAAACTGCGCGCGCATGTTGGGGATCGCGGCCAAACCGGCAACGACCATCACCACCAAAAGCAAATTGGCGACAGTGCGATGGCGCGTGAAATACGATAAAATTCCGCCTGCCGCTTTGGGGACCTGACGCACCATGTCTACATCCGGCCTTCGATGCGCTCAACCATTTGGGCGGGCACCGACGGTTCCGCTAAGCGCGCTAGAACGCGGGCCTTTGCCTCGGCGGGCATGCGTTGATTGCCTTCGATGAACGCGATCAGTTTGGCACGACGTTCTTGCGTCAATTCGACCATCGCGGGAGCGGCAGGGGCGGATCGATCACCGCGCAACGGTTTTACCGAAATTCCGGCACCCAAAAGGGGCGAACGCGCCTCGACAACTTCACGGCCTGACAGCCCTGTTGCGCGCACCAAAATATCATCGCCCTGACGACGAATTAGCGTCACGTCTATCGCCTCAAGGCGGTCTTCGTCGTCCAGAACCAAGACTGATCCGCTGGCATCCATCGCCGAAGACGGCAGGCGCACAACCTGATCAATGCTGGGTTCCTGAACGCGAACAGTTACAAAATCACCCGGTTTAAAACCCGCGGATTGGCCGATTTCCGCAAACATCAAACGCCCGGTTTGGCCAACGCCCGCTGTCACACTGGCGCGACTGATCCGACCTGTAGCAGTCAAATCGATGCCAGCCACATCCAATGTCGCGCTGACGTCAGCCTTTAGCAGACCGCCATTCGGGTTCAACAAGCGGGCGTATTGCGCGGTGGACACGCGAAACGACACCTCAAGGGCGTCGGGGTCAATCAAATCCGCCAGCTTTTCATTCACGGATACCAACCGTCCGGCCACAACATTTGTTGCACTAAGTGTCCCATCAAACGGGGCGGTCAAAGTCGTGTCGTCCAATCGCCGCTGTGCCTCTGCCAGCGCAATTTCTGCGCGTACTAATTTGGTGGCGGCTTGATCAATGCGTGCCTCTGCTTGGGTCACGATCTGGCGACGGGCCAAAACCGCTTGGCGTGCCGATGACGCGGCCAATTCCGCCGTTTCAACCGCTGACGCCGTGCCAACACCACGAGATCGCAAATCAGTTTGCCGCTGGAACGAAGTTTGGCGCAAATCAGCCTGTTCTTGCGCGGCGGATTGTTCGTCTCTGGCCAAGGCAACGGCACGCTGCGCATCCCGCGTTTCAGCGTTTGCGTCCGCCAAATCCGCTTGCGTGCGATCAAACGCCGACTGCGCATCAGCAGGATCAATCCGGATCAAAACCTGACCGGACCGCACCGCGCCACCGTCATTAAATGCCTCATCTAGCGCGATCACACGGCCAGCAGCCGCCGCGCGCAATTCTAGTGTTCGACGGCTTTTGACCTCGCCAAAGGTTTGTAAAACAGGGGTTTGCGTGCCAGCCTCGGCCACGATCACGTTGACGGTAAACACACGTTCACGCGCGGGCGGGGCCTTGGTATCGTTGGCCATGCGGTCCTGAACAGCACCACCAATCAACTGACCCGCATAGGCCAGTAAACCCAGCGTCACCGCTGCCAAAAACACGCCAATCATACTTTGCCGTAAAAACCGCATGCACATTCCCTATCGCACGTCATCCACGCTTATTAACTTAGACCGCATACGAAAAATACCAAGTCTACAAGGGTGTTACGCACGCATCTGTTATTTCCGTCGCTGATGTTCGTCTAATCGCGGTAAAATTTCGACAAAATTGCAGGGGCGGTGCCGAAAATCGAGCTGCTTTACCAAAATCTCGTCCCACGCGTCCTTGCACGCGCCCGGACTGCCCGGCAACGCAAACAGATAAGTACCGTTGCGCACGCCGCCAGTTGCCCGGCTTTGTACCGCTGATGTGCCAATTTTTTGCATGCTCACGATGGTGAACACGGTGCCAAATGCATCGATTTCTTTTTCGTAGACATCACGGTGGGCCTCGACGCTGACATCGCGCCCCGTCAGGCCCGTACCGCCTGTTGAAATCACCACGTCAATGTCAGGATCATCACACCAATTGCGCAACTGCGCCGAGATCTGATCCCGCTCGTCGGTCAAGATCAGGCGATCGGCCAGCATGTGACCCGCAGCTTCGATCCGGCCAACCAGCACATCGCCGGATCGGTCATCGCTTAGACTGCGGCTGTCAGACACGGTCAAAACCGCAATGCGCACGGCAATAAATTCTGCTGTTTCGTCGATCCGGCTCATGCCCGCTCCAATACCGCTAATTTCGCCGCAAGCGCTACAAACACGCTGCTCGCCACATAATCCAATGCACGCGATCCATTTGCGATCCGCTTGCCGATTGTGCCGGCAAACGCGCCAACGCTGCCATTAATAAAGAAACCGCCGACACCCATAACCGCCCCGAACACCAAGAATTGCAAAAGGACCGGCCGCGATGGATCAACGAATTGCGGTACAAAGGCCAAGACAAACAAGATGACCTTGGGATTGGTTAAGTTGACGATAAATCCGGTCCGAAACGCGCGCGACACAGCCTGCGGTTCAGGCGCATCAGACGCGCCACCCCGCAGCGTTTTTGCAGCCAGATACAACAGGTACGCGACGCCAATCCAACGGATCACATCAAACGCCCACGGCAACGCGGCAATCACTGCGCCCAAGCCCATTCCCGCGATAAAAACATGCACCATTCCGCCCAGCGAAATCCCCGCACTTGCCGCCCAAGCACTGCGCGATCCTGCCCGCACACCCTGCCCAAGGCAGAACAACATATCGGCGCCCGGTGTCAGATTTAGCGCCAAAGCTGCGGGCAAAAACGCGAGCAATACCAATAGGTCAGGCATTTTGTGTACGCGCCTTTAGTTTGGCCTTCAGGCTTAGTAAATCCGCCCATGCGGCGCGTTTGGCAATTGGCGTGCGCATCAAATATGCAGGGTGGAACATCGGCAACGCAGGCTTGCCCAACACATCCTGCCAGTCACCACGCAGACGCGTAATTCCGCGTTTGCCGAGCAATGCCTGACAGCTGACATTGCCCATCAGTACCAAAACATCAGGGTTCACCAACGCAATATGACGTTCCAGAAATGGTAACATCACCGCGATTTCTTCGGGCTTTGGATCACGGCCTTGCGGGGGGCGCCACGGCAAAACATTGGCAAGATAGATCGGCGCATCGTCGTGCGCGCGGCCCATGTCGATGGCTTCAAACATGCGGTCCAACAACTGACCGGAGCGGCCAACAAACGGGCGCCCTTCGCGGTCTTCATCGCGGTCCGGCACTTCGCCGATAATCATGACGCGCGCATCTGATGATCCTTCGCCAAACACCAGATTGCGGGCACCACGTTTTAAATCACAGTGATCGAATGCGGCGATCGCAGCGCGCAATCCATCCAGATCGCCAGCGTTTGCGGCCGCTGCACGGGCCATCGCGACGCCGTCGACCTCGGGTACAATCATCGGTCCAGCAGGTGCGGCCCCTGCTTTGGCTTTGGCCGCGGGTTTGGACAACGCGGCGGGCAACGCATAGCGATCGACCGGCGTGTCACAGATTGCTTCATCTGCGCCCAATTCGATTTGCCATGCCAAAACTGCGGCGGCGCTGTGAAACTCTGCTGATTCCATGCGCCTACTCTAGCCCCCCAATCCAGCAATCAAAACGCCCTGCCCCGCTTGAGATCAAAAATACTGGTGTTGCGGGTAAAAATCACCTGACGGCCAATGCTTGCCGCACCGCGCGCGCCGCACTATAACGCCTAAAATTCAGATAGGTTGCCGCCCATGACATTTGCCCACCGCCATCTTTTGGGGATCGAACACCTAAGCCCGACAGATATCACCACGCTTTTGGATCTTGCGGACGAATATGTGACCCTGAATCGCGGCACATCCAAACATTGTGATGCGCTGGCAGGCCTGACCCAAATCAACATGTTTTTCGAGAACTCGACCCGCACGCAGGCGTCATTCGAACTGGCTGGCAAACGGTTGGGCGCGGATGTGATGAACATGGCGATGCAGGCGTCGTCGGTGAAAAAGGGCGAAACCCTGATTGATACCGCGCTGACCCTGAACGCGATGCATCCTGATTTGCTGGTTGTGCGGCATCCGCATTCTGGCGCGGTGGATTTGTTGGCGCAAAAGGTTAACTGCGCGGTTTTGAATGCCGGTGACGGGCGCCACGAGCATCCGACCCAAGCCTTGCTGGATGCGCTCACGATCCGCCGTGCAAAAGGGCGTATTCATCGCCTGTCAGTCGCGATTTGTGGCGATATCGCCCATTCCCGTGTTGCGCGGTCCAACATCATGTTGCTGGGCAAAATGGAAAACCGCATTCGGTTAATTGGTCCTCCGACCCTCATGCCATCGGGCATCGAGGAATTCGGCGTCGAAGTGTTCGATGACATGAACGAAGGGCTAAAAGACGTCGACGTCGTGATGATGTTACGCTTGCAAAAAGAACGCATGGACGGCGGATTTATCCCGTCGGAACGCGAATATTATCACCGCTACGGGCTGGACGCGGAAAAACTGGCACACGCCAAACCCGACGCCATTGTAATGCACCCCGGCCCGATGAACCGCGGCGTTGAAATCGATGGCGACATCGCCGACGACATCAACCGCAGCGTTATTCAGGAACAGGTCGAAATGGGCGTCGCCGTGCGCATGGCCGCGATGGATTTACTGGCGCGCAATCACAAGGCGGCCACCCTTAAAACGGTTCCTGCGTGATCGAACCACAGCATATTTTCAGACCCTCGTTGCGTGCTTTTGGGCTGCGATGCTTCGCGCTGTTTTTATGTACCTACGTGATCATGACTTTTCTATTGCCACTCGTCGGTGGATTTTCCTTCGCACTTTTTACAGCATTGCCTTTTTATGGTGGCATTCCGGCCTTTGTTTCTGCGCTTATTCTGTCCCTCGCTTACATGTTTGTGCTGGATGATTTTACCGACTGGATGCGTCATCGCCGTGCCAGTTGGACCCTGACCCATTCCGCCCTTGTCTATGAAAACCAGACCGAAGACATGATGCCGCATACCCTCCCGTTGAACGAAATTGTATCAATCAAACGTCGGTTTTTCTGGAGCCTGGTTCTGCGCTTATCCAACGGCCAAGCCATCACAATGGCCTATATTAACAATCCTGCGCAAACGCGCACCATCATCCAAAATGCAATCACGGCGGCCACATATACATGACCAATGACCTGACTATTTCAGCCAAAGAACGCGGCCAATTGCGACTGTTTGCGGTGAATTTGACGGACACAGACGATATCAGCGTGCCGTCTGTTTTGGGCAAATTGCTCGGCGCGGAACATCTGGATCCGAACTATGTTGAACTGGTGCGCATTAGCGATCTGGGCGACTTAAGCCTGCCAAATTACCTGACCCAAGGCTACGATATCGACGCCAACACCCTAGCACCTGACCGCGTGCGATTGGCGGCATTGGACGGCTACGTGTTGATCATTATGTCGCTGGCATTTCGCGACCGCGCGATGACATTGCCCGTGGTGCCCGAACTGACAATGATCGCAAATTACGGCGCGCAAGGGCCGGATTGGACTGCAACCGAGACCATCGAAACGGACAGCACAGACATCGGATCAGGCGTGCAGCCGCGCAAAAAACCGTCCGAAGCGGCGATGTCAGGGCGCATTGCCACCTACGTGCTGTTGTTTTTGTTTGTGTTTACCGCACTGTTTATCTGGGCCGGTTCTTAACGAATGTGAACACCTGCGCGATGCGAAAATGCATGGCGATCAACACCGCCTGATCACAACAACCTTTCCCAAAACGCCATTCACGGTTAAAGCAGTGCAAACGCCTGCTCCTTAAGGAATGCGCCCATGTCGACCCTGTTCATCAACGCCAAATTAATCGACCCGCAAGCTGGCACAGAAACGCGCGGTGCCCTGTTGGTCGAGGACGGCGTCATTGCAGCTGTATGGTCGCAAGACGCTGAAAACACAGACAGCTTTGGTGAACGCACGAAACACGCACATGTTGTGGACTGCAACGGCAAACACCTTGCACCCGGCATTGTCGATATCGGCGTAAAGGTGTGTGAACCCGGCGAACGGCACAAGGAAAGCTTTAAAACCGCAGGGCGCGCCGCAGCGGCAGGCGGCGTCACCACCATCGTCACGCGCCCCGATACAGACCCTGCAATCGACAATCCCGAAGCGTTAGAATTCGTGATCCGCCGCGCGCGCGAAGCGTCCCCTGTCAATGTTTTGCCCATGGCCGCATTAACCAAAGGGCGCGCGGGCCGCGAAATGACCGAAATCGGTTTTCTGCTAGATGCCGGTGCCGTCGCGTTCACAGATTGCGACGCGGTTGTGACCGATACCAAAGTGTTTTCGCGCGCGTTGACTTATGCGCGGTCGTTGGGGGCCTTGGTGATTTGCCACCCACAGGAACCGATCCTGTCTGCAGGGGCTGCGGTAACATCCGGAAAATTCGCATCACTGCGGGGCTTGCCGGCTGTGTCACCAATGGCCGAACGCATGGGGTTGGACCGTGATATCGCGATGGTCGAAATGACCGGCGCGCGCTATCACGCTGACCAAATTACGACTGCGCGTGCCCTTCCTGCACTGGAAAGGGCCAAGGCGAATGGCCACGATGTGACCGCTGGTACATCGATCCATCACCTGACGTTGAACGCGCTGGATGTGGCTGATTACCGATCATTCTTTAAATTGAAACCACCCCTGCGGGATGAAGACGATCGACTGGCTGTGGCGCAAGCTGTGGCGACTGGTCTGATCGATATCATCAGTTCGATGCACACGCCCCAAGACGAAGAAAGCAAGCGTTTGCCGTTTGAAGAAGCGGCCAGCGGCGCCGTTGCCTTGGAAACATTCCTGCCTGCCGCCATGCGTTTGGTCCATGCCGATCTGATTGATCTACCGATCCTTTGGCGGGCAATGTCGTTTAATCCTGCCCAGCGTTTGGGTCTGCCAACCGGGCGTCTGAATGTCGGGGCCCCTGCCGATCTGGTGGTATTTGACGCCAACGCCCCGTTTGTGATGGACCGCACAACGCTACGGTCAAAATCACGAAACACACCATTTGACGGACAGCGCATGCAGGGTAAAGTCCTTGCGACCTACGTAAATGGCGTCAAAGTATTTGAACGCGACTGATTGAGAATTACAAAATGCCCATTATTGAAAACACCTTTGCCACGCTCGCCCTTTGGGGTGTCATCGCCTACCTGCTAGGGTCGATCCCCTTTGGCATGGTCATCGCGCGCGCCATGAACCTTGGTAATTTACGCGACATCGGGTCTGGAAATATCGGGGCCACAAACGTGCTGCGAACCGGCAACAAAAAAGCCGCCGCGCTGACGTTGTTCTTTGATGCGGGCAAAGGCGCTGTAGCCCTGTTGTTGGCGCGTGCTTTTGCAGGTGAAGACGCCGCGCAACTGGCCGGTGTCATGGCGATGTTGGGGCATTGTTATCCTGTTTGGCTAAAGTTCAAAGGCGGCAAAGGCGTTGCGACATTCCTTGGAATTATGCTGGCCTATGCTTTCCCGATCGGGCTTGCGTGCTGTGCCGCGTGGCTGGTTGGCGCGCTTATCTGGCGGATGTCATCGGTGGGTGCCCTAACGGCAGCAGCGTCTTCGACATTTTTACTGATGTTCATGGGCGCGCCGACCGCGTTGTTTATGGGGATCATTTTGACCTTGGTCGTGTACTGGCGTCACCGCGCGAACCTGGCGCGAATTCGTGAGGGAACAGAGCCCAAGATCGGGAAAAAATCCACTTGATCGACGGCATCAACCTTCCTCTGATTTTGATCGCGGCGTTTTTGGCATCTGCCAGCCCCGGTCCTGCGACACTCACAATTGCCGGCACATCGATGTCATCGGGACGCAAGGCTGGCTTGGCTGTCGCGTCAGGCGTCACAACAGGATCGTTCGTTTGGTCTGTGTCTGCGGCGTTCGGATTGGGCGCGGTTATGCTGGCTCATGCGTGGTTATTTGAAATCGTACGCTATTTTGGCGCCGGGTATTTACTGTGGCTGGCGGTCAAAGCAGGGCGTTCTGCGTGGATGAGTGCCCGCTTAAAAACGCCGGACTTGCCGATCAGCACACCGGCGCGCGCCTACGCCAAAGGGCTGGCCCTGCATCTAACCAACCCCAAAGCGATCCTTTTTTTCGGGGCGCTATATTCAATCGGCATTCCACCAGACACCAGTTGGCAGGGCCTGCTGATCGTCATATTTTCTGTTGGCTTCCAAAGCATTGTGATGTTCCACCTGTATGCCATCATCTTTTCCTCAGCCCCCATGACCGCCGCTTACGCGCGATTGAAACGTGGATTTGAGGCGGTGTTTGCGATTGCTTTTGGCGCAGGTGCGTTCAGCATTCTGACCGCCCGTCTAGGGTAACATCCTCGTAAGTTGATAAACATCTTGACCTACCTGCCGCGTCTGTTATTTCTGTCATTACAGAAATTAACGTAAGAGATTCGCAAGATGCACCTGACACCAGCCATGCAAGACTTCATCCTTCATTGGGGTGATATGGGCGCGAAATGGGGAACCAATCGTTCCGTCGCGCAGATCCATGCGTTGCTGCACATCTCACCCGAGGCACTTAGCGCGGAAGAAATTTGCGATCTTTTGAACCTTGCACGCTCGAACGTTTCAAACGGACTAAAGGAATTGCAAAGCCAAAAGCTGGTCAAATCCACCCGAAAACTGGGCGATCGACGTGATCATTTTCATTCGATCCGCGACATGTTTGATCTGGTAAATACTGTGATCGAAACGCGGCGCGAACGTGAATTTGCACCAACCCTTGCCGCCCTGCGCGAGGTGCAAAAACAAGCGCTTGATGACGCCACACCAAAGGACGTCAAAAAACGTATCGACGAGACGTTGGACACGATGCAAATGTTTGACGATTGGTACGGTGAAGTGTCCCGCCTGCCCCGCGCCGTTCAATTAGGTGTTGTGAAAATGGGCGCACGGATTGCCCGGTTCCTTCCAAAAGGCAAATCTAGCTAAAAATTTTACATAGGAGTTTCTGTTATGACAGAAATAACTGACATTAAGGTAAAAACCAGAGCCATCTACTCCCCCAGAATAATCAGTGGGTTGTTGATTGGAAAACCCCGAAAACCCGGCTATCTGATTGATCCGGTTGCATTCTTTATCGCGTTGATTGCAGGCCCTGTGCTGGTCACTGTCGCGACATTCTGGCTTTTGTTAATCCCCGTTTTCGCACTGTTTATGGGGGGACCCATTTATTTGGTCGTCGGCACACCACTGCTGTTGATCTACCTGCGCCGCAATCAAGCAAGTGTTCATGGCATCGCATACCTTGCATTTATGGCAACACTTGTTCTGGCTGTGGTCGCAATCGCGGTAAGCATTGTAACCGGACTGTCGAACCAGTCTTTTGGAGCACCCATATTTCTAAGTTTTGCCTTGATATTTGCCCCGATCTGGGGGGCCGCTTTTGGCGCCATCTACCTGAAACTACGCCGCGATTTCTACGCTGTCGCGCGCCCCGTTTAATGAGCAAAAAAGGAAAAGTCTCATGTTCATTCTAACCCTGACTTACATCGCAGTTGCCGTTGGCGCATTGATCGCCTTGGCCCTGATGATCCTGAAAATTGGCCAGATGATTGGCGATTGTCCAAAAAGCAAAGGTGCGGCGCGGGCTGCCTCTGTGACCATCACCACCGGTTTTGCCGCGATTGGCGGGGGCGGGATCATGTTGATCGGTGCGGTCCTGCCAGTGTTTCCCGAAACCCCCTTTGCAGCCCTCATGTTTGCGCTTGGTTTTGCAGCGCTTTGCTTGGGGCTTGGGTTCACTCATGCAGTCGCGACTTTGCGTGCTGTGATCGCGGATGTTATGATCCCGACCAATAAGACTGCGTAACACGACGGGCGGGGGACACCCCGCCTTACGCACATCAAAGGAAGATCCTATGGCACAAGAACCCACCCCGAACGGCATTGTCTGGCACGATCTAAGATCATTCAGCCGCTGGGATTTGTTACGTGAATTGACCCTACCGCTGCCATGGATCGCTTTGTCATTTTACATTTATTCTACCGACATGTGGATGTTCGGCCCCATCGCCAGCTTTATGTTTTTCCTGTGCGGATTGCGCCTAAATCACGAAGCGATCCACGGCAATCTGGGGCTAAGCCGGCGCGGTGACAGCGTTGTCATGACCACCCTCAGCGCGATTATGTTGGGATCCAACCATGCGGATGCGTATTGTCATGTGCGCCATCACAAATTTAACATGGGCGACGGCGATATCGAAGGGCGCTGCGGGCGAATGGGGTTTTGGGAAGTGCTGCGGTATGGCCCGCGATTTCCCGTTGATCTGAACCTTGCCGCATGGCGCAGTGGATCGCGATATTGGCGCAAACGCGTTGTGATTGATTGGCTTGCTATCTTTGTATTTGTCGCGATTTGCCTGATTTCTGGACAGCAGTTTTTGATCCTGCATCTTGGGGCAATGGTCGTTGCGCAATGTTTGACCGCGCTGTTCGCCGTTTGGATTACCCATCAGGGCACCGAAAACAGCGATCTGGCCGGACGCAGCCAGCGCGGTGTTTTTGCCATCGCGGCCTACCTGATGTTTTACCATCGCGAGCATCACCTGTTTCCACGTGTGCCGGTCAATAAACTGCCAAAACTGGCGGCGCGGCTGGATGCGCAAATACCGGGATACGCGGAAACTCGCAAACCTGTGGTGCCTTGGCTGGATCGTACCCGCGCCTGACGCTGCCCTTAAATCGTGCACCGCGCGCCCCATTTTCGCCCTATAGCTGTATGATATTACCCCTAACAATCACACAGCTATGGGCAGGCACATGGGACCTTTCACAGCACTAAATTCAGTTATCGTGAACGCATTCAAATTCTCGGGGCGCGCACCGCGATCTGAATATTGGTGGTTCTTTCTATGGGACATGGCGATTGGTTTTGTCGCCCTCAGCATTGATATCTGGGGGATTTTCCAAGCCGCCGCGGCAAACACGGATTTTTCCGAATTGTCGCGAAACGCATTCGACTATTTGTTTGTGTATTGGATCGTGCTTAGCTTTTTCCCGCGCCTTGCAGTCACTATTCGCCGCCTGCATGATGCTGGGTTTTCAGGGTTTTGGTACCTGCTTTATTTTGTCCCGTTTGGCGCCATCGCGGTGTTCATTTTCACCCTGCTCCCATCACAAGCCGACGACACGATCTATGGCCCGCCGTGGTCGCCAACAGGCGGACGCACCCGCAAGGACGCCTCTGGAAAAACTCACAACCCGATGCAGGGCTACGCCTATTTGGAACAATCACGCCTCGCGCCAACCCCCGAAATGGTCGCCGCGCGCAAGGCGCAAGTGCGCGCGTTGTATGAACAACGGGTGTTGGGCCAGACCTAAACGGCTAGTAGCTGTATTCGCCAAACACGCGTGTGATATCGCCATTCCAGTCGCCATTGTAGCGATCCAGCAGCTCATCAGCAGGGGTTTTACCTGTCTCGATGCTTTCGTGCAGCGCGTTCAGGAAATGGGTTTCATCCGGCACCATGCCACCTGCCCCACTGCGCGCCCGTGCCTTTAGACCGGCATGGCTCAGCGCGACAGCTTCGCGTGCGATATCGTGCATATTGATGCCATCGACCTTAGCCTGAAGCCCGTCAACAGAAGCGGCAACCCGCAACGCTTCGCGCTGTTCGGCTGTCCAGTTTTTGACCAGATCCCATGCACCATCCAGCGCATTCTGGTCGTACATCAGACCAACCCAGAACGCCGGCAAGGCACACAAACGACGCCACGGGCCACCATCGGCGCCGCGCATTTCGATGAATTTCTTGATCCGCGCCTCGGGGAATGCGGTGGTCAAATGGTCGGCCCAATCTGACATTGTCGGTGTTTCACCCGGCAAAGCAGGCAATTTACCCTTTAGGAAATCACGGAACGACATACCAAGCGCGTCGATGTATTTGCCGTCGCGATAGACAAAGTACATCGGCACATCCAACGCATATTGCACGTAACGTTCAAAACCCATGCCGTCCTCGAACGCCCAAGGCAACATGCCTGTGCGCGCAGGATCCAGATCGCGCCAAACACGCGAACGCCAGGATTTATGGCCATTTACCTTGCCTTCAAAAAACGGCGAATTCGCAAACAACGCAACGGCAACAGGCTGCAACGCCAAGGACACGCGCAGCTTTTGCACCATGTCAGCCTCTGATCCGAAATCAAGGTTCACCTGAACAGTACAGGTCCGGCGCATCATGGTGGTGCCCATGGTGCCGACTTTTTCCATGTAGGCGTTCATCAATTTGTAGCGCCCTTTGGGCATCAAGGGCATTTCCTCGTGCTGCCAAATCGGGGCCGCGCCAAGACCGATAAACTTCACGCCAATCTCGTCGCTGATCTCTTTTACTTCCCGCAAGTGGCTGTTCACCTCGTCGCAGGTTTCATGGATCGTCTCAACGGGGGCACCGGACAATTCCAGCGCGCCGCCCGGTTCAAGCGACACGTTCGCGCCGTCTTTTTCCAAGCCGATCAGATGCCCGCCTTCGCGCACCTCGGACCAACCGTGGCGATCACGCAGACCACTCAACACGGCAACAATTGAACGATCGCCCTCGAATGGCAACGGTTTCAGAGTGTCTTTGCAATAGCCGAATTTTTCATGCTCGGTCCCGATGCGCCAATCTGCTTTGGGCTTGCACCCCTCGGCCAAATACTCGGCCAGCTGATCATGGTGTTCGATCGGCCCGCCGCCGGTTTGTGGAATGGACATATAGATGCTCCGAAGTGGTTGGCGTTGGACGTTTAGGGATGGTGCGAATTTAAAGGACTGTCAATGCAGCCGGACGTGTGCGGGGCGCAACGGACTACGTTCCCAGATCACAACTGCTTGATGTTCTGAGGTGTTCATTTCGCTGAGCATTCGTTCTGTGCGCAAGCCCGGCAACGTCGCAAAGGCATCGAACAACGCGTCCGATCCTGCCGCATTCACAGGGATCAACAAGGCCGGTGTTCCGGGGGAATCAAGACGCCAATGCGCAGGTTTCAGGTTTCGATCCAACGTCAGCCGTTCCATATCAGCCAAGGCCGTGGCCCCGCCCGTTAATGGCCCGAAATAGGTGATCTGCCCTTCGTCAACTTGCACAGCCCCGGCCCCGTTGTCTTGGGTGCGAAAACGCGCGCGCTGAATGCCGATCAGAATGAAAATCACGCCAATGATGACAACGGGATAGCCCAAGAATTGCAACAATCCCGGACGGCCAAAAACCCAAATCAGGCCAAGGATTACAACGGCAATCCCGACCAAAGATTCGCGCCAACGCCGTATCGCACGGGCGGCATCCGGGCGGATGAAATTCATGTCGTGCCCCTTGTGGTTTCTTGATGCTGTCGATTGATTAAAACTGTCATTTCCAGTCCCCCAACGCGCGTTGCCACAGGGTCATTGCCGCCACTGCCGCAGTGTCCGCTCGCAAAATGCGCGGGCCTAGTTGCGCCACATGAGTACAACTCATGGCGCGCAGTTTGTTGCGTTCGCGATCAGAAAAACCACCCTCGGGGCCAATGAAAATCGCCCACGGGCCCGCATCACCGGAAAACGGCATCGGCGCATCCTCTGCTGTGGCTTCGTCACAAAACATGATCTTGCGGGTCGAATCCCAATCCGCCAACAGTCGGTCGAATTTAACCAAGTCCGTCAGCTCAGGCACAAACGTCCCTCCACATTGTTCCGCCGCTTCTACCGCATGCGCCTGCAAACGATCGCGCTGGATACGGCTGAAATTGGTGTACTCGGTCTGCATCGGCATAATCCGCGCCGCGCCCATTTCAGCCGCCTTTTCGACGATAAAATCGGTGCGTGCTTTTTTAATCGGGGCAAAGATCAACCACAGGTCCGGCGGCATTTGCAGCGGCTTGGTCTGCGCGCTGATGTTTAGTTCACCACCGCGTTTGCCCGCCTGCACCACATCAGCCAAAAATTCACCGTTTAGCCCGTCAAAAATCAACACCTGCGCACCGATCTTTAGGCGCATCACACCAAACAAATAATGCGCTTGGGCTTGCGTCAAAGTCACCGATTGCCCCGAGGCCAGTGGTTCGTTTATGTAAAGGCGGATCTTAGCTGTCATGGACACTACATATGCAAGACAATTCCCCAGTACCAGATGGACAAGTCGCAGATGCGGTAAAAGACAACTGGGTGGACGTTTGGGCACCCGCTGCAACCCGCCCCTATTTGCGCCTGTCACGTGCGGATCGCCCCATTGGAACGTGGTTGCTTTTGCTGCCGTGTTGGTGGGGTTTGATGCTGGCAATGTTGTATGACGGACGTGCCGGCTGGGGAGATTTATGGATCGCTGTGGGCTGCGCAGCAGGTGCGTGGTTAATGCGTGGCGCAGGCTGTACGTGGAACGATTTTGCCGACCGTGATATTGACGCTTTGGTGGAACGCACGCGGTCACGCCCGCTCCCGTCAGGGCAGGTCAACGGCACAGGCACATTGATCTGGATGGCGACCCAAGCGTTGATTTCATTTGCTATTTTACTAACATTCAACGGTGCTGCGATCATTCTAGGCATCCTCGCGTTGCTGCCTGTTTGCATTTACCCCTTTGCCAAACGGTTCACGTGGTGGCCCCAGGTGTTCCTTGGCTTGGCGTTCAATTGGGGGGCGTTACTGGCATGGACCGCGCACACGGGATCATTGGATGCACCGGCTGTTGTATTGTATTTGGCAGGCATCGCATGGACCCTGTTTTACGACACGATCTACGCCCATCAAGACACCGAAGACGACGCCATGATCGGGGTCAAATCCACCGCGCGATTGTTTGCTGAAAAAACCCCTGACTGGTTGCGCCGTTTTCTTGCAGCCACGGTCGGATTAATGGGGATTGCCGTGATTTTTGCAGTTCTACCCACCGGATCACCCTTGGCGATGGTCGCCGCGTTGGCGGCCCCTTGGGCGATGGGGTGGCACATGGCATGGCAGCTGCGCGGGCTAGATATCAACGATCCAGCCAAATGCTTACAACTTTTTCGTGCAAATCGCGACACTGGCATGATTCCGCTGGTCTTTTTTGGGCTAGCTCTATTGCTTTGATTGAAACGCCGCGCCAAGGGGCGTATCACCACATTAGGCCAGTGTCGGCCCCAAAAACGAGCCCAATGAACATATGCGTTTATCTTCGATCATAGCAGTTGCTTGTACCTTTGCCGCGGCGGCCGGCGTGTCACTGGTGGCGGCCAATTTCTCGGTCAAGCTGGTCGAGGAAACTTCGGAAATCGGGGTGCGTCAGGCGCTAGACAACGCTGAAATGCCATGGGCCGAAGTCGAAGCAGACGGCCTGCAAGTCACCTTAGACGGAATCGCGCCCACAGAGGCACGCCGCTTTGCCGCCCTTAGCACCGCAGGCACCGTCGTGGATGCAGCCCGCGTCATTGATAACATGCAGGTCGAATCCGTCGCCGCCATCGCGCCTCCACGGTTTTCCGCAGAAATTTTGCGCAACGATTCTGGCGTGTCGATCATCGGATTGATCCCGACTGACACCGATAAATCCGAAATCATCGACCGCTTTGCCGCGATGAGTAGCGGTGCAAAAGTCACCGACCTGATCGAAAGCGCTGACTATCCAACGCCCGACGGGTGGGAAGACGCGCTGGCCTTTGCCTTGACCGCAATGGAACAATTGCCGCGATCCAAAGTATCGGTCAAACCCGGCCGCGTTGCGATCACAGCCATTTCAGACAGCGCAATTGCCAAGGCAAAGTTGGAAAAAAACCTGAAACGCGCGGCCCCTCCGGGTTTGCAACTGACATTGGTTATTTCGGCCCCTCGCCCCGTGATTACGCCGTTCACTTTGCGGTTTTTGATCGACGAACAAGGCGCACGATTTGACGCGTGTTCCGCAGACACCGAAGTCGCCAAGGCCAGCATTTTACAATCGGCGTCGGCCGCTGGTTTGACCGGCGCTGACACGTGCACCGTTGGCATGGGTGTGCCCAGCCCGAAATGGGCACAAGCCGTCGACAAAAGCATCGCTGCACTCGCCGAAATTGGCGGTGGATCGGTCACAATTTCTGACGCTGACATCACCCTGATCGGGGTCGAAGGCGTCGCGCAGGGCGAATTCGATCGCATCGTTGGCGAATTGGACAACGACCTTCCCGAAGTGTTCGCATTGTACGCAAAGTTGCCTGAAACCGTCGATCCGAACCAAGGCATTCCAGAATTCATCGCGACCCTGAGCCCCGAAGGCCAAGTGCAATTGCGCGGTCGACTGGCCGATGACAACATGCGCACAATCGCCAACAGCTACGCCCAAGCAAGGTTTGGATCTGACCGTGTTCACGTCGCCACCCGCGCCGTCGATGGCCTGCCAAACGACTGGATCACGCGGGTTTTAACGGGCCTTGAGGCGTTGTCTTCGTTGAACAACGGCGCGCTGACCGTCTCACCAACGTCGGTGACCCTGCGCGGCAACACCGGAAACGAAAGCGCAAGCGCGGATATTGCGACGCTCTTGGCCTCGAAACTGGGCGAAGCAGAAGCGTTCAAAATCGATGTGACCTACCAGAAAAAACTGGACCCAGTCGCAGGCCTGCCCACCCCCGCCGAATGTGAGGCAGAGATTGGATCGATCCTGACCACTGGCAAGATTGCGTTTGAACCTGGCAGTGCCACAATCGATGCAGGCGCGCTGGGAACGATGGATGATATCGCCGAAACGCTTAAGAAATGTGGTGATTTGCTGCTGGAAATCCAAGGACACACGGACAGCCAAGGCCGCGAAGAAATGAACCTTGCCCTGTCGCAAAGCCGTGCGCAATCGGTCCTGAACGAATTGCGCGCACGTCGTGTTTTGACCGCATCATTCACCGCCAAAGGCTACGGCGAGGCCCGCCCGATCGAAGACAACGACTCTGCTGATGGCCGCGAAGCAAACCGTCGCATCGAATTCCGTTTGATCCGCCCAACACCATCTGCACCAGAAGGCGAAACAACGCTGGAAACTATCGCAAATACAAGCGATACAGAGGGAAATTCAGGCACGTCTGACGATGGGGCCGCGGCGCAAGAAGGAACAACAGATGAGCAGAACTGAGTTTGTCATTGCTACGGCGATCATTCTGTTTGTTGCGTTTTGCCTTGGCTGGTTTGCCAACTGGCTGATCCACCGCTTTACCCGTGTGGCGGCCGGCGATGTGGCCGAATTGGACCGCATGAGCCAAGAGCTGCATGAAGCCGAAGAAACCCGCGACCAAGCGATCACATATTTGCAGCAACGCGAGGCAGAACTGACCAACCAATTAAGCCAAACCGAAGCTGAATTGCGCGCGGCGATGGATGGTTTGCGCGATGCACGTCACGAGACGGAAGAAATGCGCGGCTATATCGAGCGCGTTAATCAAGGCAGCTAACAGTCAGTGGTTACCACCGCTTTAGCGCGTCTTCGTCCTCGGCCCGGGCAGCAACCCAATCAGTGCTTTTCGCCGTAATTTCACGCTTCCAAAACGGGGCGCGCGATTTTAGGTAATCCATCAAATATTCCGCAGCCTCAAACGCGTCTTTGCGATGACGTGACGCTGTGGCGACCATCATGATCATTTCGCCCGGAACAAGGCGTCCAAAACGGTGAATGACCAGCGCATCCCCCAACGACCAGCGAGTCATGGCGTCTTGGGCAATTTCACGCAGCGCGGCTTCGGTCATGCCGGGGTAATGTTCGATTTCCATGGCCTGCAACGGATCATCAGGAAGATCGCGCACGATACCGGTAAAGGTCACGATAGCGCCCATGTCACGGTGCCCAGCGGCAAAACTTGCGGTTTCTGCGCCCAGATCAAATGCCGGTTCTTGCACCGAAATGCGCATCGTTTAACCGCCTGTCATGGGAGGGAAAAACGCAACTTCGCGCACGCCTTTTAGGGGCGCATCAAAGTCGGTCAGTTTTTGATCAACGGCGACACGCAAGGCTGTCAGATCGGCAAATGCCGCCTCATAACGGTCTTCGCGCACGCGCAATTCTGCGACCAAATCGGCCACGGTGGCTGCCGTCGTTTCGACAACTTCACGCGGAATACCGATGCGTTCACGGACCCATGCGAAATACAAAACGTCCATCAGCGATCGTCCTTAAGGTGCGGGATTGCTTTGCGAAAATAATCGATACCAGTGATCAGCGTAAGGCCAGCGGCACCCCACAACAGCCAAAGGCCAATGCGCCCCGACCATTCAGCGCCCGTCAGTTTCCAGCGCAGACCGAATTCATCAGGCACATCACCAAACAGGATTTGCGCCACCAATTCCTGGTCCATGCCCCACGTCGACATCCCCAAATAATGTTCAAACACGCCTTGCGAAAACAGCACCGCGATGGCGACCATTTGCAATGTGGTTTTCCATTTCGCCAGCTGGGTGACCTTTAGCGTGCCCGCCGTATCGCCAAGGAATTCACGTAAACCTGAAACGAAAACTTCGCGAAACAGGATCACTGTGGCGGGCAAAACCAGCCAGCCTGACCAGCTGGAAAACCCGATGATGACCATCAACGCGATCACGACCATCGCCTTGTCTGCGATGGGATCAAGCATGGCCCCGAGTTTGGTTTCCTGTCGCCAACTGCGCGCAAGATAGCCGTCAAACCAATCGGTTATCGCCGCACTTACAAAAAGGATCAGCGCAAACCAATCCGCATAAGGCCGTGTGAAATACAAAAACATCAACGCCACCATCGGGGCGGCGACAAGACGGATCAGCGTCAGGATGTTTGGTACGTTCCAGTTCATAATTCCATAGGTAGCGATTGTGGGGCGCAAGTGAAAGGGGTCGGCGACACGCCAACCTTACGAAAGTGAGCCGATGTCACGTATGTTCGCGCGAATGGTGCATCTGCGGGGCCTTGGCTGCGATAATTCAGGCGGAAAGCGCGCTAACTGTCCTGAAAGTGATCGTAAACTTTTTGCGCAAGGGCGGCTGACACCCCGTCGACAGCCTTGAGATCAGCAAGGTTCGCGCGACCAACCGCCTTGGCCGACCCAAAGTGGGCAAGCAATGCGCGTTTACGGGACGCACCAACGCCGGCGATTTCGTCCAATGGGTTCGAAAGGGCAGCTTTGGCCCGTTTGGCACGATGCGTTCCGATGGCAAAACGGTGGACCTCATCGCGCATGCGCTGGATGAAATACAGCACCGGATCATTGTGACGCAAGGCAAACGGGCGCTGGCCTGTGCGGTAGAATTCTTCTTTTCCTGCGTCGCGATCGACACCTTTGGCCACCCCAACCATCGCGATATCGCCAACGCCGTATTTGGTCATGATTTCGCGCACTGCACTGACTTGCCCAGCCCCGCCATCGATCAACAACAGATCCGGCCACATGCCTTTGGTGCGATCGGGATCTTCTTTGATCAAGCGTTTGAACCGGCGGCCAAGCACCTCTTTCATCATGCCAAAGTCATCGCCCGGGGTCAGGTCTTCGCCTTTGATGTTGAATTTGCGATACTGGTTTTTCATGAACCCATCCGGGCCCGCGACGATCATGCCGCCCACCGCGTTGGTGCCTTGGATGTGCGAGTTATCGTATACTTCGATCCGGTTCGGCGGCGTGGGCAGGCCAAACGCGTCAGCCACCCCTTTGAGCAGGCGGATTTGCGAGGCAGATTCCGCCATTTTACGCGCGAGGCTTTCGCGGGCATTGCGCAATGCACCGTCAATCAGTTCAGCTTTTTCCCCACGTTTGGGCACGAGGATTTCAACCTTACGACCCAATTTGATGCCCAAGGCGTCTGCCATCAAATCCGGGTTTTCCAACTGGTTGGACAAGATCAATTGCGGCGGCGGTTCACGGGTGTCGTAGAACTGGCCGACAAATGCCTCAAGCACCTCGGCTTCTTCGACGTCTGCGCCAACACGCGGGTAATAGTCGTGGTTGCCCCAGTTTTGATTGGCGCGAATGAAAAACACCTGAACGCAGGCTTGACCGCTGTCCATGTGCAGCGCGATCACGTCGGCTTCTGACACGCCGCGCGGGTTGATCCCTTGGGCGGTTTGCACTTGGGTCAATGCCTTGATCCGGTCGCGGATTGCAGCGGCGCGTTCGAATTCCATCTCTTCGGACGCTTGGCCCATTTCGGTGGCGAGACGTGCCTGAATATCACGGTTTTTCCCGATCAGGAAATTCTCGGCATCACGCACAGATTGCGTATATTCCGTGGGCGAAATTTTACCAACACAGGGCGCCGAGCAGCGTTTGATTTGATATTGTAGGCAAGGGCGCGTGCGGCTTTCGAAGGTCGAATTCGAGCAATCACGCAGCAAAAACACGCGCTGAAGCTGGTTTAACGTTCGGTTCACCGCCCCCGCGCTGGCAAAAGGCCCGTAGTAATTGCCCTTTTCCTTTTTGGCCCCGCGATGTTTTTTAATCTGCGGATAATCGTGTTCTTGGGTCACGAGGATATTGGGAAAACTTTTGTCGTCACGCAGCAGCACGTTGAATTTTGGCTTTAGCTGTTTGATCAAGTTTTGCTCAAGCAGCAGCGCCTCGGTTTCCGTGCGCGTCGTCAGAAACATCATCGACGCAGTCATCGAAATCATCCGCGCAATCCGCGCAGAATGGCCGGACGGGCGGGCGTAATTCGACACGCGCGCGCGCAGATTACGGGCCTTACCAACATACAAAACACGACTTTCGCGATCCAGCATCCGATACACCCCGGGCGAACCGTCGATGGTTTTCAGATAGCCTTGGATCACGTCATATCCGACAGGCACATCTAGCGGCGCGTCGGGTTCGTTTTCAGCGTCTGGATCTTGCGAAGTATCGGTCATGCGGCCTCGTTGATTCCTTTGCTGCCTGCACTGTCGTGTCAATTGACACAACCTTTAACATGTCCACCGTTCTTGTGGATAACTCTGCGGGTAAGTTTATCTGAGGTCTATATTTTCGTTAGTTTTAAGGCGCTTCACCGGATTGCCTAAAAAATAGGCAGTTACCTAGTGCATTGATAAAAAACGGTATTTTAATTGACCCGTGCCAACATGTTGAAAAGAAACGTCTTTTGGTAACACTTTTGTAACCAACATTAACGCAGTGCAAAACTCTGCGCAAATGTACTCATTCTGTTCCTATTACGTCTGGTGTTTCCCATGCCAAGTGTTGACCGCCATCGACGCACAACAACTGACCCGTGACAGCCGGGGCGTCCAACAGGTATCCGATGGCCGCTGTGATGTCCGCAGGATTGGCCCCCCGTTGCAGCACAGTTGCGCTGCGTTGCTTGGCGTACCCTGCGTCTGTTTGGTCCGCGCCCTTAAGCGTTGGACCAGGCCCGATCCCGTTCACACGGACGGCGGGTGCCAAGGCGCGTGCGGTGGTTTGTGTCATCGCCCAAAGGCCGGCCTTGGCAATTGTGTAGGTCATATAGTGCGGCGTTAATTTACGCACGCGCTGGTCAATCATATTGACGATTAGGCCGGTTGCGACGGGTTCATTATTTTCAATGACTGGCGCTAGATTTTGGGCTGCCATTGCTTGGCTTAGCACAAACGGCGCGCGCAAGTTGCTGCCCATGTGTCTGTCCCAACTGGTCTTTGTCGCGGTTGTTAGGCTGTCGTCCTCAAAAATCGAGGCGTTGTTGATTAGGCAAGTGATCGGCCCGCCTAGAATTTCGGCAGCGCGCGGCAACAACGCCTCTGCTGCGTCCTCGTCCAGCAGGTCAGCTTGCAAGGCGTGGGCAGTGCCACCCATCGCGACAATCTGATCAACGGTGGCCCGCGCACCCGCCGCTGAATGCGCGTAATGAACAGCGACACTGTGCCCACGCCCGGCCAAATAAAGCGCGATCGCACGACCCAAACGATGGCCTGCTCCTGTCACAAGACTTCGCGGCATTGTCAGGCTCCTTGCATGGGAATTACATCAGTACGACGGCCACATAGCCCAAATACGCGAGGGTCAAGGCGATGCCCCAAGTCCGCGTGATATCGCGTGCAAAATAAACAAACGGGACCAGCAAAACCGACGCGCCTAGCATAACCCAAAGATCAAAGCGCAAGAAACCCGGATCAACAGGGATCGGCCCGACCAGCGATGCAATGCCGATAATGGCCAACAAGTTAAACATGTTAGACCCGATAACGTTGCCCAACGCCACGTCTGCCTGACGGCGCAATGCGGCCATAACTGTCGTAGCCAATTCAGGCAGCGATGTCCCGACAGCCACCAGCGTCAGCCCGATCACAGTGTCACTAACGCCGTACGTCCGTGCAATGATGCTGGCATTATCCACCAGCAAATGCGCGCCCATCGGCAGGCCGATCAGGCCCAAGCCGAGGAACAGACTGATGCGCCACCACGGCAGGTTCGGGTCGGCACCTTCGACGTCTTCTTCGTTCTCTTGCGTGCAGGCCTTGCCCGCCTTGCGGTGTTTGTAGACGTCCCAGAATGCATCGCCCAAAACCAGCGCCAAAGCAGTCAACAGAACCAAGCCCGCCATCCAGTCGAACACGCCACGATAGGCCAACGCGATAAACATCAGCGTCGCGATTATCATGTAATTATACGTCTTGCGGGTGTTGCATTCGGACGTGTGCATCGTCGCAAGAATGGCGGGAATACCCAAAACCATCAGGATGTTAGCGGTGTTTGATCCGACAACATTGCCCAACGCCAAACCGGGTGCATCATCCAAAATCGCCGAGATTGCGATTAACAGTTCAGGCGCTGATGTTCCAAAAGCAACGATTGTCAGGCTGACAATTAACGCCGGCACACCAAGGCGCAACGACAGGTTCACAGCGCCTTTGACCAGCGCATCCCCCGCCAAAAGCAAGATCACCAGCCCCAAACCGGACAGCAGCCATGGCATCGCGATGTCCATTTATGTGCGCCCTCGTCCACAAGAACACGGGCCGGTGCCGATGCGATATTTGCTACAGCCTGAACATTTGGCCAAATTCATCCGCTTTCCGCCAATCCAATGCAATTTTCCCAACATGCCCAACACTGCGATGAACACCAGAAACAGCACGACAATTTTGAAAATCATACGCCTACAATCCAAACTGGGCGTAGGCGGCCCGTTCTTCAATCGAGGTCATGGCATCAGCAGCCATTTGAGCACCAAAGCGCGAAAAGAATGTTTTCTTAACACCGTAACGACGGATTTTTACTTTTTCCCCAAACCGTTCGGTCAGGACTGGTTTGATGTGGCCAATGCCGTCAATCAAACCCAATTCAATCGCGCGTTTGGCAAGCCAGACTTCGCCTGTGAACAGTTCAGCATCTTTATCTAATTTGTCACCACGACGGGCCGTGACGTGATCCGTGAAATTCTCGTGGATGTCATTCAGCAAGCCCTTGAGGCGTTTAACATCCGCAGGTTTTTCAGGGCTGAACGGGTCCAGCATCGATTTTGATTTGCCGGCCGTGTAAACGCGGCGTTCGACCCCTTGTTTGGCAAGCAGTTCATGTGCCCCAAACCCGGATGAAATAACGCCGATTGACCCAACAACCGATGATGTATCTGCATAGATTTCATCCGCTGCAACCGCCAGCCAGTAGCCACCGGATGCGGCAACGTCTTCGACAAATGCGATCACGGGGATGTTTTTTTCGTCGGCAAGTCGGCGAATACGCGCGCCAATCAACGACGATTGCACAGGGCTGCCACCGGGCGAATTAATCTCAAGCGCGACAGCCGCAGGTTTCCCCCGCGAGAACGCTTTTTCGATGACACCAGCCAACGACTGATCATTCAACGCGCCGCGCCCACCCCCCGCAATCACACCTTGCAGGCGGATCACAGCGACGGTGGGGTCCGATTTCAGAAATGGGATCCAGCGCTTCATTCAATCCCATTTAGATTGCGGCGGCAGTGCAAACAAGGGTTTGCGCCAAAGGAGTTCAAGTTGGTGACCTACCGTCACACTTTGGCCTGCGCCTATTGGCGGATGCGCCAGCCGGTTTTAAAGATCCAATACACCGCAAACAGGCACAGGCCAGAGAACAGACCAATCGCAAATAAGCTAGTGATTACAGGCACATCTTCGATTCCAAAGAACGCCCAGCGGAATCCCGACACCAGATACACAACCGGATTGAACATCGAAATTGTCTGCCAAACCGGCGGCAACATTGTGATTGAATAGAACGACCCGCCCAAGAAAACCAAAGGCGTCACAATCAAAAGGGGAACCAGTTGAAGCTGTTCGAAATTACGCGCCCAGATGCCGATGATAAACCCGAACAATGAAAAACTGATGCAGGTCAGCACAAGGAACGCGAACATCGCAATGGGGTGTTGAATGTCGATGCTAACAAAGAAAAACGAGGTGATCAGGATGATAATCCCGATGAATAACGCTTTGGTCGCCGCCGCCCCGACATAGCCCAAGACGATCTCGAAAAAGCTAACCGGGGCCGACAGCAGTTCGTAGATTGTGCCGATGAATTTCGGGAAATAAATGCCAAAAGACGCATTTGAAATCGCCTGTGTCATCACCGTCAACATGATCAAACCGGGCACGATGAATGCGCCATAACTGACCCCGTCAATCTCATCAATGCGGCTGCCGATTGCGGCCCCGAATACGACAAAATACAGCGACGTCGAAATCACAGGAGAGATTAAGCTTTGTAAAAAAGTGCGAAAAAATCGTGCCATTTCAAAAACATAGATAGCGCGAATTGCGGTCCAGTTCATGCTGCGTCCTCCTTGACCAAGGTCACAAAAATATCCTCAAGACTACTTTGTCGCGTCACCAGATCACGCAGGGATAGCCCAGCCTTGGCCACATCATTCAGCAATTGCGTGATGCCGGTACGTTCACTTTTGGTATCATACGTATAGATCAGCGCGTCGCCGGATGGCGCCAAAGTGAGGTCGTAATTGGCGAGGCCTTTGGGGATCACAGACAACGGGGCAGTCAACTGCACCTCAAGCTGTTTTTTGCCCATTTGCGCCATCAACGTTGTCTTGTCTTCGACCAGCAGCAGTTCACCGTTGGCAATAATCCCGACGCGATCGGCAATTGCCTCGGCCTCTTCGATGTAGTGCGTGGTCAGAATAATCGTGACGCCGTCAGCCTTTAGGTCGGCCACGATATCCCACATGTCCTTGCGCAATTCGACGTCGACGCCTGCAGTCGGTTCATCCAAAAACAGCACCCGCGGTTCATGGGCAAGCGCCTTGGCAATCAGCACGCGCCGCTTCATGCCGCCAGACAGTTCTTTCAGCTGACTGTTGCGTTTGTCGAACAATGACAACTGCTTGAGGATCTTTTCAATCGCCGCCAGATCACGTTTTTTACCAAACAGCCCTTGCGAGAATTTAACGGTGTTTATCACGGTTTCGAAGGGTTCAAGCGCGACTTCTTGCGGGACCAGACCGATCATGCTGCGTGCGGCGCGAAAGCTGGTGTTTATGTCGTGACCGCCCACCAAAACCTGCCCACTGGTTGCAGATGTGATCCCGCAAACAGTTGAAATCAAAGTGGTTTTGCCCGCACCGTTGGGCCCCAGCAGCGCGATAATTTCGCCCCGTTCGATCTGTAGGCTGACACCTTTTAGCGCCTCGAACCCGCCCGCATACGATTTGCGCAGGTCTATAATATCCAAAATTGGGGGCATGGTTTTCTCCGACAGAATTTAGCGTGATTTATAGGCTGGGCGCGATCATGAACAGTGCGCAGACGCACAGCATCCGCGCGCTAGTCTTTGCCAGTCAGACGACCCAGCCAGCCTTTTTTCGGCGCATCTGCGTCTGCGTCCGCGCCCTCCTCGGCGTCAGGTTCGGCTGGTCCCTCAAGGTGAGTTTGCAGATTGCTAAAGAACTGGTCCGCCATTTTCTTGGCAAATCCATCGATAATCCGGCTGCCAAGTTGGGCCAGTTTCCCGCCAACCTTTGCCTCCACGTCATAGCTTAGCTCGGTGCCGTCGCCAGACGCTGTGATGCGGACTTCGGCCCCACCTTTGGCAAAACCAGCGGCACCGCCTTTGCCCTCGCCTGAAATCGTAAGTGACTGATTTTCAATCATATCTGACAAGGTGACTTGGCCTTTGAATGTCGCTTTTACCGGGCCAACTTTTTGTGTGACGCTGGCCTCGAACCCGTCTTCGGGCGATCCGATGACCTCGGTGGCGCCGGGCACGCATTGTTTCAACACATCCGGGTTCAGCAAAGCGGCGTAAACTTCGGCAGGTGAGGCTGCAATTTGGCGGGTATCTGACATTTGCATCGGCGGGCTCCCTCTGGTCGCGATTGGACGATTCATACTCTTTGCTGACGCGGATGGCTATTGCCGAAATGGTTCACCGTGATAGGGCTGGTGCATGATCACATCCCCACAGAACAACGCGAATATGGGCATATTGTTTGTCCTGGCAGGTGTCTTTTGCATCTCTATTAACGACATGTTTGTCAAACAATTGTCGGGCGGATACCCTTTGCATCAAATTGTTTTGGCCCGTTCCGCTGTCGGAATTTTGTTCAGCATGATCTTTGTCCAGCTCGAAGGTGGCATTGGCATTTTGAAAACCAAACAGCCGATATGGCATGCAACGCGCGGCCTGCTGATTGTGGCGTCGAACATGGCGTTCTTTGTGGCGATTGCCGCCTTGCCCTTGGCCGATGCGACGGCGCTGTTCTTTGCCGCGCCGCTGTTCATCACCTTATTGTCGATCCCTGTGTTGGGTGAAAAAGTCGGGCCGTTGCGATTGGGTGCGGTGGTTTTTGGATTTGTCGGCGTCATCATCATGCAGCGCCCGTGGGAAGGCAGCGATACATTGGGGGCCTCGCGCCTCGTTTTGCTGCTGCCTGTGTTGGCCGCCCTAACCTATGCGATGAACCAAGTGTTAACCCGTAAATTGGGTGTGACAACCAAAGCATCCGCGCTTTCTGTCTACATCCAACTGGCGTTTATCATTGTTTCTATTGGGTTTTTCCTAGTCGCAGGCGATGGCCGCTTTGCAGTAGGAAGTGATGATCCATCCATTCTGTTCTTGCTACGCCCATGGATCTGGCCACATCAAGAAGACATTTGGGCCTTTTTAATCCTTGGCATCAATTCCGCGCTGATCGGCTACTGCCTGTCCCAAGCGTACCGGATGGCAGACGCCGCAACCGTCGCCCCGTTTGAATACATCGGCCTGCCATTGGCGGTTTTCTGGGGCTGGATTATCTTTGCTGACCTACCGGTTTGGGAGGTCTGGACCGGCATCGCCATGATCCTTGCCGCAGGGTTGTTTGTGTTCTTGCGGGAAAAACAAAAATCACGCGCCGTCGCACATTACGGGATCAAACGGCGCTGATTTCAACCACAACTTTGCCCGTCGCCTTGCGCGTGCGCAGCAGATCAAGCGCCTCGTTGGCCTGTTCCAATGGCAATGTCGCGCTGACATGTGGTTTGATTTTTCCGACCACGTACCAGTCGATCAATGTCGCAAAACTATCGGTCAAAACCTTTGGATTAACCCGCGCGTAGCCACCCCAATAAAACCCGATGATCGTCAGGTTTTTCACCAACAAATGGTTCGCAGGAATTTGCGGCACCTCGCCCGAGGCAAAGCCAAGCGGCAAAATCCGTGCTTCGGGATTGCAGGCGCGCAAGGCCGCTTTGAACTGGTCGCCGCCGATTGGGTCATACACCACGTCAGCCCCGCCCAGCGCTTTGACCACCTCGCGGATATCGTCGGTTTCGGAATTGATCAGGTGGTCGGCCCCTGCCGCCTTGCAGACCTCTAGTTTGGCCGCACCGCGCGCGCAGGCGATGACTTCGGCCCCCATCAGTTTGCCCAGTTCAACCGCCGTTAACCCGACGCCTCCAGATGCGCCCAGCACCAACAGGCGTTCGCCCGGTTGCATACGTGCTTTGTAATCAAGGGCGACGTGGCTGGTGCCGTAGGCGATCAAAAACGCCGCGGCATCAACTGTGTTCATGTCATCGGGCAGCGGCACACAAATTTCGGCGGGCAATGCGGCGTAATCGGCAAGGCCACCAAAGCCGGAATAGGACCCGACCTTTTGGCCAACTTTCAAATGCGTCACACCAGCGCCCAGCGCCTCGATTGTGCCGCAGATTTCCATACCGATGGTCGCGGGCAAGGTTGGTTTTTCTTGATAGGTGCCTTTGATGATTAACGTGTCACCAAAATTCAAACCACAGGTGTGGATGCGTACCAAAACCTCGCCGTCACGCGGCGTTGGTTTTTCGATCTCGCGCATTTGTAACGGCTGACCCAGTTCCACAACTTGCATTGCACGCATCATCGATACTCCTGATTGGGTCAGTTTAATTCGCCAGTGCCTAGAACGATTGCGGCCGCGCCTCGCGGGCCATGTGGTCTAGCACTGCGTTCACAAATTGGGTTTCTTTGCCTTCGGGGAAGAACGCGCGTGCCACGTCGACGTATTCTGAAATGACGACCTTGGGCGGTGTGCCTGTGTCGCGCAATTCAGCGCCCGCGGCACGGAACAGGCCGCGCAAGGTCGGGTCAATCCGGTCGATCTTCCATTTGGCAACCAGCGCGCGATCGGTCATTTGGTCAATCGGCGCTTGGTGGTTCACGGCATCCTCGAGAACGCGGGTGAACAGGTCGATGTCCCCGTCGATCATTTCGGCACCTTCATAGGTTTCGCCAAAACGGTGGTTCAGGAATTCAAGGCGCACTTGATCCAGCGTCTGACTGGAATGTTCCATCTGGAACAGCGCCTGCACCGCGTAAAGCCGCGAGGCCGACTTCATCTTGCGCTTTTGATTGCCAGATAGAGGAGTAGTCATGCTGTTGTATTTCCGCCCGTGTTTCCGAATCCGGGATCGCCTGCCATCAGGATGTTTTCCGACGGTGGCTTGAATCCGATACCTTTGCTTTGGTTGCTCCACTTACGGGCGAGGGCAATCAGATGCAAGGCAGCAGCGGCCGCCCCGCCACCTTTGTTTTGATCCGATGGATCAGCGCGGACGTCGGCCTGCTTGCGGTTCTCGACCGTTAGGATGCCATTGCCGATGCACAGCCCCTGAAGGCCAAGCAATTGCAGCGCCCGAGAGCTGTCGTTGCAGACAGTTTCATAATGCGTGGTTTCGCCGCGAATAACGCAGCCCAGCGCCACGTAGCCGTCAAAGTTGCTACGTCGATCCGCGATGCCAATCGCTGTCGGAATTTCCAACGCGCCGGGCATTTCGATCAGATCCCATGTGCCGCCTGCCGCTTCGATTTCGGCCTTGGCACCGGCCACCATATTGTCGGCGATGTCTTTGTAATAGGGTGACACGACGATCAAAACCTTGACGGGTTTATCAAAGCTGGGGCGCTCTAGAATGTGGTGTTGTTCGGCGGTTGCCATCAGCTGTGTTCCTTATTTTTCGGGCATGATCGGACGCGTGCCCGTGATTTCAAGGTCATAGGCATCTAGGCCAACATAGGTGGTCAGTGGGCTATCTGTAAGCAGCACCAATTTGGTCAGGCCCAATTTCGCCAGCATTTGCGCGCCAAGACCGGTGTTTTTCACCACCTTGGGGCCATCATCATCCGAACCAAACAATTCTTTGCGCGGTTGGCGGAACAGGCACACGACGCCGCGCCCCTCTGCGGCGATGATTTCCATCGCGCGCGGCAGCTCACCCACAGATTTGGGGCCCAGACCCAAGATATCACTGACCGCATTCAAGGCATGTGTGCGCACCAAAACCGGTTCATCCGTGGTGATATCGCCCTTGGACAGCACAACGTGTTCGATGCCATATGTTTGATCGGTAAAGATGCGCATGTCCCATGTGCCGCCATGTTCTGACGTGACGGTGCGCGCATCGGTTTCCACAACCAGATTGTCATAACGACGGCGGTAAGCGATCAAATCACTGATCGTGCCAATTTTCAGGCCATGTTCTTTTGCGTATTCGATCAAATCCGGCAGTCGCGCCATTTCGCCGTCAGGGCGCATGATTTCGCAAATAACCGACGACGGATAATGCCCCGCCAATCGCGCCACATCACAACCTGCTTCGGTGTGACCGGCACGCACCAACACGCCACCTTGCCGCGCGCGCAATGGAAACACGTGGCCTGGGGTCGCGATGTCTGCGGCCGTTTTGTCAGGGTCGATGACCGTGGCGACAGTCAGCGCGCGATCACCTGCGGAAATGCCTGTTGTGACACCTTCGCGGGCCTCGATCGAAACTGTGAACGCCGTCTCGTGACGAGACGAATTGTGCATCGCCATCATCGGCAGGCCCAATTCCTCGATCCGCTCGGCGGGTAAGGTCACGCAGATCAAACCACGCCCGTGTGTCGCCATGAAATTCACCGCCGCAGGATCAGCAAATGCTGACGGGATCACCAGATCACCTTCGTTTTCGCGATCCTCGTGATCGACCAGAATAAACATGCGACCCGCGCGGGCCTCGGCGATTATGTCTTCGATGGGTGAAATTGCGTTGGCCAAGTCCAGCTCAACCGGTCCGGGTGTCTCAAAACTCATGGTTGTGCCTCATTGCAGAATCTCTTGTGCCTTAAACTATAGACCACCCCAAGGCCAGATGAACGCTAGACGTTACGGCCCGGGACGCACTACGGTTTTTGAAACCAAAGGATACGCCCATGCGCACGAACAAATTGCTGCACGTCGTCGAGGCCCATGCCGAAGGGGAACCCGGGCGCGTCATCACAGGCGGCATGCCCGCGTTGTCCGGCAATTCGGTGTTTGAGCAAATGCAATGCATGCAGGCGCACCACGACGACATTCGGCTGTTCATGCTGCAAGAACCGCGCGGCCATCCTGCACTGTGCTGCAATGTTCTGGTGCCCCCGAATCACCCCGCCGCTGATGCGGGTTTCATTGTGATGGAACAGACAGAATACCCGCCAATGTCCGGATCGAACCTGATTTGCGTGACAACTGTTTTACTGGAAACAGGTATTTTGCCTATGGTCGAACCAGTCACGGACCTGGTGCTAGAAGCCCCGGCCGGGCTGATAAATGTGCGCGCAGATTGCAAAGACGGCAAAGTTACGCGTGTCACGTTTCGCAATGTGCCGGCGTTTGCGGTGCATCTGGACCGCGTCATAGATGTGCCGGGTTACGGTGAAATCACCGTCGATATCGCATGGGGCGGGATGTTTTTCGTGATCGCTGATGTCGCGCAATTCGGGATCACAGTCGCGCCTGGAAACGGTGCCGATCTGGTCCGCGCAACAGAGGCAATGCGCCACGCCGCCGTTCAGCAACTGCCTGTCGTGCATCCCGAAAACCCGTCCATCAAAGGCCCGACAATTGGCAACTTGATGGTGAAACAGGACAAGGGCGCACACGGTTTGGGTGCGATCACCGTGTCCACTGGCCCCTATGACCCCACCAAACCAAATGCGTTAACCGGCGTTCTGGATCGATCACCCTGCGGCACCGGAACCTGCGCCAAGATGGCCGTTTTGCACGCCAAAGGCCTGTTGGATATGCACACCGACTACGTAAACGCAGGCCCGATGGGCACCACATTTACAGGTCGCATAACCGACCTCACAAAGGTCGGTGACTACGACGCGATTGTCCCAACGCTTTCGGGCCAAGGATGGATCTATGGCACCGCGCAATACATGCGTGACCCAAGTGATCCGTTTCCGAACGGCTATAAAATTGGTGATATTTGGGGGGCTTAGCCCGCTTCTGCCAACCGCGCGACGTAACGCGCCAACGTGTCGATTTCCAGATTGATCTGATCACCGACGCTGACATCACCCCACGTTGTCACCTCTTTGGTGTGCGGGATAAAGTTGATGCCAAAGACATCGCCTTGAACCTCGTTGACCGTCAGGGACGTGCCATTCAAAGCCACCGATCCTTTGGGGGCAATAAACTTGGACAAAGCCGCAGGGGCGCGCAATTGCACACGCGTGCTGTCGCCCTCATCTGCCATGTGGATCACCTCGGCCACGCCATCGACGTGCCCCGAAACGATATGACCGCCCAGTTCATCGCCAACTTTTAACGCGCGCTCTAGATTGACACGTTTGCCGATTTCCCAGCTTGCGACATTGGTGATGTTCACAGTTTCGGCGCTGATTTGCACGTCATACCAATCGGAGCCCAGATCAACGACAGTCAGGCACACCCCGTCCGATGCGATCGATGCACCCATGTCGATACCGTTGGTGTCATACTGGGTCTGAATGCGCGCGCGCAAATCCCCCTCTTTCACCAGATTGGTGATGATGCCGATGTCTGTGACGATACCTGTGAACATTGCGATCTCCGTGCTATACTAGAGCTGAGGTAGCGGTAGGACCTTGATCTGACAAGTCCTCGGTCATGTTTCTGTCCCTCACACAATATTCACAGACTTGCATCATTGTATCCAAAAGACATATTTTAGCCCAGTTTCGAGATCATTGAGATCAAGGTTAATAGTTGGTTAAGGATGTTCAGGTGTCAGAGTCACCACATCAGCGGGTGTTTTTGTTCCTTCAGGGACCGCACGGGCCGTTCTTTCATCGTCTTGGGCGTATGTTGCGCAAGGCCGGTGCAGAAGTGTGGCGAGTCGGTTTTAACGCCGGTGATCGCGCATTCTGGTTTCATCCCAGCAGCTACATCCCATTTCGTGGCAGTTCCGATCAATGGGCAGACACGTTTACAGCCCTGATCGAAGAAAAAGGCGTCACCGACATCGTTTTGTACGGCGACACCCGCCCCGTTCACGCCCAAGCCGTAGCGCAAGCAAAGGCGCGCGGCATCGGTGTGCACGTGTTCGAAGAAGGCTACATGCGCCCGTTCTGGATCACATACGAACGGGGCGGCACCAACGGCAATTCGCGCTTGATGGATATGACGATCGCGCAGATGCAAAAGGCGCTGGCGCAATCCGACATGGACGCCCCCCTGCCACCTGCCCGCTGGGGTGACATGCGACAGCATATTTTTTACGGCGCGCTGTACCATTTTTTCGTGATGTTCAGAAACAGCGACTACCGCAATTTTCGGCCACATCGCAGCCTGACTGTGACCAAAGAATTCCAACTGTATCTGCGCCGCTTGGTGTTGATGCCATTACAAGCCATCGATCGCCGTATCGCGACACTGCGCATTAGGCATGGTGGGTTTCCGTATCATTTGGCGCTGCTGCAATTGGAACATGACAGCAGTTTCCAGATGCATTCGCCGTTCGATACCATGCCCGAATTTCTAGACGTCGTGATCGAAGGGTTCGCCGCTGGTGCCCCACAACATCACCATCTGGTGTTCAAAGCACACCCGCTAGAAGACGGCCGCGTGCCTGTGCGCAAATCCATTCGCCAGCTTGCCCGCAAACACGGTGTGCTTGATCGTGTACATTACGTTCGCGGCGGGAAATTGGCGCAATTGATGAATGACGCACGCACCGCCGTGACTGTAAATTCAACCGCAGGTCAGCAAGTTTTGTGGCGCGGCATCCCGCTTAAGGTGTTTGGCAAGGCCGTCTATAACCAGCCTGAATTCGTTTCTGACCAGCCTTTGGCGCAGTTTTTCAAAGGTGCAAAACGCCCCGATCACAAAGCATACAAGGACTATCGGCGCTATTTGCTGGAAACCAGCCAGTTGCCCGGCGGCTTTTATTCGTCGCGCGCACGACGTCAATTGCTGCGTCAGGTCGTCGATATGATGCTCGCACCCGAAGATCCGTACGACGCGCTAAAGTCAGGAACAGCGGCGCCAAGGCAACAGTTGCGTGTCGTGACGTAGCCAACACAATCCCTAGCGGTAGTAATTTGATATAAATTCCGCTAGGTTAAACCAAATCACGTCAGAAAACTGGCGGATACCCTTGGGAACAACCCGAGGTCATGAGGCAGAACAAGAATAGGTCGAGGAGACCGAGCAGTGATCTTCAACGGTTTTCGGTGGGCACGCCCCATCGCGATGTTTGCGGCATTGGCCGTAATTTCATCTTGTGGCCTTCCGCAGGTTGGCCCGAACAAACGCCAGATTTACAAAGGCTCCGTCCAACAAGAGGGCGACGCATTTATCGTGTCCGTTAACGACCGCGTCACGCGGGCGACGGCTATCACACCGGCGTTAGGCTTTAGCGAAGCGTTCAAAAACGCAGGCACCTTGGGCTCTGATACAATCCGCCCCGGCGATGTTTTGGGCCTGACGGTCTGGGAAAACGTCGACGATGGATTGCTGTCAGACACAGGCACCAGCGCAACTATCCTCGAAGAAGTACAAGTTGATGGCGCCGGGTTCATCTTTGTCCCTTACGCAGGTCGCATTCGCGCAGCTGGCAACACGCCAGACGCAATTCGCCGCATTATCACCGCCAAATTAGCCGACCAAACCCCTGATCCGCAGGTGCAAGTGCGCCGCGTCGCAGGCGATGGGTCAACCGTTTCATTGATCGGCTCAATTGGCGGTCAGGGCGTGTTTGCCATCGAACGCCCAACACGTACATTGTCCACGATGCTGGCCCGTGCAGGTGGGATCACAATCCAACCGGAAATCGCACAAGTCATTGTTCTACGGGGCAAACAACGCGGGAAAATCTGGTTCCAGGATCTGTATGACAATCCCGAACTCGACATCGCGCTACGTGCTGGTGATCGCATTCTGGTCGAAGAAGACACCCGTGCCTTTACCGCATTGGGCGCCACAGGCAGCCAAGCCCGCGTGCCATTCGAAAGCCAGAACCTGTCGGCCCTCGAAGCCATCGCACAAGTCGGCGGCCTGTCCGCATCCAGCGCTGATCCGACCGGTATTTTCGTATTCCGCAACGAACCAGCCGAAGTCGCGAACATCGTGATGGGCCGCAACGATTTGCAAGGCGCACAACGCCTCGTCTACGTGCTCGACTTGACCCAATCAAACGGCATGTTCATGGCGCGTGACTTTGTTATTCGCGACGCCGACACGCTCTATGTGACCGAAGCACCGTTTACTCAGTGGAACAAAGCAATCTCAGCTTTGACCGGCTCGGCCACATCGGTGAACGCGCTGTCGTCCCTCGCCGGAAACTAACCGCGCGTGGCTCTTGGCCCCGAAATATCATCCGCCGATCCTGAAAAGGGTCGGCGTTTGTATGTCTACAATGGCGGTTTTATCACCCAATCACGGGTGCGGCGCATTTTGGGACTTTCCGGTTATCGGGTTTCATTGGGTTTACCGAAAAAAGGTGACTCTGTAGGCGTCTGGGGCATGAGCCCGACAGCCCATCGTGGCGAAAAAATTTCTGCAAAACACAACGCACCCATCGTGCGGGTCGAAGACGCATTTTGGCGTTCGCTACACCCCGGACGCGCTGCAAAATCCCAACCCTTGGGATTGATGATCGACACATCCGGCATACACTTTGATCCGTCAAAACCATCAGATCTAGAAAAAATCCTAGCCTTTGAGCCGCTTGATAATACCGCCCTATTGAACCGCGCACGTGGATTAATTGCACGCATGCAAGAGGCGCATCTGACCAAATATTCCGCCATAGACACGACAGCCGCAGCCCCTGCCCCGGGGTATGTTCTGGTGATTGATCAGACCTTTGGCGATGCATCTGTGCGGGCAAGTGGGGCGGATCGAAACCGGTTTTTGGAAATGCTTTTTGTCGCCCAAGATGAAAACCCCGGTGCACGCATTTTAATCAAGACCCATCCTGAAACAGCCCAAGGGCTGCGACAGGGCTATTTCAGCGCCGCGGATCAAAATGGGCAGATTGATTTTTGCACCACCGCCATCAGTCCTTGGGTGCTGTTTGAAGGGGCGATCCGCGTATACACCGTGTCCTCGCAAATGGGTTTTGAAGCGATTTTTGCAGGCCATCGCCCACGGCTATTTGGCCAGCCGTTTTATGCTGGATGGGGCCTAACGGAGGATGAATTTCCAGTTCAACGCCGTCAACGCACCCTGACACGCGCGCAATTGTTTGCAGGCGCAATGATGCTTTATCCAAAATGGTACGACGTTCACGAAGATCGATTGGCCACCGCCGAAGAGGCCGCCGAAGCGCTCATTGCGCAGACCCGCAGTTGGCGCGCAGATCATCAAGGTTGGGTTGCCAGTGGCATGAGGTTGTGGAAACGCGCGCCTTTGCAAAAGGTGTTCGGACAACATAAGCGTATGATTTTTCAAGATGATCCAGCAAAGGCGCGACTGACAAAACGCCCTTGGATGGTCTGGGCAGGCAAGGCAGACGTTGGTCACCATGACGCCGTGCGGGTCGAAGACGGGTTTATTCGATCACGCGGGTTGGGTGCAGAATTGGTGCCACCGCTGTCGTTGGTCACCGATGATTTGGGGATATATTATGATCCTGCGCGCCCCTCGCGATTGGAACATTTGATTGCCAATCGTGCGAATTTGCGTCCCGATCAAAACCTGCGCGCTGAAACTTTGATCCGGTCCCTCACCACACAAGGGATCAGCAAATACAATCTTGGTGGCGATACGCTTTCTTTGCCTGAAGGACCGCGCGTACTGGTCGTCGGCCAAGTCGAAGATGACGCCTCAATTCGCTGTGGGGCTGGCGATATTTCAACAAATCTTGATCTGTTAAAAGCCGCGCGCGCCGCACGTCCCGATGCGATTTTGATCTACAAACCACATCCCGATGTTGAGGCAGGATTGCGAACAGGTGCGTTTGACGCCACCGAATTGGCCGATGTTGTCGCAACGCAGGCCGACATTTCTGCACTGCTGTCCGAGGTTCAGGAATTGTGGACAATGACATCCCTTACCGGGTTCGAAGCCTTGCTGCGTGGCATAAAAGTTATCACAACTGGCGCGCCGTTTTACGCAGGTTGGGGTCTGACAACTGATCTGGGCGATGTGCCGCCACGCCGCCGCGCAGAACCAACCATTGCCGGTTTGGTTCATGCGACCTTGATCGATTATCCACGGTACTTTGACCCTAAAACCGGTCTGGCCTGCACAGTTGAAGTCGCTGTTAAGCGGCTAAGCACTGGTGATATTCCGCATCCCACAGCCCTTAACCGTTTGATTTCAAAGGCTCAGGGCGCGTTTGTATCTTACGCGCATATCTGGCGTTAGGTTTCTGAACCGCGCGTCCAGACACACATCACGTCTGGTCCGATGGCGCGGGTGGATTTCAAAACGAACCGCTGCGCCTCGTGTAGTTTTGCAAGCCCAAGTGCGCCAACGCTTGGCAATCCTTCGGCCCCAATTGTCAGGCCAGCGGTGAACCCGATCAGTTGATCGACAAGGTCGGCTTCGATCAGGGAAGCGGCCAGCGCACTACCACCCTCGCAGAAAATCCGCGTCAGACCGTGTGCGCCCAGTTTTGCCAGAATATCGTCAGGATCCAGATGCGTTCCGCGCGCGCGGCATTCCAACATCGTCGCGCCCAGATCTGTCCAAGTACGCACCAACATCGCATCTGCATCCGCGCCGTGGCACAAAATTAGGGGGATTTCTTTGGCCGTGCGCGCCAATTGCCCCATCAAAGGCAGATCAAGGCGGCGCGAAATCACCACACGCGTCGGCTGATGTGCAATACCTAAATCGCGCACCGTCAGCGACGGATCATCGTGGCGCGCCGTACCACCGCCGACCATAACCGCGTCATGGCGCGCGCGCATCGCATGCACTTCGCGGCGTGCTTTTGGCCCCGTAATCCATTGGCTTTCGCCAGTGCCTGTCGCGATGCGGCCATCAAAACTAGCCGCAATTTTCAGCGTGACCATAGGTCGCCCCATCACAATGCGACGTAAAAAACCATCGTGATCCTGAAACGCTTGATCACCTAGAACACCTGTTTCGACCGTAATTCCAGCGTCACGCAGCATCTGCGCGCCGAGGCCGTTAACACGTGGATCGCTGTCAGAAATCGCAATGACAACGCGGCCCACACCTGCGTCAATCAAGGCCTGCGCACAGGGTGGGGTTTGTCCGTGATGCGCGCAAGGTTCTAGCGTGACGTAAACATCAGCGCCGCGTGCCGCGTTCCCTGCTTGAGCCAATGCCATAGGTTCCGCGTGCGGTCGCCCGCCTGCTTGGGTCCAGCCGCGCCCGACAATGCGCCCGTCTGAAACGATAACACAGCCCACAGCCGGGTTTGGCCATGTGCGTCCCATCGTGCGCCGCCCTAATGAAAGGGCCAGCGCCATGTAGCGGGTGTCAGCGTTTACGCTCACTCGTCCGGGGATGGTTCTGGTGGACGAAGCTCTTGAACGAACTTGTCGAAATCATCCGCCTGCTGAAAGTTTTTATACACGGAGGCAAAGCGCACGTAGGCAACTGTGTCGATCCGGTTCAACGCTTCCATCACGATCTCGCCGATCTGTTTGGAGCCGATGTCCGTTTCACCCATGCTTTCCAAACGTCGCACAATGCCAGAAATCATCTGATCAATCCGTTCCGGATCAATCGGGCGTTTCTGCATAGAGATACGAATGGAACGTTCCAGCTTGTCGCGATCAAAGTCTTCGCGTTTGCCGTTGGTTTTAATCACCACAAGGTCGCGCAATTGCACACGTTCATAGGTCGTAAACCTACCCCCGCATGCAGGGCAAAACCGACGACGTCGGATCGAAACATGATCCTCTGCCGGACGGCTGTCTTTTACTTGAGTGTCGATATTTCCGCAAAATGGGCAGCGCATAGGCCGGTCCCCTTTTTTAACTGTCCTGCCTGATTGTGGGGTTAAAGCCCCACTTGTCCACAGTTATAGGCGAACCGCTAGAGTTTGGGTAGAGGGGAAATTTAACCGCAAAATAAGCCCTTAGGCGGTTGCCGTTAATCGGACAGGTGCGCGGCGCTGAAATATCCGGCGACATCGCGTGTATGGGCTGCGTCGCGATGTTCGAAAATGTAAATTCCCTGCCATGTGCCCAAACGCAGTTGCCCCTGCACCACCGGAATTTGCAAACTGACCGGCATCATCGCCGCCTTTATGTGTGCGGGCATGTCATCAGGCCCTTCGTATGTGTGCTGCAAATAGGACATCGACGGGTCTGTGCTGCGCGGAACAAGCCGCTGGAAAAACGCCTGTAGATCGGTTTGCACCTCTGGATCAGCGTTTTCCTGAATCAAAAGCGACGCAGACGTGTGTTGGACCATCAGCGTTAGCAATCCGTCACCGCGTCCGTCGATCCACCCCCGAACATGCGGGGTGAATTCATACAGGCCAGCGCCGCGAGTCGATATTTGGAATGTCGTGTGCATAGACATCAGGCTGCGCGTCGTGGAGACCAAGCGCAAGTGTTACTTGGTTGATCGCGTAAACGCATCGCGACAAAAACTGCGGGCTTTGCGGGATTTCAGCGTCGCGCCCGCCTGTTTGACACTCAACGTCAGCGAGGGCGGCAATTGCGGCAAACCTGCACTGTTGGTGGTAAACACAACGCCATTGCGACCCGGCGCAGTTTCGGCCGGCCCACGCGGGCTGCGCACATACAGCGGGATCAAATCGGATCGACCTTGGCGCAATTCATTATAACTGGCAGCGGCGCACCAGAAATCTGCGGCCCCCATGGATTGGGTTTCGACAACTTCAAAATCAGTGGCGTTGATCGTGTTGATCGTCAGCCCGCGTTCTTCGCCAATCGTGTCCGAATAGGCAAATGTCGGGGCCAGAAACGCGGCAATAAGCAGATAACGCATGATAAAATCCTCCTGCGCAGTGACGTAGCACAAGAGGATCAAAAGTCTTGTCTATCGCGAATTTGTGATCCGCGCATCGTAGCAGAATTGATAGGCGTGATCGACGGTCAGGTTCGCGCCTGACTGACGCAAAGACGACCCGACAATCAACACGCTTTGCGGCGTGATCGCACTTGCATCAAGGTCAAATGTCACGGGATCTGACGTCGAAGTGCGCGGGCCTGTGACGTACATGCGGGTGGTGCCAGTCGCGCCAAGCACGTCTTGCGCATAGTCTGACGCAGCACACCACGTACCGCGCGCGCCATAACCGCCGCCCGACGTAATCTGGAATGCGGTGCCAGCAGTAGGCGTCACATTAACGCGATTTTCAGCGCGAAACGTCTGCGCCAAAACCGGGGTTGCAGCCATAGCAGCCAGCGTCGCGGCGATAAATGAAATACGGATCATAATGGTGTCCTTTGCGTCATAAAAGTTAGGAATCGAAGATGTTGATGTCGTAGTCGCGGCAGAATTGCAGGGCGTGTTGAACAGGCAGGTTTTCCCCCACGTGTTTGACGGTCACAGACGGTGATGGTGCCACGTTGCCAATCGCTTGGGTCGAGAACGTCACGCCCGTGCGCCCCGATACGGTTTCGGCGGGCCCTCGCGCTGTCGCGACATAGATGCGCCCACGCTGCACGCCAAGTTGCTGGATCGAATGCAACGCCGCGGCACACCACATCGCGCGCGCGCCTTTGCCTCGTCCTTCGATGACTTCGAACTGGGTGGCGGACACTGGGTTCACCACCAACTGGGGGTCAACGTACGACCCATTTGCAGACAAACCGGTGCCAGCAGTCAGGGCGGTTATCGTGGCGATCGTGGTAAACATGCGCATCTGCGGTTCTCCTTTTGCTTAAGTTGTATGTAGGGGGCCGCACGTTCACATCAAAATCACGAGGTGGTGCGCGGGTCCGGTTCAAGCCATCCTGAATACCGGATCAGCAACCTGTCGCGCCCAAGAAATGCAGCGATATCAAAGCAAAAACGCCCCTGATCGTCCTGCCATTCTCGTGAAACACTACGCGGTGAAAAAATCGACGGCAGCACAATGCCAAGCAGCGATGCCTGTTGAACCTGCACATTGAGCGTGCCGTTTTCCAATGCCAAAACCAAGGCGCACCTGATCATGCCAAAGCGTTCGATGACTGTCGCGGTGTTCTTGTCATAGCGCAAATTTGAGGTCGTCTTGTGACGCCCAAACATACGCAGCCAGCGTTCCCCTTTGGGATGCGGAGTGACGGTTATGGACATCGACGTGTCTGCGCAAGGCGGTGGAAAGCCACCTAATTTTGTGGCGATAGCAGGTAGGATACCGCGACCATGTTCGACGCTGACACGACCCAGAAACTGGTGCGGCCCATCGCTGCTGTGGAACTGTCTGAGCGCCGCTGGCAGGCGGCCAAAGTCCGCACCCAGTGCCATGTGAAACGGTGATTTCATCGCCCGCCGCCTGTCACAAAACGCGATGTCACATCGGGCGTAGGCATCATGCAAGTGTCGGTGCGCCCAAAGAACCGGTAGCGATTGCGCGCGATCAGGTGGTACATCGGGTCTTTGATTATTCTGGGCAGGACACGTGCAAAACCAAGCGCACGCCAAGGCCAACCAAGTGTCCGCATCGCCGCGCAAAACGCATCAAGTCGTTGATAAATCACCCCGTCCACAATCACGAGGTTGGTTTCAAAATCCGAAAGCGGCAGATCAAGCGCGCCGTACAATGACTGCCCGACAGGTGATTGCGCGGTGGTAAATTTAAAACGACCATCATCGTGTTTGATCATGAAGCGAAAAAACCCTGAACACAAAACGCATACACCATCAAAAACGATCAAGTCTGTGCCGATTAAATCAGGTGGGATAATATCCGGGATGCGTGTGTTCATACGACCGATATATGCAAAACGCCGCCCAATGTAAGGGCGGCGTCAGAAGAGTTTCGCAATGTTTACAAAGCCATTGGCGCGTTACTGGTCGAGGAACGACCGCAATTTGCGCGAGCGGCTTGGGTGCTTGAGTTTGCGCAGTGCTTTTGCTTCGATCTGACGAATACGTTCGCGCGTAACACTGAACTGCTGGCCCACTTCTTCGAGCGTATGATCGGTGTTCATACCGATGCCAAAACGCATCCGCAAAACCCGTTCTTCGCGTGGCGTAAGTGACGCAAGAACCCGTGTTGTGGTTTCCTTGAGGTTCTCTTGAATGGCGCTGTCCAATGGCAGCACTGCATTCTTGTCCTCAATGAAATCACCCAGCTGGCTGTCTTCTTCGTCGCCAATCGGGGTTTCCAGCGAAATAGGTTCTTTCGCGATTTTCATCACTTTGCGAACTTTTTCCAAAGGCATTTGCAGCTTTTCTGCCAATTCCTCGGGTGTGGGTTCGCGACCGATTTCGTGCAGCATCTGACGACCGGTACGGACCAGTTTGTTGATCGTTTCGATCATGTGCACAGGAATACGAATTGTGCGCGCCTGATCCGCGATAGACCGCGTGATCGCCTGACGGATCCACCATGTCGCGTAGGTCGAGAATTTGTAACCACGACGGTATTCAAATTTATCGACAGCCTTCATCAGGCCGATGTTACCTTCTTGGATCAAATCCAGGAATTGCAGGCCACGGTTTGTGTATTTTTTCGCAATCGAAATAACCAAGCGAAGGTTGGCTTCGACCATTTCTTTTTTCGCTTGGCGGGCTTCTTTTTCACCCTTTTGAACTTGCTGCACGATGCGGCGGAATTCAGGGATATCCAGACCAACGTACTGTCCAACTTGCGCCATCTCGCCGCGCAATTCTTCGACTTTGTCGGTGGAGCGTTCGATGAACATCTGCCAACCGCGACCAGCCTTTTGACCCATTTCTTCTAGCCAGTTCGGATCCAATTCGCGACCGCGGTATTCTTCGACAAATTCCTTGCGGTTAATCCGGGCTTGGTCCGCCAGTTTAACAATCGCGCTGTCGATCTGCATGATGCGACGGTTGATGCCGTACAACTGGTCAATCAAGGCTTCGATACGGTTGTTGTGAAGGTGTAATTCGTTCACCAACAAAACAATTTCAGAGCGCAGTTTTTGGTATTTCTTTTCGTCTTTATCCGAAAATGACTGATCTTCGTTCAGAGTTGCTGAAATCCGGTTGTCCTGCATTTGGGACAGTTGAACGTAATCATCAGCAATAATGTCGAGCGCTTCTAGAACCTGCGGCTTAAGCGCGGCTTCCATCGCGGCCAGCGACATGTTGGCCTGCTCGTCTTCATCATCATCGTCGTCATCCGCGGTGATCGGGTTGCCGTCTGCATCGACTTCGGGCTTGGCTTCTTCGGTCTCGGCCGTGCCCGGAACCACAGGAACAACGGGTGTGGTTTCTTCTTCCTCACCCATTTGCGTGCCGAATGTCGCCTCAAGATCGATAACATCGCGCAGCAAAATTTCTTCGGACAAAAGTTCGTCGCGCCAGATTGTGATGGCCTGGAACGTCAGCGGGCTTTCACAAAGCCCGGCAATCATCGTGTTGCGGCCCGCCTCGATGCGTTTGGCAATCGCGATTTCGCCTTCGCGGCTTAGCAGTTCGACAGACCCCATTTCGCGCAAATACATGCGGACAGGGTCGTCAGTGCGGTCCAATTTCTCTTGGCCAGTAGAACCAAGGGTCAGGTCACGCGTGCCTTCAGCAGCAACCAGATCGGTGGCGCCTTTGGCTTCTTCTTCTTCGTCTTCGTCCTCGATGATGTTGATGCCCATTTCGGACAACATCGACATAACATCTTCAATTTGTTCGGAACTTACCTGATCGGGGGGCAAAACCGTGTTCAGCTGATCGTAGGTAATGTAGCCTTTTTCACGGGCTTCACCGATCATTTTCTTGACGGCCGCTTGGCTCATGTCAAGCGAGTGATCGCCATCTGCATCTTCGCGTTTCGCGTCGTCATTATCTTTCGCGGCCATCGAGTGCTCCTAGTCAGGACTCCAACAGTGATTCGCACAAAAACGAATCAGTTAGAGAATCATTCACGCCTTCGGGTGATTCGGCCACCCGTTTACCGTCTTTTTCCTAAGAATTCATACTCAAAAGGCACAATTAGCTGCCTTTTGAAAAACGAATCGTCTCCATCAACGCATCCAGGGCGCTGCGCTCGTCGCGACTGACGTTTGCACCATTGGACCCTCTGACGAAATCACCTTTGTCTTCTTGCGTACTGCGCACGGCTTCTTCGGCGGCCAAAGCGGCCTGAGTCAGTCGCCATGTCACGCCTTCATCTGCCACACCAGCCAAATCTTGGGCTGCATCCGCAATCTCTGCGTCTAGTCCCCGCACCGTTTCAAATTTGGCAAGCTCTTCGGCCACAGTCATGCGGGCGGTGTCGGCGTTGCCCGGTGTACGGATGCACGGGATGATTGCGACATGGCTTGCGCCGAGCAGATTTTCAAGGACTTCAGGACCCAGTGCGCTGTTTATATTTTCGCGCAACACCTCTGAGGTCGCCCCCAGATTGCGTAGAATCAAATTGCGGATGTCGCTGTGGTCCGTGCTGCGGAAGCTCATGTTTTCTAAACTGGATTCAAAGTCTTCGGCCACTTCGGGTGTGCAAACCAAGGCGGCCAAGATCACCGACTGGCGCAAATGGATCGTAACGGCGTCGCCTTGGCCTGTCGCCAAAGCCGATGATTTTGTCGACGCTTGTGCGTTTTGCGGCGGCTGCCATTTGCCTTTAAAACCGCCTTGCTGAAATCCACCGCCTTGTGGGCGACGTTGTTGGGCGGGTCGTTTGGTCGAAAACAAATCCCACCGCAGTTCCTTGATCGCCTGCCCATAGTGGTTGCGGATCGATGGATCTTTGATCGTTTTTAGTTTTTCGCGCAGGGTTTTATCCAGCATCGCCTTACGTTCGGGGCTGTCGAACACCTTGCCGGTCGTCTCGCGCTGCCACAGCAGACGCACCATCGGCATCGCGTTGTCCAACAGCTTTTGCAGCGCAGGCGCACCGTTGGCTTTCAGCACATCATCAGGGTCCAGCCCGTCCGGCATCAGCGCAAATCGCAACGATTGCCCGGCCTCAAGCAGCGGCAGCGCCAGATCAATCAACCGCATCGCCGCGCGCAATCCAGCAGTATCACCGTCCAGCGCGATGATCGGTTCAGGCGCAATCCGCCACATCATTTGCAGCTGATTTTCAGTGATCGCCGTGCCCAACGGGGCCACAGCCGCACCAAATCCGAACTCGGACATCGCGATCACGTCCATGTATCCTTCGCCCACAATCAGCGGCTGACCTTGGCCCGCGGCGGTGCGCGCAGGCCCGTGGTTGTACAGGCTGCGCCCCTTGTCGAACAATTCGGTTTCCGGCGAATTCAGATATTTGGCGTTGTCGTTCGGGTCCATCGCCCGCCCGCCAAACGCCGTACACCGCCCACGCGCATCGCGGATCGGGAACATAATGCGCCCACGAAATGTGTCGTAAGGTTTGCCGCCCTTTTGGCTAGGCTTGCCCAAACCCGCGCCAAGGATCAGATCAGGATCAACACCTTTGCCAATCAGATGGTCCCACAGCCCTTGCCATGTGTCGGGGGCAAATCCGATTTCCCAACGCTCGATTGCTTTGTCGTTCAGACCGCGCCGTTCCAGATAGGCGCGCGCATCAGACGCCACACCTTGCTGCAGAGTCATCCGAAAGAATTTGACGGCTTGATCCATGACCTCGGACAGCAACGTGCGGCGATCCGCCTTTTCCTGTGCTTTGGGGTCTTGTTCAGGCATCGGCATGCCAGCCTCGTCCGCGAGGATTTTCACCGCTTCGATAAAGCTGACGTTTTCGGTTTCGCGCACAAATGAAATCGCGTCGCCTTTGGCGTGGCACCCGAAACAGTAGTAAAACCCTTTGCGATCATCGACGTGAAAGGACGCGGATTTTTCGTGATGGAACGGGCACGGGGCCCACATGTCGCCTTTGCCTTGGTTGGATTTGCGCGTATCCCACATCACTTTGCGCCCGACCACTTGGGACAGGCTGGCGCGGGTGCGCAGTTCGTCAAGGAATCCGGGGGGCAAGCTCATGCTACATAATATTGGGCTGAGCGGGCGAGAGTCTAGAGCCGCTGTTGTGACAATTTACTGAGAGAGGCACGCGTCTTTCCACTGGGTGCCCAGATCGACGGTTTTCATGTCACGGCGTTTGATGTCGTAGATCGGGCCGCCCAAAATGCTGATCGCTTTATTATAGCGTTCCGGCCATTCAGGGTTGGTCGCCGCTATATGTTCGACCAGTTTGCTTTCTTTGACGCGCTCCAGGCGGGCCGCTTGGATCGCTGCCACGACTTGTCCTTGGTACCCGCAATCGTCTTTTTTGCTGATGGATTCAGCGTGGACAGCGCCGGCACTGATGGCGGCAACAACACAAGACAGACGAAAAATGGATAACATAACGCGGCTCCGGAAATGGATAAGATTCGCGGGCAGTTTATCCGCGCGCCGCCACACCTTCCATAGCCGTTTGAATATCGTGCAATAACGTCTGCGCCATCGACCGAAACACCATGATCATAAACGTGTCAGCCCCCGTGCGCGTGATCGAGGCATTCATGTGCATCAAATCGCTGCGCGCAGTGTGCCCGCGTTTGAATGTTGCCTCGCGCAGATCAAGCGGGGTCAGGCGGGCCAAAACATCTACCGCTTGCGCGCCTTTCAACGTGGTCACAGCCCACGCATCAGTTTGATCGGTCAGGGCCGCAAATTTAGCGAGGGTCTGATCAGGCGACACACCGACCAGCAACGCCTGCTCACGACCGAACCAAATGGCACGCGCCCCGTCTTTTCCGGTTGTGCGATTGGGGGCGGGCAACGCCATGCCATGCGCCGTTTTCAAGGCATCGGACAGCGCATTTTCCTGCCCCACATACGGCGACACAGAGGTCAAAACCCCCGCATCCAGTTCTGCAAACGTCACGCTGCCGATCGTCAGTGGCACCATGTTATCAAGCGGGGTTTTGGGTTTCAAATCAACCACGGGTACGTTCCCCTTTCGGATCTAGAAAGACAGGATGGCAGACTTCGACCACAGCTTCGATGCCACGGATCGCATCCACCATGCGCAATCGATCCCCCGCGCGCGCGGGTCCGCCACGCACAAAACCAAGACCCAAGAAATGCCCGAAGGTCGGGGAAAACCCAACAGACGTCATGTAACCTTGGTCATTGTCGGGCGTTGCTTCTTCGTCTTCGGGATAAAAATGCGCGCCGGCCGTCAGTTGTTTCACAACCCCGACAGGTTTGAACCCCATCAATTGTTCGCGGTCCTCATCTAGCAGTCCATCACGCTGGGCCATGACCTTGCCGATGCAATCCTTTTTGGCGCTGATCATTCGGTCCATACCAACATCGAACGCCGTGACCCGACCATGGATTTCCGAATGGGTGATAAACCCTTTTTCGATGCGCAAAACATTCAACGCTTCCATCCCGTAGGCACCGCCGCCCATCGCCTCGGCTTGTTTTAGCAACAACCGGAACACCCCGTCGCCATAGCGCGCAGGCACCGCAATTTCATACGCATGTTCCCCCGAAAACGAGATGCGGAACAAGCGCCCTTGAACACCCGCAACCGTCACATCACCGCAAGCCATAAACGGCCAGTTGTCATTGTCGATTGGGGTATCCAACACGCCATTCAAGAGGTCGCGCGCCTTGGGCCCCGCAACCGCAAACTGCGCCCATTGTTCAGTCACAGACACAAACCGTACGTCCCAATCGGGGCGCAGGCACTGGGTCACAAATTCCAGGTGCCGCATAACTTGACCGGCGGCGGCCGTCGTGGTGGTCATCACAAAATGCGTGTCCGACAGGCGCGCGGTTGTGCCGTCATCCATCACATGCCCGTCTTCGCGCAGCATGAGGCCATAGCGCACGCGCCCGACCTTGAGCGTTGAGAACATGTTGGTATAGACAAAATCCAGCAACGCCGCCGCGTCCGGCCCCTGAATGTCGATCTTGCCCAGCGTCGACACGTCGCAAATGCCAACGGCCTCACGCACCAGATTGACCTCGCGATCACACGATTGCCGCCAGTTGGTTTCATCCTTTGCCGGAAAATACGAAGGGCGATACCACAGGCCGGCCTCCATCATCGGGGCGCCGCGTTCGACCGTCGCGGCGTGGCTGGTGATGAACCGTTCGGGCATAAACCCTTTGCCCTGCGCGCCCGCCCCCATCGCAGCAATTGAAACCGGCGAATACGGTGGGCGGAACGTGGTTGTCCCGGTTTCCGGAATGCCGCGCCCCGTCGCATCCGCCAGTAATGCCAGCGCATTCACGTTCGAATTCTTGCCTTGATCCGTCGCCATGCCTTGGGTCGTGTAGCGTTTCATATGCTCAACAAAGCGGAAATTTTCACGCGCAGCCTGTTTGATATCTTTGACCGACACGTCGTTTTGAAAATCTAGCCATGCGCGCCCCTTGCCTGCCACAGCCCAAAGCGGTTCCATTTTATAAACGCTGTTTTCAGCCTCGGGAATGGTCACGTCGACGAATTTAACCCCCAAGGCCGCAAGCACATCTTGCGCCGCCGTGACACCTGCCGCCAAACATGCCGCCGTCGAAAAATCGCCGTTGCACGCGCCTGCAACTGTCATGTTCGGGATCGATCCTGCGGTGGGGACAAAGCTCGCGATGTCCTCGCGCCATGTTGGTCGCCCGTTCATGTGGCAGGTCATATGCACCGAAGGATTCCAGCCGCCAGACATTGCCAGACAGTCCGTCGAAATGCTGTCGCTGCCACTGGCCGTGCGATACGTGATACTTTCCAACGCTTTGCGCCCGGATGTCGCGCAAACCTCTGCGCCAGTGATCAGTCGATAATCGCCCAGCGCCTTAGCATTGGCGCGGCTGTCGATCACGGCGGCCACGTGCACACCCGCATCCTGCAAATTAATCGCAGTGCGGTGCGCGTCGTCATTGTTGGCGAACACCGTCACGGTTTTGCCCGGCGCAACACCCCATCGATTGACATAGGCACGCACGGCACCCGCCATCATGATGCCGGGGCGATCGTTGTTTTGAAATGCGATCGGGCGCTCCAATGCACCTGCCGCCAGCACGGTTTGTTTGGCCGCAATCCGCCAGAATGTTTCAAGTACGGCTTTGCCATCACGCAGATTGGTGTGGTGATTGACCCGTTCCAGCGCGCCGTACGTCCCTTGATCGTAGGCGCCTGTCACGGTGGTTCGGGTCATCAAACGCACGTTGTCCATGTCGGCCAATTCAGCAACCACCGACGCTGCCCAATCACAACCGGCCTGACCATCGACGCGGTGGGTTTCCGCATTCAGACGCCCACCCATAATGCTGTCTTCATCCGCGAGGATCACATCAACGCCAGCGCGCGCCGCCGTCAACGCCGCCATTAATCCGGCAGGCCCCGCGCCAATCACCAACAGATCGCAATGTGCAAACGCACGTTCGTATTTATCCGCGTTCGCCTGCCCGCTGAGGGCCCCAAGACCTGCGGCGCGTCGAATAATCGGTTCATAGACACGTTCCCAAAACGCGCGTGGCCACATGAATGTTTTGTAATAGAAACCAGCACCCAAAAACGGGGCCGCCAAATCATTGATCGCCATCGCGTCAAAACCCAGCGACGGCCACGCGTTCTGACTGCGCGCCTCAAGGCCGCTGTAAATTTCCTGAACCGTGGCGCGTACATTCGGATCTGCCTGCGCACCTGACCCGATCGTCGTTAGCGCATTTGGTTCCTCTGATCCGGCAGTCAAAACACCCCGAGGACGGTGGTATTTGAATGACCGCGCCACAAGGCGAACCTCGTTGGCGAGCAAAGCCGAGGCCAGCGTGTCGCCCTGAAATCCGTTATAAGTGACGCCATCAAAGGAAAACGAAACCGGCGCTTTGCGATCAATCAGACCTTTGTTTGCAAGCCTCATGCCTTGGTCCTTTTTACGTCAGTCGCCAACGCGGCACCCAAAACTTCGTGCGTTGCAGTGTTGCGCGTCACGACAATCCACGCCGAACACCCACTATCGTGATGCCACATTTCGCGCAGCGGACCGGGCTGATTGTCACGCAAATACACGTAATCCTGCCAGGCCTCGACTGACGCCTCAAGGTCGGGACGATCTAACGCCACAGCGGCCCCTTGGTAGTAAAACTCGCGAATATCGCGTTCGCCGCAAATTGGACATGGCAGCCGCATTACACTTCTCCTGATTGGGTGCAGGACCCAATTTTCTTCTGGCACAAAATATCGGCGTGGGCAGTTTTCATCACAAATTCCAAACGCTAATGCAGGTTGTGCTGAGACCCGGTGGCCTCTTCATCCATCAACCCGTGACCGGTGACAAATCGATCCATGCGGTGTCGGACCGCGGCCTTGTGTGGATTGCCGGTGGCCATCAAATGCGCAAACGTATCGCCGGATGCAGGCGTGGCTTTGAACCCGCCATAACACCACCCGCAATTGATATAGAGCCCGTCGACATGCGTTTTATCGATGATCGGCGATCCGTCTGACGACATGTCCATGATGCCACCCCAACTGCGCAGCACGCGGGCTTTGGCGATTGACGGCATCAACGTTACAGCGCTTTCGATCACATGTTCGGCCATGGGAAGGTTCCCGCGCGACGCGTAGCTGGAATACAAATCAAGCGAGCCGCCAAAGACCAAACCGCCTTTGTCTGATTGGCTGATGTAAAAATGTCCGGCCTCGTAGGTGATGACGTGGTCCACGATTGGTTTGACGCCTTCGGTCACAAACGCTTGCAAGACGTGGCTTTCGACAGGCAGGCGCATACCGGCCATCGCGGCGACTTGACTGGATCGACCGGCGGCGACAATTCCGACCTTTTTAGCACGGATCGCACCACGTGTGGTTTGCACGCCTTTGACGACACCGTCGACCACATCAATACCGGTAACTTCGCACTGCTGGATCAAATCAACGCCGCGCTGATCGGCACCACGGGCAAACCCCCATGCCACCGCATCATGGCGCGCAGTGCCGCCGCGTGGATGATACAGGCCACCATAAATCGGAAAACGGGTTTGGTCAAAATCAAGGTAGGGCAGCATTTTGCGCACGGCGGCATTGTCCATAAGGACGGCGTCATCCCCCTGCCCGATCATCGTGTTCCCACGGCGCGCGGCCGCATCACGAGAACCATCGGAATTGAATAAATTGATGATGCCACGCTGCGAATGCATGACATTGTAGTTCAGGTCCTGTTCCAGTCCTTCCCATAATTTCAGGGAATGGCTGTAGAATTCCGAGTTGCCCGGCAGGCCATAGTTGGCGCGCACAATCGTTGTATTGCGCCCGACATTTCCGCCGCCAAGGTAGCCCTTTTCCAGAACCGCGACATTGGTGATACCGTATTGCGAGGCCAGATAATACGCTGTCGCCAAGCCATGACCACCACCGCCGATGATAATCACATCGTATTCGGCCTTGGGTTCAGGATCGCGCCAATGCGGCGTCCACCCCTTGTTGCCAGTCAAACCTTCTTTCAGAACGCGCAGTCCGGAAAAACGCATCACTTGTCCCCCAGTGTCGCCGGAACATACCCGGCAAGTCAGCCGCGAGATAACTACGCAATGCGCAAAGAGACAATCAATTTTCGACCAGAACTGGCCAATGGGCGACTTTGTCCTGATACGAAAAACGGCGCGCCCTATTCAAAAGGCGCGCCGTTTTCAAAAATGTTTCCAACCTTAGCGGTTTAGTCGCGGACTGGTTTATAGGCCTTTGGCGCGATAGCTGCTCGCGACTTTGCCGATCGAAACAAGATAAGCGGCGGTGCGCAAATCCTGAACATCGTCACGGCCATGCCAGATTTCGCTCATCGATTGGTACGCAATGCGCATCGTATCATCGAGCCCCGAGCGCACCAGTTCCAGTTCGTCAGCACCGCGCAAATAGCGGTCTTTGAAATCCGGGCTCAGTTCCCAGCCGATTTTTGAATCAGCACTTAGCCGCTCCAGTTCATCGACAACCAACTGGTGGCGCCCTTCTTCTTGGCGACGCTGCATACGACCAAAACGAATGTGGCTCAGGTTTTTGACCCACTCAAAGTAGGACACCGTCACACCACCCGCGTTGGCATACATATCTGGAATGATCACCGTGCCTTTGTCGCGCAGGATCGTATCCGCGCCCGCCGTCACCGGACCATTCGCGGCCTCGATGATCAGCGGAGCCTTGATATTTTCCGCATTGCCTAGATTGATCACAGCCTCAAGCGCGGCAGGAATCAGAATTTCGCATTCTTCTTCCAACACTTTCGCGCCGTTCTCGACGTAGGTTGCATCAGGATAGCCTTTGACGCCGCCATGTGTGCCGATCCATTGCTGCACCGCATCCACATCCAAACCTTTGACCGAGGTCAGCGCGCCGTCACGTTCAATGATACCTGTGATGATACAGCCGTCTTCTTCTTTGAGGAACTTGGCAGCGTGATAACCCACGTTGCCCAGACCCTGCACGATCACGCGTTTGCCATCGAGCGTACCGTCAAGGCCCGCTTTTTCGACACCTTGGCGATCACGGAAAAATTCGCGCAATGCATATTGCACGCCGCGCCCCGTTGCTTCGACACGACCTGCGATACCGCCAGCGTTCAGCGGTTTGCCTGTCACACACGCTTTGGCGTTGATGTCTGTCGTGTTCATCCGTGCGTATTGGTCGGCCATCCACGCCATCTCGCGTTCGCCCGTGCCCATGTCTGGCGCAGGTACGTTCTGAGAAGGGTTAATCAGGTCGCGTTTGATCAGCTCGTAGGCAAAGCGGCGCGTGATCAATTCAAGTTCATGTTCGTCATATTGACGTGGATCAATGCACAAACCGCCCTTTGAGCCACCAAACGGTGCTTCGACCAGCGCGCATTTATAGGTCATCAACGCGGCAAGGGCTTCTACCTCGTCTTGGTTAACGCCCATGGAAAAGCGAATGCCGCCTTTGACCGGTTCCATATGTTCAGAGTGAACGGAGCGGTATCCGGTAAAGGTCTGGATCTGGCCCCGAAGTCGCACACCGAAACGTACCGTATAGGTCGCATTACAGACGCGGATTTTTTCTTCCAATCCCGGCGGCAGGTCCATCAGTGCTACGGCACGGTTGAACATCATATCTACGCTTTCGCGAAAGCTGGGCTCTTGGGGGGCACTCATCCGACTTCTCCTTCTGAGTTATTTCGACTCGACGTACTGTCAGTCTCTAGTTCCAATCTATGCCGAGACCGTTAACAAGCGCGAGGCCAAATGCTGTTTTTTTGAGCGGTTTAAGAAAAATAGCCGCGCAGATTCGAAACAGGCAAACATTGCTTTGGGAAAAGCCCAGCGTTTTAACGCCAAACGGCAATTTATCGAGTTTTCGAACAATTGGTTAACAACGCATTAACAATCAGAAGTTTTCAGGAGGATTGTCCACGGTTTGGTCGAGATATCATTAACATATCCCTCTTTAGCCCGATTCAAGACACATTTGGGCGTCAAGAAACGGGTTGAGGCAATGGGTTTCCCCGTTGCAATTGAAACAAATGAAAGCTCAATCATGTTTGCGCCGAACCAGACCAAAACGGACTGCTCCAAAGCGAAACGTCAGGAGACGCTAAGCGTCCCTGAGATCGTGCAGATGTTCAAATATTTTGGCCGTAACGAAGACGGCGTCATGACCATCTTTGCTATTATGATGTTGTTGATGATGTTGATCGTCGGCGGTATCGGCGTCGATTTGATGCGCAACGAGATGGAACGCACGCGTCTGCAAAATACCATTGACCGCGCGGTTTTAGCCGCTGCCGATCTGGACCAAACCCTGGACCCCGAAGCCGTCGTGAACGACTATTTCGACAAGGCCGGCATGTCGTCCTATCTGTCGACCGTGACTGTCACCGAAGGTCTGAACTTTCGCACCGTAAACGCCACCGCCAACACCGTCACCCCGACCCGCTTTATGCGTTTGGTGGGCATTGACGAGCTGGGCGTCCCTGCACGCAGTACGGCCGAAGAACGTATTTCGAACGTCGAGATTTCGATGGTTTTGGACATTTCCGGCTCCATGCGCTGGAACAACAAGATGAGCAACCTAAAGCAAGCCGCAAAATCGTTTGTTGAGGAAGTCATTCGCGAAGAAACCGAAGACTTGATTTCAGTTTCGCTGGTGCCCTACACCGCACAAGTGAACGCCGGGCCTGATATCTTTAACGAGATGAACCCGACCCATTTGCACGGCTATTCGCATTGCATCGATTTTGACACGAGCGATTTCAACACGCCAAGCATCAGCGTTACCAAGACGTATCCGCAAATGCAGAACTTTGAATACAGTTCGAGCCGCAACTACAATACGATCCAAAATCCAGGCTGTCCGCGCCAGACATACGAGCGCATCGTGCCACTGTCACAAGACGGCTTCAGCCTAAAAACCACGATCGACAAATACACATCCCGGGCCAACACATCCATCCACCTTGGGATGAAATGGGGCGTTGCCTTGCTTGACCCTGCGTTCCGGACCGTCAGCCAGTCGTTGGCGAATACCGGCAAGATCGATGGGATTTTTGCAGGCCGACCTGCTGAATACACCGATGTCGAGACGCTGAAAACCGTCCTGCTGATGACCGATGGTCAGAACGTCGACACTGTGCGCATTCAACCTTGGTATTATGCCAGTGACAGCCACTATGCGCATTGGAACAAATATCCGTTGCAGTGGTACTTGAACCGCTACGTGCGGTCCAGCGATCACGACGATTGGAAGTACACGAAATACTCCGCGTCACAGGCCGATAACATGCTGTCCAGCATCTGCACGGCTGCCAAAGACAAAGGTATCGTGATCTGGTCCGTCGGGTTTGAAGTCAGCGATTATAGCGCCACGGTCATGTCCAACTGCGCCTCTTCGCCTAGCCACTTCTTTCGTGTCGAAGGTGTCGAGATTTCAGAGGCATTCAAAGCCATCGCAAGCCAAATTAACCAATTGAGGTTGACCCAATGAAACAGACATTCCTAAATCGCATCAAGCGGTTCGGGCGGAATGAAGATGGCCAGATGGTTGTTGAATTCGCGCTCGGGGTGCCTCTGATCTTCACCTTGTTCCTGACCTCTGTGGAAATGGGCATCTATTCCATGCGCCAGGTGTTTCTGGACCGCGGCGTGGATATGACAGTGCGCAACATCCGTCTGAACACCGGTGCAAACTATACGCACCTTGATCTAAAGCAGATGATTTGCACGTATTCCGGGCTGCCAAACGATTGTGACAACACGCTGCGTTTGTCGATGAACCCGATTGATATGCGCAACTTCAACGGATTTGGCGGATCAGCCGATTGCGTGGACATTTCGCAGCCGGTGACCCCTTTGCAGGTATTTTCGAATGGTTTGGATCACGAGGTCATGCTGATCCGCGCCTGCTATATGTTTAAACCGGTCTTTCCGACATCCGGATTGGGCCACTCGTTTACCAAAGACGGTTCCGGCCGCGCTAAGATGGTATCGGTATCGGCCTTTGTGCAGGAGCCACAATAATGGAACATAAACGCACATGGAAACGCGCCTCTTTGCGCCATTGGATCAAGCGGTATTCGCGGGATGAAGACGGCAGTATCGCCATCGAAATGATGCTGCTCCTGCCGATGTTGTTCTGGGCGTTTCTGACGCTGTTCTCGATTTTTGATGCTTATCGCAAGCATTCGATGAACCAAAAGGCAGCCTTCACAATTGGCGACATGATCTCTCGTGAGACGGCGTTGGTGAACCAGGCCTACCTGAACGGAACGCAACAGTTGTTGTCTTATCTGACCAACGCAGATCTGTCCGACACGTCGATCCGCATCACCAGCGTAAAATACGATGCAGATAACAACATCTACAAACGCGATTGGTCAAAAACCAAAGGTTGGGTTCCAGAGTTGGGGAACAACGACATCAAAAACTGGAACGATCGCCTGCCAGTCATGCCGCACAACGAACGCATCATGGTTGTCGAGACATTCGTGAAATACGATCCGCCCTACAACACCGGTCTCTCGGACCACGAGATCGTGAACTTTGTCTTTACCCGCCCACGCTATGCACCGCAGGTTCTGTGGGATCACAACAGCTAAAGGTCGAGCCCGCCTAAGTCACGCAGCGCGATTTTTGCGGCGATGATCTCGGACATAAATTTAGTTTGATGCCCCGGTGTCATTCCACCGATCCCGATCTGGCGACCAATGCGCCACCAAAGACCCGGACGCCACACACGGCCTTCGGGTTTTTTGGTGCGCAAAAGAAATCCGTTGGATGGTTTGAACGCAAAAAATCCACGATCAATGCTGACGATATCGTCAAGGCGCGCAATCACATGGCCGCTGCTGTCGCGAATTTCGGTGTCGGTCATTTCGATCACATGCGCTGTAGAGCGGCGCATTTTTTCCGCCAACATCAGCGAAGCCGCACCAACCACCAGCAAAAACAGCCCCCCCAACAAGGACGGAGGCTGCACAATGCACAAATAAATCAGCAAGAACCCCAAGAACGCCAGCGCCGTGATGCCCAAAAACCGTCGTCCGGCAGAGGCATGCACCGTTGCAATAACTTCGTCGCTCATGTTGCGTTCCCTTTTCGCTGGCCGATTTTCTGGCGCACGCAGCACCTACCCTTGATCGGGGGCACGCCACAAGTCGTTAGCGTTTTGGCACAACCTCGTAACCGCGTTCTTCGGGTTCCTCATCAACCAATTCTGTCGGAAATCCAGGGGCTGTGATCGACAGGCCTGTGGCCTCTTCCAGCCGTTCAATCATGCGGTCAGACTGCGCGCGCACGCCGTAGCGTTTTTGGCCATCAGTCATCATTTCAATCATCAAAGGGGACAGTTCCAGCGGAACATTGTGACGATCCGCGATATCCTGAAACAGCCCGATGTCCTTTTGAATAAGGTCCATGGTGAAATTCACATCACGATTACCAGACAAGATCAGCTGGCTTTCCGTCTCGTGAACAAACGACGTGCCAGACGAAATCGCCATCGCCTCATAGGTCATGCCAAGGTCCATTCCTGCGGCCTTCATCACCGTCAGCGCCTCGCAAACCGACAGTAAATTCATCGTCGCCAAGTAGTTGGTCATCACTTTTAAGGTAGACGAATTGCCGACCTCGCCGACGTGCAAAATACGGCGTCCCATGTGGGTCAAAATCGGCAGGACCTTGTCAAATGTGTCGCGGGTGCAGCCCGCATAGATGCTGATGTTGCCAGTATCTGCACGATGACAGCCGCCGGAAACCGGACAATCAACGGCTTCGCCGCCTGCTTCGATCACCAATGCAGCAAGGCGTTTCACCTCATCTGCGTCGGTCGTCGACATTTCCATCCAGATTTTTCCGAGGCCAACATGCGGCATCATTTCCTGGACGACCGCGTCACAGGCGGCAGGACTGGGCAAACACGTGATGACCGCATCGCACACTTGCATAACGTGCGCGGCACTGTCGCCGGCCTTGGCGCCTTGTTCGACTTTGGCGGCTACAAAATCCGCGTTCAGATCAAAGACAGTGACGTCTTCGCCGTTGCGGATCAGACTGCCTGCAAGTTTGCCGCCGACATTGCCGAGGCCGATAAAACCGATTTTCATAAGTGTTACTCCTGTTTGCCCCGTAAATCAGCCGTCCAAACACGTCTTGTCCATCCCGATTGCGACGCAACCGATCAAGATTTTGAAATATTCGGAATTTCACAGCCTGCAAACGCAAAACAAGGTAACGCCCCTAGTCTTCGATAGGTCGGTTCAGCAATTTTCTGACGCCCTTTAATAGCGTGCTCTTGGACACCGGTTTGACCAGTTGCAGGTCATCCACGCTGACACCATTGCCATGAATTGCCGCCTCTTTTGGATAGCAGAGATGAAAATCACCTTGAGGCCCTTGATCATTTTACGTGCCTCACGCGCCAGTTCAGGGCCCTGCAACGCGCCCGGCATCACGATATCCGTCAGCATAACTTCGGGGTGATAACCCTCGGCCAACATCGCATATGCTTCGTCCCCCGATGCAGCCTGCGCGACGCCTAAACCCAGTTCAGACAGCTGGCGCACGATTACATTGCGCACGTCTGGTTCGTCTTCGACCACCAGAATTTTCGAGGATTTAACGATGCCGTCCATCTGTTCCTGAATTTGATCCAACGTGCTGGGCTGGTCCGATCCACTGACCGCCGGGAAATACAGTTTGAACGTGGTGCCAACGCCGATCTCGCTGTAAATCCGCACCGACCCATGGGATTGTTTCAAAAATCCAAAGACCATCGACAGCCCCAAGCCAGATCCCTTGCCCACAACTTTGGTCGTGTAAAACGGTTCAAACGCCTTGCTGATGACCTTTTGACTCATCCCTTCGCCGTTGTCCGAAATCGCCAGCATCACGTAACGACCGGGTTCAATATCTTCGTATCGGTCGGTCACGTAGGCCTCTGAAATGCGCACATTACAGGTTTCAATCGTCAGCTTTCCGGCACCGGTTGGCATGGCGTCACAGGCATTGTTGACGATGTTCAAAATCGCAGTATCCAGTTGATGACGGTCCACATTCACGGTCCACAAACCGCCCCCTTCGACGGTCTGAATCGAAATATTGGCTGGAATAACGCGGCGCATCATTGAGTCCATTTCGCGCACGACACGGTTCATATCAATCTGCTTAGGCGTCAAATGGGCGCGACGGCCATAGGCCAACAATTGTTGCGTCAGGCTGGATCCCCGCGATGCCGCGCGCAACGCGTCGTCAACAAAGCTCATTCTTTCCATTGAATCGGGATCAGAGCGTAGGAATTCCAAGTTGCCCTGAATGACCGTCAGCAAATTGTTGAAATCATGCGCGACGCCGCCAACCAATTGACCAATCGCATCGGTGCGCTGGCTTTGGATCAATGCCGCCGCCGACCGCTTGGCGACCGTATTGTCAAAGATAACAGCTAACGATCGGATGAATTTCTGGTTCTTGTCAAAAGACGCCGTGGCGGACAAAAGCACCGGAATAGTTGATCCGTCTTTGCGCACAAAATCGTATTCGATATTGTAAACCGAACCGGTCCTGTAAAACAGCGGCAGGACTTCTTCGATGGCCATTTTTCGGGATGCATCGGTCAGAAAATCAGACGACTGGCGGCCCACCATTTCCTCGGGCTCATAGCCCAGTTTGCTTGCCCAAAACCGGCTAACGCGCAAAAGCCGCCCCTCTTTGTCGATGGAATGCATCAGGATGGGCGCATTTTCCATCAGTGGTTCAAACGGATCTTCTGGTGCGGTTTTCATGTAGTTCAGCAAATTGTTAGTCATTCGTGCCCCGTCTTTTATTAGCCCCAATAGGACACCTAAAAAGAGTAACACAAAAACAATAAGCACGCATAGCGAGCAAATTTACAAAATCAATGCCGTTTCCCGCACCACAAAAATAGACAGCTAGCGCAGGCGCAGATCCGATTGTGCATCAAAGAACAAAGCACGGCGCGGTTCGAATTCGACGTCGACGGTATCGCCGATTTTGCTGCGCTCGTCGCCGCGTTCTTCGACAATCAAACGGGTCCCGTCCGAGGCGCGCAAATAGGCATACGATACGCCGCCCAAGGCTTCGGTCAATTCCACTTTCATCAAATCGCCGGGCACGATGTTCAGATGTTCGGGTCGCACGCCCATCGTCACGGTGCCCGCGTCTTTGGGGATCGCTGAATTTGCGACCGGGGCGCGCAGTGCCGCGTGCGCCGCTTGGCCGTTGCTGACCGTACAATCCATAAAGTTCATCGACGGTGATCCGATGAATCCCGCTACGAATTTGTTGTCGGGATTGCGGTACAATTCCAAAGGTGCACCCACCTGTTCGATCCGGCCCGCGCGCAGCACAACGATCTTGTCGGCCATCGTCATTGCTTCGACCTGATCGTGGGTGACGTAAATCATCGTTGCGCCGATTTCGTGGTGCAAACGTGCAATTTCCACGCGCATTTCTACACGCAGCTCAGCGTCCAAATTCGACAGTGGTTCGTCGAACAAAAACACATCCGGCCCACGCACAATCGCGCGCCCAATCGCCACCCGTTGACGTTGCCCGCCTGACAGTGCTTTAGGTTTGCGTTTCAGGTAATCACCCAACTTTAGAATGTCCGATGCCTTACCGACTTTTTCTTTGATTTCGGCCTTGGGCACACCGTTCATGCGTAACCCGAACCCCATGTTTTCCGCAACCGTCATGTGTGGGTAAAGCGCGTATGTCTGGAACACCATCGCCACGCCGCGCAGGCTTGGATCCATGTGTGTAACATCTTGATCCCCAATAGACATTTGGCCTTGAGTGGTTTCTTCAAGCCCGGCAATCATCCGCAACAACGTTGATTTCCCACAGCCTGAAGGGCCGACAAAAACACAAAATTCACCATCGGCAATATCCAGATCAATGCCGTGAATGACCTGCGTTTCGCCATAGCGTTTCACCACGTTTTTTAGGTTCACTCCGGTCATGTCTTACGTCCCCGTCCGTTGATGTGAGGCATCAGGAAAACGCCATGCTTGGGCGTCCTGTGCGATGTTTTGGGCAGCCACGCTCAGGTGTGGTTCCCATGTTTCCAGATCGTTTAATGTGTGGCGTGTTGTCGGGCCCGTCACTGACAGCCCGCCCAGCACACGGCCATTTTTGGTCAAGATCGGTTTGGCGATACAAATGATCCCCGGTTCGTGTTCCTGACGGTCAAATGCGTAGCCACGCGCGCGGATTGCGGCCAGTTCTGCGCGCAAATCTGCCTCTGTTGTCAGTGTCGTGTCGGTAAATCGGTGAAACGATTGTTGGGCGATGGCGCGGGTCAAATCCGCCTCGGGCAGATGCGCCAACATCGCCTTGCCGACGCCTGTGCAATAGGCGGGGCCAACACGCCCTGCTTGGCTGTACATTTCGACGGGTTGGGCTGCGTTTCGTTTGTCGACGTACAAAACTTGGCTGCTATCCATCTGCGCCAAATGCACGGTTTCACCTAACTCGTGGCTAAGTGCATCCAGATGCGGACGCGCAATCGGGGCCAGCGATGAATGCGACCACGCCGCATGTGCAAGGCGCACCAATCGCATGCCCAGCGCATAGGTTTGCCGCTCCGGATCATAGGTCAACATCCCTTGCGATGTCAGCGTTTGCAAAAACCGATACAGCGTCGCTTTGGGAAAGGACGAGGTTTCCAACAACTGCCCAAATCGCACAGGCCGTGGAAACGACGCGACTTGATCCAGCACATCGCACGCTTTGCCGACTGTTCCGTCTCCTGACACGTTTCAACCCTCCCGAGCGTTGGCCGTTTAGCAAAGATGCTGTTGACCCTAGGTGATTCGATATGATTATCTCACTAAATAGAACTAGGTTTCAACTATTGAAACCAAAACTGTTTCGGAGGGCGAAGCAGTCAAAAGGGAGAAGACCATGAAATTCACACTAAAGGCGACCTTGGCCGCTTTGGCTGCCAGCACGATTTTGGCAGGCTCTGCGTCTGCAGACGGCCACGCGAAACTGACCGGCGATCTGCGCATTTTCCTCGATACATCCAACCCTGCACCACGGGCCACGATGGAAGCCATGATTGGCCGTTTTCAGGACCTGCACCAGGACTTGAACATCGAAACAACTGTGATCGATCGCGAAGCCTACAAAACCCAAATCCGCAACTTTCTGACCGCAGATGCACCTGACGTGGCCACATGGTACGCGGCAAATCGTATGGCACCGTTCGTAAAAGCCGGCCTGTTCGACGACGTATCCGACCTGTGGGCCGAACCTGAAATCGCCGAAAACCTTGCATCAACCAAAGGCGCAATGACCATCGACGACAAACAGTGGGGCGTGCCGTACACGTACTACCAATGGGGCGTTTATTACCGCAAAGACATCTACGAAGAACTGGGTATCAATGAACCTGCCGATTTCGACGAGATGATCGCCAACTGCGAAAAAGTCATCGAATCTGGCCGCAAATGTTACACCATCGGTACAAAATACCTGTGGACTGCATCTGGCTGGTTTGACTACCTGAACATGCGGACACACGGCTTTGATTTCCACATGGATCTGGCTGCCGGCAACGTTGCATGGAACAGCCCAGAAGTTCGCGAAACATTCGCAAACTGGGGCCGCTTGGTCGAAATGGGCGCCTTTGTTGACGACCACCAGAACAAAGACTGGCAGCAATCCCTACCATTGATCGTATCGGGCGAAGCCGCCGCGATCCTCAAGGGTAACTTTGCCGTCGCACCATTGCGCGAAGCAGGTCTGGACGACAGCAAGCTGGATTTCCACCAGTTCCCTGCAATCACACCGGGCGTTGAATTGGCCGAAGACGCGCCAACAGACACGTTCCACATTCCGGCAAATGCATCCAACAAAGACAACGCGCGCGCCTTCTTGCGTTTCGTCGTGTCCGCGGATGAACAAACCGAAATTAACAATGGTGCAAACCTTGGCCAGCTGCCAGTGAACGCGAAATCGTCCATCGACGATGACAAATTCCTGAAAGAAGGCTTTGACATGCTGTCCTCCAATTCACCGGGCGGCGTTGCGCAATTCTTTGACCGCGACTATCCGGCAGAAATGGCCAAAGCGGCGATGGAAGGCATGCAAGAGTTCATGGTGTTCCCGGAAAATCTGGACGACATCCTAGAGCGTCTAGAAGCCACACGCGCCGACGTTTACTAAGCCAACCGGGGTCGCGTTATCGCGCGGCCCCGTCCCCTGTCACCATCGATAAACCGCATCAGGTTTTTCCGTGTTGATTGTTCCAACCAAAAAAGGTGTCCCCATGGCCGATACCACCCAGCCCCATCGTTCTGTGACCACAAAAAACTGGTACGCACGCAACGAAATCGCGATCACACCGTGGTTGTTCTTGGTGCCTGCGATGATCATGTTTTCGCTGTATGTGATCTGGCCGATTGGCCAAAGTTTCTACATTTCGATGTTCAAATGGGACGGGTTGTTGCCTGTGTCCCAGTCCGGTGAATTTGTCGGTCTTGCGAATTATGAAAAGCTACTGACACGTGATCCGGCGTTCAAAGTATCGATGTGGAACAATGCCAAATGGCTGCTGTTTTATCTGCTCGCCATTCCGGGTGGGTTGTTTATCGCGCTGTTCTTGAACCAGACTGTCACGGGCATTCGTCTGTATAAGTCCCTGTTTTTCTTTCCTTTTGTGATCAGTCAGATCGTTGTTGGCCTCGTGTTTACGTGGTTTTATGACCCGACATTCGGGCTGTTCAATGGTCTGATCGGTGTGTTCGGGTTTGACCCTGTGAACGTGTTAGGCAATCCGAAACTGGCGACCTATGGCATCATCGCCGCAGGGCTTTGGCCTCAAACCGCCTACTGCATGATCCTGTATTTGACGGGCCTGAATTCCGTCGATCCCGAACAGGTCGAGGCCGCGCGTCTCGACGGGGCCAAGGGGCTAAAAATGCTGTGGTTTGTGATTTTGCCACAGCTGCGCCCCGCCACATTTATCGCCTTTGTTGTGACGATCATCGGGGCGCTGCGGTCATTCGATCTGATCTCGATTATGACCAACGGCGGACCATTTGGATCTACCCGCGTTCTGTCATTTTATATGTTCGAAAAATCTCTGTCTGAATACGGGTTTAAAATGGGCTACGGGGCTGCGATTGCCGTGATCTTGTTCCTGATCATGTTGCTGTTTATCGGCTACTTCCTGTTCCGCATGTATCAAGACGAAAAGGAGGCGCGCTGATGTTTCCCAAACCGATAGAAAAATCGTCCCGCGGCGTACAATACACCTATCAAGCATTGCTGCCGGTCGCGTTGCTGTTGTGGCTTGCCCCGCTGATCGCCGTCGCCCTGTTTGCCGTGCGCCCAGCCGTCGATTTCACCACGGGCAATTATTGGGGCATGCCATCAACGTTCCAGTTTTTCGAAAACTTTGGGCAGGTCATCAATTCGTCGATGCCGCGCTATATCCTGAACTCGTTTATGATCACGATCCCCACAGTTATCGGGGCTGTGGCGCTCAGCGCGATGGCGGGCTTTGCCCTTGGTGTTTACAAATTCAAAGCCAACCTGCTGCTGTTTTTCATGTTCATCGCGGGTAACTTTGTGCCGTTCCAAATCTTGATGGTGCCAGTGCGCGATCTGACCTTGGAATTGGGTTTGTACAACACCAAAACCGGCCTGGTGCTGTTTCACATTGCCTTTCAAACCGGATTTTGCACCCTGTTCATGCGTAACTTTATCAAAGCCCTACCGTTCGAATTGGTCGAGGCCGCGCGCGTCGAGGGCATTCGCGAATGGCAAATTTTCTGGTACGTTGTTTTGCCATTGATGAAACCGGCGCTGGCAGCGCTTTCGGTCCTGATTTTCACCTTTATCTGGAACGACTATTTCTGGGCAATTGTGCTGACACAGGGCGAAAATGCACAACCTGTCACCGCAGGTATCACCAGCTTTAACGCCCAATTCCGCGCGATGTACCACCTGATGAGCGCGGGTTCGATTGTTGCCGCCCTGCCCCCTGTCGCGATGTTTTTCCTGATGCAAAAACACTTCATCGCGGGCCTGACTTTGGGCGCCGTGAAATGACCCTTAACCTCTGAGTAACACGATATGACAAAGATCACCTTCATCGGTGCCGGCTCCACGATTTTTATGAAAAACATCGTGGGGGACGCGCTTTTGACGCCTGCCTTGGCCAACAGTCACTTTGCCCTGATGGACATTGATGCTGCCCGTTTGGCCCAAAGCGAAATCGTGGCGCGCACCATGATCAAAACTGTGGGCACGAACGCCACGGTCAGCACGCACACGGATCAGCGCGCCGCATTGGACGGTGCCGATTTTGTCGTGACCGCGTTTCAAGTCGGCGGCTATCAGCCCTGCACCGTGACCGATTTCGATATTCCCAAGGCCTACGGGCTGCGCCAAACCATCGCCGATACATTGGGCATTGGTGGCATTATGCGTGGCCTGCGCACCGTGCCTGTGTTGTGGCAGGTTGCCGCTGATATGGAAGAATTGTGCCCGAACGCGACGCTGTTGCAGTACGTCAATCCCATGGCGATCAACACCTGGGCCTTGGCCGAACGGTTCCCCAACCTTAAGCAAGTTGGCCTGTGTCATTCCGTGCAAAACACGGTTCAGGAATTGGCGCATGATCTGGACATTGACCAAAGTTCGATCCGCTACAAGGTCGCAGGCGTAAACCACGTCGCGTTTTTCCTGCGGTTAGAACAAGAGGTTGGCGGCAAACTGCACGATCTGTACCCTCGTCTGCGCAATGGTTATGCAACCGGATCGCTGCCAAAAGCCCCCCTGTTGATGCCGCGTTGTGGCAACAAAGTGCGCTACGAAGTGATGGATCATTTGGGTCACTTCTGCACCGAAAGCTCGGAACATCTGGCCGAATATGTTCCGTGGTTTATCAAAGACGGGCGTGACGATTTGATCGAACAATTCGGCATTCCGCTGGATGAATATCCGGCGCGGTGCGAGGAACAGATCATCGAATGGCAGGACCAAACAAATGCGATGCGCGCAACCGGTCAGGTCGAAGTCACCAAGAGCCACGAATTCGCCTCGGAATTGATGAACGCCATCGTCACCGACACGCCCTATGTGCTGTACGGCAACCTGCCCAACACCGGCCAAATCCCGCAATTGCCGATGGGGGCTGCCGTCGAAACCCCGTGTTTGGCCGATGCAAATGGCGTGCAACCGACGGTCGTGGATAATATCCCGCCGCAGTTGACCGCCCTTATGCGCACGCAAATCAACGTTCAGGAACTAACCGTGCGCGCGCTGGTCGACGAGAACCCCGAACACATCTATCATGCCGCGATGATGGATCCGCACACCGCCGCCGAACTGGATTTACGCCAGATCCGGTCGCTGGTTGACGATCTGCTGGTGGCGCACGGCGATTGGCTGCCAGCCTTTGCCCGCAAGAAAAAGGTGGCCTGATATGACCCAATCCGCAACATTCCACGACATCAAAGGGCAGTCGGTTTACATCACCGGCGGCGGTTCTGGCATCGGGGCATCCCTGACTGACGGGTTTTTGGCACAGGGCGCAAACGTCGCCTTTATCGGGCGCTCTGACGCATCAGAATTTGTGGCAGAAATGACCGTAAAACACGGCCGCGCGCCGCTGTTCCTGCAAGGCGATATTACCGACACCGAACACCTGCAAAACACAATGCAGCAAGCCGCGCAGGCCCATGGTCCAATCACAACGCTGGTTAATAATGCCGCCAACGATGACCGCCACGAATTGGACAAAGTCACCACAGATTATTGGGACTGGATGCAAGCCATCAACCTGAAATCCTATTTCTTTTCCTGCCAAGAAGCCGCGCGGCACATGAAAGTCGCAGGGCACGGGTCAATCATCAATTTCAGCTCAATCAGCTACATGATGGGCGGCGCAGGTTACACGGCCTACACAACGGCAAACGGCGGCATCACTGCGATGTCACGCAGCCTTGCCCGCGAACTAGGACCGGACAAAATTCGCGTAAATGCGCTGGCACCGGGGTGGGTTTTGACCCCCAAACAGATCGATAAATGGGCGACACCTGACGCGCTCGCGGCACACTTGGAAAAACAGTGCCTCAAAGAACACCTAGACCCTCAGGACATTGTTGATGCGGTTCTATTTCTTGCCTCGAACACCAGCCGCATGATGACCGGCCAATGCATGGTCGTGGACGGCGGCGTTGTGGTGACAGGATGATCAGCGCGGACTGGATAGCGGTCGATTGGGGCACCACGAACCTGCGGGTTTGGGCGATGAAAGGTGGCAGCGTTTTGGCCACGGCCCAGTCAGATCAGGGAATGGGGTCGTTGCAAAAGGACCAATTCGAAGGCGCATTGCTGGCATTGGTTGAACCGTGGCTAGACGGCGTCACCCCCGTGATCGCATGCGGCATGGTTGGCGCGCGCCAAGGCTGGGTTGAGGCCCCCTATTCTGCCGTGCCTAGCAAACCTATCACGACAAAAATGACGATGGCCCCGTGTTTGGATGCGCGCCTGAATGTACATGTGATCGGTGGATTAAAACAAAACGCACCGGCTGACGTGATGCGCGGCGAAGAAACCCAAATCGCCGGTTTTCTTGCCTTGAATGATGGTTGGGACGGCGTGATTTGTCTGCCCGGGACACACACAAAGTGGGTGCATGTCAGCGCTGGTGAAGTTGTCAGTTTCCAGACATTCATGACCGGCGAACAGTTTAACTTGCTGACTGGATCATCGGTTTTGCGTCATTCCGTTGACGCCGCAGGATGGGACGCCGATGCGTTCATCGAGGCCGTCTCGGACACGTTATCGCGCCCTGAACGGCTAGCCGCATATCTGTTCAATTTGCGCGCCCGGGACCTGTTGCATGGCCAAAGCAAAGACACAGCGCGCACCCGCCTGTCCGGCCTGTTGATCGGGGCAGAACTGGGGGCCGCCCGCCCGTTTTGGTTAGGCCAAAACATCGCAATTTTAGGGGCCGATGACCTTGCCAAAGCATACTGCGACGCATTGCGCGCCCAAGGCGTGCACGCCACAATCGCAGACGCGGAACGCATGACATTGGCAGGCCTTCAAGCAGCCTACCGACAGTTAAAGGACACGAAATGAGCCTGCCACTTATCGCCATCCTGCGCGGACTAAGCCCAGACGAAGCTGTTGATATTGCATCTGTTTTAATTGATGCAGGCATCACAACAATCGAGGTTCCGACAAATTCGCCCAGCCCGTTTGAGAGTATCGCTGAAATCGTCAAAACCTTTGGCGACAAAGCCGTAATTGGCGCAGGAACCGTCCTGACGTGCGACCACGTTGACAGTGTTGCAAAGGCGGGTGGAACGCTCGTTGTTTCGCCGAATTGCGACGTTGATGTGATCGCCCACACAAAGGCCCGAGGCTTGCAAAGTTGGCCCGGCGTTTTCACCCCAACCGAAGCCTTTGCCGCCTTGCATGCAGGTGCCGACGGACTGAAATTATTCCCCGGTTCAATGGCTGGGCCATCAGGGCTAAACGCCATGCGCGCGATCCTACCCATCGGGACAAAAGTATACGCCGTCGGCGGCGCAGGGCCCGAAAATTTCGGCGAATGGATCAAGGCCAGCGCGGATGGTTTTGGCCTAGGATCAGCCCTGTACAAACCAGGGATGAGTGCGGCGGACGTCGCCAAAAATGCCGCCAAAATCGTCGCCGCATACAAGGATGCAATCGCATGAGCACCGTTTTTGATGACCGCATTTGCGAGCTGGGTGAAGGACCGCTTTGGCATCCTGAACGCGCCCAACTTTATTGGTTTGATATTTTGGGCAAACAGCTGATGACACGTCGCGGTGAAACCAAACAAAGCTGGCAATTTGACGAACATTGCTCTGCTGCCGGATGGGTTGATCGCGACACATTATTGATGGCATCCGAAACCGGCCTGTGGCGATTTTCACTAGAAACCGGCGCACGCGATTTGGTTACGCCCCTTGAGGCTGACAATTCCGTAACCCGTTCAAATGACGGGCGCGCGGACCCTTGGGGCGGATTCTGGATCGGATCAATGGGGAAAGAAGCACAAAAATATGCCGGCGCAATCCACCGATATTACAAAGGTGAACTGCGCACGCTTTTCACCGGAATTACCGTTTCAAACGCCATTTGCTTTGCCCCTGATCGCAGTTGCGCATACTATACAGACACGCATTCACGCCGCGTTATGCGCCAAGAATTAGATGCAAATGATGGCTGGCCAACTGGTGACCCTTCGACATTTCTGGACCTTCGCGAGGATGGTTTAAACCCTGATGGTGCCGTTATTGATGCCGCTGGTAATATGTGGGTAGCGCAGTGGGGGGCCTCGCGGGTGGCTGCGTATTCACCGCAGGGGGCGTTTTTGAAATCCGTCGATATTGGTGCACAACAGGCGTCATGTCCCGCGTTTGGTGGGCCTGATTTCAGCACGCTTTACGTCACGTCTGCCGCTGTTGATCTGAACGTGGGCGGCCGTGAAGGCATGACGTTTATTGCCGAAAATGTTGGCAAAGGACTGCCAGAATATCAGGTGATCTTGTGATCCCGACCCTAGGCGTTTGTTATTATCCCGAACACTGGGACGAGGCGATGTGGGCCAGCGATGCTGCCCGAATGGTCGAAACTGGCATCACTTGGGTTCGTATCGCAGAATTCGCATGGAGCAGGATTGAACCTGCCCCTGACCAGTTTGAATTTGATTGGTTGGATCGCGCGATTTCACTGTTGGGCGAGGCAGGGCTAAAGGTCGTCATGTGCACACCAACCGCGACGCCGCCGCGCTGGATGTTGGACAAACACCCCGACATGTTGGCCGTCGATGCCGACGGTCGCCCTCGTAAATTTGGATCACGCCGCCACTATTGCTTTTCGCACGCGCCCTACATCGCTGAATCCGCCCGAATTGCGTGTATTTTAGGCGAACGCTATGGCCGCAATCCACACATTCACGCGTGGCAAATCGACAATGAATACGGCTGTCACGAGACGACGATCAGCTATTCTGACGCAGCGCGCGACGCCTTTCGCGTGTGGTTGGCTGATAAATACGGCGACGTAAAAACATTGAATTCCGCATGGGGCAACGTGTTTTGGTCAATGGATTATGACCGCTTTGATCAAATCGATCTGCCCAACCTCACCGTGACCGAGGCCAACCCCGCGCATGTCATGGCCTTTCGCCGGTTCAGTTCGGATCAAGTCGTGGCGTACAACCGCGCGCAGGTCGACGTTTTGCGCGATTTGACAGACACCGCGCTAATCCACAATTACATGGGTCGTGTGCTGGATTTTGATCACTTCGCCGTTGGCGCAGATCTGGATATCGCCAGTTGGGACAGCTATCCAATCGGTTTTTTGTCGGACCGGTTAGAGGCGTCAGAAGCGCATAAATCTGCGTATCTGCAACAGGGCGATCCTGACATGCAGGCGTTTCACCACGACCTGTATCGCGCCGTTGGACGTGGACGCTGGTGGGTCATGGAACAACAACCCGGACCGGTAAATTGGGCCCCTTACAACCCTGCCCCGCTCCCCGGCATGGTCAGATTATGGAGCTGGGAAGCCATCGCGCACGGTGCAGAAGTGGTCAGTTATTTCAGGTGGCGCCAAGCTCCGTTTGCCCAAGAACAAAATCACGCGGGCCTTTTGCGGCCCGATGATATCCCTGCCCCTGCATTGGCTGAGGCGGCATTGGTGGCGGATGAAATCGCGGCGATGGGGGCTGTTGATCAAACCTGCGCTGACGTTGCATTGGTCTTTGATTACGCGTCAGATTGGGCATGGACCACACAGCCGCAAGGGGCTGATTTCGATTACTTTCGCCTGACTTTTGAAACATATCAAGCGTTGCGGCGTGCAGGTTTGTCAGTTGATATCGTGCCACATACGGCGCGTGAATTTGATGGCTACAAATTGATCCTCGCGCCCGGATTGGTTGGCAGTGATCCAGCACTTTACGCCGCATTACTGGCTGCTGATGCGCAGGTCATTATTGGACCACGCAGCGCCACGGTGACTGATGAAATGTCGATCCCTGTTGGCGGCGCGCCAGCGATTGATACTATGACGACGCGCATCGAATTACACGAAAGCCTGCCGCCGCATCACATACGTCCTGTCATCGGTGGGGGCCATGTTGTTCATTGGCAAGAACGATTGGATGCCGCGAAACACCAGTTGTTCGCGACGCAAAACGATGCGCCAGTTCTGACAGATGAAGGCGCGTTTTGGTATTTAGGCGCATGGCCTGATGCCGTGCTTTGGGATCGAATTGTCGCCATGGGATGTGCCAAAAGCGGAATGGAAACTCATGCATTGCCAAAAGGATTGCGCCTGCGCCAAGCAGGGCAGCACCGCTTTGCCATCAATTATTCAGCGCAGGCCGTCACGTGGCAAGGTGTCGAAATTGCAGCGTGTGGCGTGGTCGCATGGGATGGCGATCAGCGTATTTTATAACACGCAGATCACGCACCATGCGCGTCTTCGACCCGCTGCATGGATGTGCGGCGTGTGATGATTTGACGGCGAATAAAGGCGGCGATGAACAACGCTGTCATGACCAGAATAATCGTTGGTGCCGGCGCGCTATCTAAGAAAAAGCTGGCGTAGGTTCCGATCAACATCGACGACATGCACACGATCACTGACACCCAAAGCATCGTTGAAAACTTGCGCACGATCAGGAATGCAATCGCGCCGGGTGCGATCAACAAACCAATCGCAAGGATCAGACCCGCCGCAGACAATGTTGCAACGATGGTCAGCGAAAGTGCGGCAAGCAATCCGTAATGCAACCAGTTCACCCAAAGCCCCGAGGCACGTGCCTGAGCCGGATCAAAGCTGTGCAACAGCCAGTCTTTCCACTTGAGAACCAACATCAAACCGACGCCTGCAGATATGATCCCTGCGGTCCAAAGTTCGTGAGGTTCAACGCCCAGCATGTTGCCAAACAAAATGTGATCAAGGTGTGCGTTTGTTTCGACCGAGACGTATAAAACAATGCCAACGCCGAACATGCCCGAGAACACGACACCCATCACGGTGTCCTGTTTTACGCGACTGTTGCTGGCCAAATAACCCGTCGCCATCGCGCAGGTCATTCCCGCTGCAAAAGCGCCAATAATCAGCGGAATTCCGAAAATATAAGCCAGCACAATACCGGGCAAAACCGCGTGACTGACGGCATCCCCCATCAACGCCCAGCCCTTCATGACCAAGAAACATGACAACAGGGCCGTCGGCACAGATACGATCATCGAAATCAGGAACGCATTCTGCATGAACGGGAACCTGAAGGGCAGCAAGAGCGTGTCGATATCCATCATTTAAACTCCGCTGCTAGTTCACCGGGGCCATGTTCAAGTGCCTGTTTTGCTTTGCGTTTTGCCGCAAGCAGTCCGTGTTTAGGTGCGAAAACAAACGCAATCAGAAAGATCAAGGTTTGCAAGGTGACGATGATGCCGCCCGTCGCGCCATCAAGGAAAAAGCTGATGTACGCCCCGAAAAAGCTGGTCAAAGACCCGATGGCTACCGACGTCATAATCAGGCGCGGAAACCGGTCACACAACAGATAGGCCGTCGCCCCCGGCGTCACGACCATGGCAATCACGAGGAACGCGCCGACAGTTTGCATCGCCGCCACAACAGACGCGGACAGCAGCATGAAAAAGACCGCCTTTAACAGGCCCGGACGCAGCCCGATCGTGCGCGCATGATTTTCATCAAAGAAGGTGACCATCAGGTCTTTCCATTTTGCGAGCAGAACCGCCAAGGACACAAAACCGATGATCGCCAATTGCAGCGTATCTTCGGGTGTGATCGCCAAAATGTTGCCCATGGTGATCGTCTGGATCGACACAGACATCGGGTTCACCGACACGATAAACAGGCCCAATCCAAAGAACGACGTAAAGATCAGGCCGATGATCACATCGACTTTTAACCCCGAGCGTTCGGACAAAAACAGCATCGCGCCAGCTGCAAGACCACCCGCAATGAACGCGCCCAATGCGAACGGCAACCCAAGGATATAGGCCCCCGCAACCCCCGGCACGACCGAATGGGACAGCGCGTCACCGATCAACGACCAGCCCTTGAGCATCAGATATGCGGACAGAAATGCGCAGACACCGCCGACAAGCGCGGACACCCACATGGCGTTGGTCATGTAGTTGTAATTGAACGGTTCCAGCAGATATTCGATCATGATTTTTGATCCGTGCGCTGCGTTTTGTCACCGTATTGCACCAAGGGCCGTTCATCATCGGTAAAGATAGTGATCGACCGCCCGTCTTCGTCATCATGCAAGGCGTCGCCGCCAAGCGTAAAGTGACGCAGCACACCGCCAAACGCGTTTTCCAAATTCTCGCGCGTGAATGTGGTTTCGGTTGGTCCATGGGCCAGCACTGTGCCTTTGACCAACACGGTGCGGTCGCAAAATTCGGGAACCGATCCAAGGTTATGCGTCGACACCAGCATCACCCGGCCTTCGTCGCGCAATTCGCGCAGCAGATCGATGATCTGTTCTTCGGTTTTTACGTCAACGCCAGTGAACGGTTCATCCAGTAAAATCACCTGACCGTCCTGTGCCAATGATCGCGCTAGAAATACGCGCTTGCGCTGACCACCGGACAATTCACCAATCTGGCGATGTCGGAAATCTTGCATGTTCACGCGACGCAATGCTTCGTTTACGGCCTCGTGATCGGCCTTTTTTGGGCGGCGCAGAAAACCCATGTGCCCGTATCGCCCCATCATCACCACGTCTTCGACCAAGACCGGAAACGCCCAATCGACGTCTTCGGATTGGGGCACATAAGCGACAAGGTTTTTGGACAGCGCCGTTTTCACATCAAGACCAAGGATTTCGATCTGGCCTTTGGCAGCCGGAACAAAACCCATGATCGCCTTAAAAAGCGTCGATTTACCGGCACCGTTTACGCCCACCAATGCCGTGACTGTGCCGCGCGGGATTTCAAAGCTGGCGTTCCAAAGGGCGGTGTGGCCGTTGCGATATGTGACTGTGACGTCTTTGGCCACGATGCCGGGAACGCCTGCGTTGGCATGGTTCTGAGGGGCTTGTGATGCGTCGCGCATGGCGTTTCCTTTGGCCATAAATGACCTTCTTAATGCAATCGACCCGCAGCAAAGATGCCGCAGGCCTGCGTGATCAATTTCTAAACGATCTAGTTCGTCGCGCCCGCCAATCCATTGGCCACAGTGCTGGACGTGATGCGCAGCAGGTCAAGGTACGTGGGGACTTCGCCGTCTGGTTCGCTCAGGCTGTCGACGTATAGCACGCCGCCATAGCTTACGCCCGTCTCGCGCGCGACCTGTTCAGCCGGGGCTGTGTTGACCGTGCTTTCGCAGAATACGACCGGAATATTGTGTTCGCGCACACCGTCGATGACAGACCGCACCTGTTGCGGGGTGCCGACCTGATCGGCGTTCATCGGCCACAAATACAGTTCTTTCATCCCGAAATCACGCGCAAGATAGCTGAACGCGCCCTCGCACGTGACCAACCAGCGGCGGTCTTCGGGGATCTTAGCAATTTCGGCGCGCAGCGGTTCGATGGTCGCCTGCAATTTTGCCTTATAGGCGTCGGCATTTGCAGCATAGATCGAAGCATTTTCAGGATCATGTTCTGTAAACGCCGCAACGATATTGTCGATGTAGATCAACGCATTGTCCAAGCCCATCCACGCGTGCGGGTTTGGTTTACCTTCGTAGCTGCCAGACGCAATCGGGATCGGGTCAATACCATCGGTCAGGGTCGCGGATGGCACGTCTTTCATGTTGGTCAGGAACTGCTCGAACCACAGCTCGAGGTTCATGCCATTCCACAGGATCAAATCCGCATCATAGGCACGCACGATGTCTTGTGGCGTTGGTTCATACCCGTGAATTTCCGCGCCCGGTTTGGTGATCGACACAACGTTGGCGGCGTCACCAGCAACGTTGGCAGCGATGTCGGCAAGGACCGTAAATGTCGTCACAACCTTCATTTTGTCGTCGGCAGAAACACCTGTCGCAAACAGGGCGGTGATCGCGGCGACGGACGTCATTTTGAGGGATCGGGATAACATCAGGGATTCCTTTGCTTGGGGTACCCTACCTGTAAATGCAAATCATTCGCAACTGTCAATGGTAAATGCGAACGATTTTCAACTGGCGTTGTGTAACGGGCGTACGCAATTCACCCGTTACACATCTAATAGCATGCAAAATTTGACGAAAACCCTAGTTGTACAAGTTCGTCAGCGTCATCGAGGACGTGCTGTTAAAGGCGTCTGTATTCACCGATGGCAACAGCTTGAGCCCGCTAGATTTGTGCATCAGGAACGAGATCCCCAACAGGTTCACGCCAACTTTGCCTTGGACAACCGTGTACATATTCAAGCTGCCCAGCCACCAATTGTGGTTCACGCCGTAGTTCCCCTGCCCCAACAAAAGATCATAAGGCTGGCCGTCTATGTCCATAGAAATCGGGATGTAAAAGTTCAGCTTGTCAGGCACGGAACCGTTGTGCCCGATCAACTGATAGCTGTTCATATGCACCGATGAATTATCAAGCGCGTTGTTCCAATCTGTCGCAACACTGCTTTGGCTGCTGCGATCACATTTTACGTTAAACACCAGTTCTGTATCAGAATTGGTCGTGATCGACGCGCCGTCGGATTTGTTATCGCCAGACACAATGCCGCCTGTAATTTGGCAGTTTGTCACCAATCCGGACCCGAAACTCATCGAAAAATCGTTTGATTTAACACCCATGGAAATACTCCTAAAACTCGTTGTGCCTTGATCGCGTCAAAGCGTGGAAAATTGACTGTTTAGATATGCCGCAGCGTGCAGCGAGAACTGATTATTGTCGTCAACATAAAGAAAATTCGGCCAGGTCCGGGGCGTAATTATCCCATTGCTGATCCAGTCTTGTAGTGTCGATTGCAGGTCAGGATTTGCCTGATCCGCGAGGTCTAAAATTGTCGTAGCGTCCGCAACATCAAGGCCGCATTTTATCGCCTGTTCACCATCTTGGGTCAGGGTCCATGATAGCAAAAACAAGCAGCCCGTATGATTCGCGACATTTGTTAGCTTGGCCTTTTGGTCGATGATCATGTCGCCCAACACATTGCAGTCAGCGTATTGGTCAAACACAGTCAGATCCCCGCGCGCCGGCGCATCCGCGTAGGAATAAATGCCAGATGCAGGATCGCGCAGATCGTCAGGCAAGGTGTCAAACACCACCAAAGCGCGCCCACCCGAACCGATCATATCGCCGAGCGTAGCGTTCAAAAACCCCTGTGGCGGTACGTTTCCAGTGTATAAATTGGGCCCTAAAATGCTGTGCACTTGAGCAATCAATGCCGTCATTTCAGCGTCGGAAAAACGATCAGCCGACGTGTTGCGATTGTAGTAATGCGAGAATTTTAAGATCACCAAGTCACCTGATTCCGCCATGAAATCAGACACCTGCTGAAAGAAATCCGCCAACGTCGGTCCGTTGCAGCCCAAAGTCACAGGCGATTTTAGCGCATAGTGCCCCGTGTACAAAACATCGTCGTCGCCAAACATCACCGGCCTGATGTCAAAATACCGACTGCCTTGATCCAGTTGGTCCCGGATCGACAGAGTTTGGGTTTGCGTGTTGCAGGCATTCGCCCCGTAAGGGCCGTGGCGCAAAATCGAAATGTCGGGCGTGCAATCGCTGACTTTATACATACCGCTGTCATGCGAGGCGGGCATCGAAATCTGCGACAGCGTGCGCGGACCCAACAACGCCAGATTGTCCGACATCCAATTGGATGGATCAGAAATGTTCATGGGACGTCCTAAAAATTAGATAAATCAATACACATATTTTCAACCACAGCGTGATTTCTGTCAACAAATATGTGAGATGCCCCAAACAATCGGCGAGCTTCAGTATGTCTGGAATTTCACCGTCAGGAACAAATCACGCGACGACCAAACATCAGCCTCACCCCGAACGGAAGTTACAAATTAGCAACGTTGCGGTTGGATCAAAGCGCGTAAACTGCGCAGGCCCAAACCATCGCCACATAGGTCAATTGGTGCAGCATTTGATCCACCCCAAATGTCCGCCAATATCCAGCATCTGCGGGTCCATGATCGGTGCGTTCTGAATACGCGCCTTTGGCCCAATCAATGTGGTAATGCACCGCCCATTCCAACACACACAGCACCACAACAAACGTGCTGTTTGCACCCAAAACCAACAACGCAATCGCTGACCCACCGGCATGCACCAAGGCGTGTTGCGCGCGCCCCATGTGTGCATATTGCCCGCGACCGGCCAACATCTTTGGCGTTTGCAAAAAGAAATCTGCAAACATGTGCTTAACCTGAAGCAGGAAAAGCAGGATCAAAAGTGTTTGGATCGCTGGCGTCACATGAGGTCCTTTTCTATACAGCCCCAGCCTAGCGCGCATCAAACAGGATGCGCAATTCAATTGATCGGTCTAGAATGGGTGAAACATCGCAATTTGCGACTCGCCAAACTGTCTATTCAAAACACTGGACTGCTCCATAGAACGTTCGATTTTCACCTTTATCTGGAAACACTCAAAACGCGAGCAGCTGGTTTTGCTACTGGTGACGCTGACGCTGTTTCCGCTGCTGTACCTGACGCTTGAACTGCCCAAACGCATCATCAATGACGCGATCGGGGCCGGATCAGAACAGGTTACCGTCTATGGCTATCAGATGGGCCAGATTACCTTTTTGATGGTGCTGTGCGGGCTGTTTTTGCTAGCCGTTTTTGCCCATGGCATCATGAAAATGCGGATCAACACGATGAAGGGCGTTCTGGCTGAACGGCTTTTGCGCCGCTTTCGATACACCCTGATCGCGCGCATTTTGCGTTTTCCCGCCCCTTATTTTGAACGCACCAGCCAAGGTGAATTGGTGTCGATGGTTACGTCAGAATCCGAACCGATGGGTGGGTTGATGGGCGATGCGGTGGCCCAGCCTGTTCTGCAAGCCGGACAAATGCTGACGATCCTCGGGTTCTTGTTTTTCCAAAGCATTGCCTTTGGGCTCGCCGCCTGTGCGCTGATCCCGTTGCAGGCGTGGATCATTCCGAAGATGCAAAAGCAGATCAACCAATTGAACAAAAAGCGGGTCGTTGAAATTCGCGCCTTGGCTGCCGAAATTGGCGAAGGTGCGGCGGGTGCAAGCGCGCTGCGCACCAACGGTGGCTGGCGTTACCGAATGGCGATGATTTCGGATCGCCTGGGCCGCTTGTATGCGATCCGGTTCGAGATTTTTCAAAAAAAATTCTTCATGAAGTTCACCAACAACTTCATCACGCAACTGACGCCGTTTTTCTTTTTCTCGCTGGGTGGTTATCTGGCAATCATGGGCGAAATCACGGTTGGCGCACTCGTCGCCGCCCTCGCCGCGTACAAAGACCTGTCTAGCCCGTGGAAAGAACTGCTCGCCTATTACAATCAATCCCAAGACATGGCGCTGCGGTGGGACACAATCACCGACAGGTTTGCGCCCACAGGCATGATCGACACCGCGCTTTTCGACACGGACCCCGGCGAAATCCCTGCGCTGATTGGCGACATCACGTTAAAAAGCGTCAGCGTGCGCGACGAAGAAGGCAATTCAGTTCTTGAGGATTTGAACGTCGCCTTTCCCGCCTCAAACACCATCGCGATCACCGCCCCAAGCGACGAAGACCGCCGTGCCTTGGCCGAACTGTTGACCCGCGAAGTTCTTCCCTCAAGCGGGACCATAACCATCGCTGGTCACGACATAACCCAACTGCACCAAGCCACGATTGCCGCGCGGATCGGGCACGCCACGTCACGCCCTGTGATGTTTTTGGGCAGCTTTGGCGACAACGTCATTATGCCTCTCAAATTCCAACCGATGGGCAAAGGCGCCGCGACCGATGAACACCGCGAAAGCCTGCGCGCCGGCAACAGTCCCGACATGCTGGGCTCAGACTGGCTTAATCCCGACGTGGCGCACGTAAAAGACGCGGATCAACTTAGCGATTGGTGGCTGCACCTGATCAACGGAATCGGCAGTGGGGATGCGTTGTTCCGTCGTGGCTTGGATCAAAAATTTGACGCGCAAACCCACAAAGAATTGGCGCAAAGGCTGGTTGATTTACGACCCCGTGTTGCCGCTGCAATCAAGGCTGCGGGTTTGTCAGCGCATGCGTGGCGATTTGATGCGGCGGATTATAACCCGGCACTTCCTGTCGTCGACAACCTGATTTACGCAACGCCCAACGCCCCGATTACTGCCGACATTCTGGCCGAACAAACCGAATTTATGGCGCTGTTGTCTGAATTGAACCTCGAAGGGGATTTGCTGCAATTGGCCGTCGACACAGTTGATATGTTGCGTCAGATTTTTGGCTCCGATGGCACGGATCACCCACTGTTTCGCAAACTGGGCCTAGAGGTCGCAACCTATGAAGAAGCATCAGCGCTGATCACCAAACAGCGCGATTCAAAAGTGCTGACGCCACAAGAAAAAGCCCGCCTGTTGGCTGTACCATTTGTGATATCGGCCGAAAAAATTGGCCCAGCGTTTCCCGACGAAATCGTCAGCCGTGTGCTACAAATGCGCCGCGAACACGGCCCCGCGTTACAAGCCAGCATGAAGGATTTGTTTACGCCGCTTGTCGATGACAAACCGGTGGCCGGTCTAAGCGTCATGGAAAACGCGTTGTTCGGCAAAGTGTCGGATGCGTCCGGATCAAAGGGCGACGATTTGCGCCGTGTTGTGGCTGACGTTTTACAGGACGCGGGCCTAGACGGGCTGGTGCTCGCGCTGATCTTTGACATGCCAATTCCGCGCGGCGGTGCCAATGTGCCTGCCATGTTTGCCGAACCACTCGCGGTCAGCCGCGCTGCGATCAAATGCCCGCATGTTCTGATCCTCGACAGTGTTTTGTCCAGCTACGGGGCCCAAGCCCAAAGCAACATTCACGCCAATCTGCGCGCCCTTTTGCCAGACACCGCAATCATTTGTCTGGCCCCGACGTTTGCCGACATCAACAGTTTCGATCTGCATTTCGAGATGAAACAAGGGCGCATCAGCACCGATGACACCCGCGTCGACGAGGCCGAAGACAGCACAGTCAGCGCCGATTTAGGGCGTAAATTACGCGCGTTGGAACAAACTGATCTATTCTCGGGTCTCGATCGAAAACAGCTGCGTTTGTTGGCCTTTGGCGCACGTTGGTATTCTGCAAAACCCGGCGAATATGTGTTCCATAAAAACGATGACCCGACCGATGGGGCCTATCTGGTGACCGAAGGCGAAGCCGACTTGTTACTGCCCCAAGGACAAGGCGAAGACACCCTGATTGCCACCAGCGGCCCCGGAAAATTGGTTGGCGAATTGGGCCTGATCCGCCATGTCCCCCGTTCGTTAGACATGCGCGCCAAAACCGACCTGACTTGCCTGCGCATCGGGGCCGAAGAATTCCTGGCCGTTGTCGAAAACGATGCATCAACCGCGTACAAACTGCTGCAAGTGGTCGCCGGATACGTTTCGAACTAACATCTGACGCGGCCCTACCTGCCCTAAAACTGTTGCTAAATTTTTCTATCTGGCTTAGTTGAAGGTCAATGTTAGCGCTAACAAATGATGAGTGAGCCCATATGACCGTTCATGCTACCCTAGACGACGTAACAAAACGCATCATCGCGCGCAGTGCCCCGACGCGCGCCACCTACCTTGCACGTATGGACGCCGCGCAACGCAAAGGGCCGTCACGCGCGCATTTGTCATGCAGTGGCCAAGCACATGCATTTGCAGCAGCGGGAGAAGACCAAGCCCCCCTTGCCACCGGCATTGGCGGAAACCTGGGCATCATCACCGCCTACAACGATATGTTGTCCGCGCATCAACCGTTTGAAAAATTCCCCGACATGATCCGCACCGCAGCCCGCGCAGTTGGCGGCACAGCCCAAGTCGCAGGCGGCGTGCCCGCAATGTGCGACGGCGTGACCCAAGGCGAGGCCGGAATGGAGCTTTCCTTGTTTTCGCGCGATTTGATCGCAATGGCCGCAGGCATCGCCCTGTCGCACAACACATTTGACGCCGCGGTTTATCTGGGCGTTTGTGATAAAATCGTCCCCGGCCTTGTCATCGGGGCGCAGGCATTTGGCCATTTGCCAACCGTTTTCATCCCCGCAGGTCCAATGACAAGTGGTTTGCAAAACGACGAAAAGGCCAAAGTTCGTCAATCTTTTGCCGCCGGTGAATGTGGCCGCGAGGCATTGATGGCTGCCGAAATGGCCGCCTACCACGGCCCCGGAACCTGCACGTTTTACGGCACTGCCAACACCAACCAAATGCTGATGGAATTCATGGGGCTACACCTGCCCGGCTCCAGCTTTGTAACCCCCAACACTGAACTGCGCGAAGGGTTGACCAAAGCGGGTGCGATGCGTGCCTTGTCCCTCAGCGCGCTGGGTGAAAACTATACGCCGGTTTGCGAAATCCTTGACGAAAAAGCCTATGTTAACGGCATCGTCGGATTGATGGCGACGGGCGGTTCGACCAACCTGTTGATCCATTTGGTTGCCATGGCACGCGCCGGTGGCGTCATCCTCGATTGGGAGGATTTCTCGGACATCTCCGACCTTGTTCCACTGCTTGCCCGCGTCTATCCAAACGGCCTGGCGGACGTGAACCATTTCCACGCAGCTGGTGGTTTGGGCTATTTGATCCGCCAATTGCTCAGCGGTGGATTGTTGCATCCCGACACTAAAACAATCGCTGGCGTGGGCCTACACCACTATACGCAAGAACCGTTTTTGGACGGCGCAGATGTGGTTTGGCGCGATGGCACACCGACCAGCTTAAACGAAAAAATCGTAACGCCATTGTCCAAACCATTCCAAACATCCGGGGGGCTAAAACGCCTTGTCGGGTCAATTGGGACCGGGGTTATGAAAATCTCGGCCGTGGCCCCGGAACACCGCATCGTAGAGGCACCAGCCCGCGTGTTCCATTCCCAAGACGCCGTGAAAACAGCGTTCAAAGCTGGCGAGTTCAAGGGCGATGTCATCGTCGTTGTCCGGTTCCAAGGCCCAAAGGCAAACGGCATGCCGGAATTGCACAGCCTGACCCCGATGCTCGCTATTTTGCAGGGGCGCGGCCACAAAGTCGCGCTTGTCACAGACGGCCGCATGTCAGGCGCGTCAGGTAAAGTGCCCGCAGCGATCCACATCTGCCCCGAAGCACTGGACGGCGGCCCCATCGCCTATATAAAAGACGGCGATATGGTGCGCGTTGATGCTGTCGATGGAACGCTTGATGTTTTGACAGAAGGGCTGATGGCCCGCACCGCTGCGATTGCTGAATTAGATGACAGCCAGTGGGGAACCGGGCGCGAATTATTCGCACCCTTCCGCGCCGCAGTCGGGTCTGCAGATGCAGGCGCCAGCGTTTTTGGAGAATAAAATGATTAGATCAACATACGCCCGCAAATTATGTGAAATGGCCCCGATTATTCCGGTGCTTGTTGTGCATGACATTGCACACGCACGCCCCTTGGCCGAAGCCTTGGTTGCTGGTGGATTGCCCGTTCTCGAGGTCACATTGCGCACACCAATCGCATTAGACGTGATCGCCGAAATGGCAAAAGTCACGGGCGGATACGTCGGCGCAGGTACGCTTGTCACGCCAGACGATGTTGTCGCAGCAAAAGAAGCAGGCGCGACATTTGGCGTGTCGCCGGGTGCCACGGACATGTTGTTGCAAGCCTGCGAAGACAACGAATTACCGCTGCTTCCGGGGGCTGCCACCGCATCCGAGGCCATGCGTTTGTTGGAACGCGGCTACGATATGCTCAAGTTTTTTCCGGCTGAAGCATCAGGCGGCGTTGACGTCCTAAAAGGTATCGGCGCGCCATTGCCGCAAATTTCGTTCTGTCCGACAGGTGGTGTGAACCCGCAAAACGCCGGCAAATATCTGTCGTTGCCAAACGTTGTGTGCGCAGGCGGATCATGGGTTGCGCCATCGAAATTGGTGCAGGCCGGACAGTGGGATCAGATCACAGAACTTGCCCGCGCAGCGAGCCAACTGGCGCGCTAACCGGTTTTTACGGTTCCGTCCGCGATCCATCCATCCAGCACGGCAAGGGCGGCATCAGCAAAGGCCTGATCGTTGATATGGCAATCGAGCTCTGTCAATTTCAACGGGTCTTTGACCGCTTTTGACATCTCGTCAACCATGGCTGCCAAGGCTTCTGGATCATGTGCAGGCGCGCCCGCTTTGTCCCATTCTTCGACCCCTTGTGCGGGCATCAAAACATGCACAGGGGCTGTCGCCCTTTCTAATCGCGCCACGATATCACGTACCAAAGCACGCCGTTCATCACCGCTAAGGCCTGCCGATTTGATCAAACGATTGTGCGCGTGAAACGGGCGATCAGCATACCGCTCGGGGATCTCTTGCCAGCCGGCAAAATCCATCAGATCTGAACAGCCGGGAGCCACGATTTGCGGGATGCCGACGGCCCCTGCATTGGTCAAACGATCGGGGCCAGAGTTTACTACCGATCCAACCATCAGGTTGCTCAGCTCCTGAAGCGCAAAATCCATCACAACTGCGAAATACCCCTGACGCGCCAAAGTTTCGAACGCCATTCCACCCATTCCAGTGGCGTGAAATACAGCAACTTCAAATCCGCGTTCTTCCAAAGTATCGCGTAGAAATTTCATGTACTTAAGGCAGGATGATCCCAAACTGGTCATCCCAATCACTGGTCGCGTCGCCACTGGTTTTTCAACGGCGTTCGCCGCCCCCAAAACAGCCCCTGCGGCTTGCGACAGGGATGATTTACAGACCGAATTTAGCCCATACAACCCACCAGCCCACAAGATCATTTGAATATCGGGCGACAATCGATCCGCAGGAATAAGCGGCGAAAAACTGACTGTCGACACCACGTATTTGGGGACACCCATTGGCAACGCTTGTGCGCAATCCAACGCCAAATCAGTGCCCATTGTACCACCCAAGGCCAGCATCCCATCGATCTTTCCAGCCCCATAAAGTTCGGCACACAAAGCAGCCGCGCCACGCGCCATAATCTGCATCGCGGTGTTTTCATCACCGCTGTCAATCGCCGCTTGAATTGACGATCCGCCGGCCTCGGCAACTGCGTGTTTCGAAATGTCAGTGGGTTGGGATGGATCACCGAGAACGCTCACATCCATGCTTAAAACATGACCACCCAACCGCTGGATGCGGTCGCAGATATAGGTCAATTCATCGTCTTTGGTATCGTATGTTCCGATCACCAGAATCGTCTTGGTCATGTCAGTTTCCTATATCCAGTGGTCAGTTAAACGCATCAAAGCTGAAACCAAGCGGTCTTTAAATTGCGGAATTTGTCCAACGCATGATGCGATTTGTCGTGGCCATTTCCTGATTGCCCGACGCCACCCAAAGGCACCGATCCGTCAGCGCCGCCATACGTATTCACGTGCACAACGCCCGCGCGCAGTCGTTCGACCATACGGTGCGCACGGCTAATATCGCGCGTAAACACAGCCGAAGACAGACCATAATCTGTGCCATTGGCAAGGTCCACAGCCTCGTCTTCGGTCTCAAATGACTGCACGGCCAATACGGGGCCAAATATTTCTTTTTGAACCAAATCACTGTCTTGTGGCGCGTTATCAAACAGGGTTGGACCGATGTAAAAACCACCTGTTTCAGACTGCAATCTGGTGCCCCCCATTCGCAATTCCGCACCAGACGCTTTGGCCGCATCAATCGCACCCAAAATCGAATTCATTTGGGTTTCAGATGCAATCGCGCCAGCAGATGTGTTCAGATCAAGCGGGTCACCCACCTGCATTTTACCAGCCAGTTCCATCACCTTATCTGTGAATTCAGCGTGGATTGATCGTTCGACCAACAGGCGGGATGCGGCAATGCAAACCTGCCCACTGTCGCGAAAAATACCACCAACTGCGACAGCGGCTGCTTTGTCCAAATCGCCCGCGTCAGCAAAGACAACATTTGGTGATTTTCCACCCAGTTCCAAGTAGACGCGCTTGAGGTTTGATTGCGCTGCGTACATCATTAATTGTCGGCCAACGCCGCCTGATCCAGTAAAGGTCATGACGTCGACGTCCATGTGTTTGCCAAGGGCCGCGCCGACATCTTGGCCTGTACCCGTCACAACGTTTAATACGCCGTCGGGCAGGCCCGCCTCGTGACAAATTTCGACCAAACGTACTAAGCTAAGTGAGGCGACCTCGGATGGTTTTAGAACAACAGTGTTGCCAGCCGCCAATGCCGCCGCGATCTTCCAAGCGCCTATCATCAAAGGGAAATTCCACGGAACAATAACACCAACAACACCGACAGGTTCGTGGTGGACCAACCCCAACGTCCCTGGTGCAGTTGGTGCAATTTCGCCGTATTCCTTGCCGCACAACTCCCCATAAAAACGGAATGTCCCAGCGGCGCTCATCGGTTCTGCCTTGATCGCCATTGAGATTTCAGTGCCATTGTCACGCACCCCCAAGACGGCCAAACTGGGGGCCTCGGCTTCGATTTTGTCGGCTATACGTTGCAAAATTCGACCGCGCGCATTGGGCGCAATCCGTGACCAACGCCCATCTTCAAACGCGGCGCGCGCGGCAGCAACTGCACGGTCCACATCAGGCACCCCACCCGCTGCAATCGCACTTAAATGTTGACCATCAATCGGGGAAATCACCTCCATCATCGCGCCGTCATGTGCTGGTACAACCGCGCCATTGATCAGGTGCTGTCTGTCAGAAACAGGCGCATCACGCAGCGCATCGATTTGGGATTGTGTGATCATCATTCGCCCTCTTGGGTCAGGTGGACATCGGTATCAGGGTTTTTTGGCGGGTTGCGATATTCAAGGATCAGCGTGCGAATATGCAACGCGATTACGATCAGGATCAGCGTAAAAATGACCATCGCAATTGGCCGGTCGATCATATCAAGCGGCGATTTTACCCGTGGCATCGAAGAGCGTAATTTGACCTCCATTATGCCACCTAAAACCATGCCCAAAATGATTGGCACGATTGGCAGGTTCAGACGTTTCAGAATGAACCCGAAGACGCCAAAAACAGCCGCAATCCCGCAGTCTGTGGTCGAATTTCGCAGCGAATACACACCGACAAAACTGAGTAGTAAAATCGTAATGCCGATCAATCGCGTTGGCAGTTCTATGATTTTCGTCAGCAGGTTTGTCGATACCATCAAAAAGCACAAAACGATGACATTCAGCACCAGTAGCGCAAGATACAGCGCCATAACAAAATCCATTTGGCCCTGAAACAACTGTGGGCCCGGGATCACGTTGTGCACGTAAAACACGGTTAACATCATTGCCGTCAGCGCTTCGCCTGGAATGCCCAACGCCAAAAGCGGGATCATTGCAGCGGCTGGAACTGCGTTGTTTGCGGCCTCGGATGCGATCAATCCTTCGGGCGCACCTTTGCCAAACAACTCAGGAGTTTTCGAGGTTTTCTGCGCGTAGGTGTACGACATAAATTGCGCTGTGAATTCACCAACACCGGGGATCATGCCCATCAAAACGCCAAAACTGGACGACACCGTCGCGACGCGTTTGTACATCCAGAGTTCCTTGAGGCCGGAAAATATTGACCCTTTGATCGATACAGAATCCGGTTTTTCATCAGGTTGGACCAACAGCAAAAACGCTTGGCTTAGTGCGAACAAACCCAACACGACGACGATCAAATCCACGCCAGATGTCAGCCAGCTTTGGTCAAATGTAAATCGGCGGGAATAGGTCACGGGTTCTAACCCGACCATCTGCAAAAAGATGCCAAACGACGCCAACATGCCCGCAGCAAATGTTTGGCCACGATGTGCCAACACAACAAGGATCAGACCAAGGGCGGCCGCCAAAAATATCTCTCGAGATCCAAAGTGAGGGGCGATTTTGGCGAGCAATGGTGCCAATAACATCAGCGCGATAATGGAAAAAATGCCGCCAAAAAAACTGGCTGAATAGGCCAATGCAACAGCGCGCCGCGCCTCGCCCCGTTGCGTCATCGGATAGCCATCATATGTCGTCAGCGCATTCACCGCCGTGCCCGGTGTGTTGATCAAAACCGCTGGCAGCGCGCCGCCGTACATGGATGATCCGTAAATCCCCAACAACATCGTCAAGCCAACCAAAGGCGGCATCGCAAACGTTGCGGGCAGTAAAATCGCGATCGCAACCGCGGCCCCAACCCCGGGAATAGCTCCGATTATTACGCCACCAATGGATCCTACCAACAAGGCCAACAGCACTTGCCAATCCATCAAAAGCGACGCGGCGGAAAACAGTACATCCATCAGATCAGGCCCTTAAAGATAGGTCAGCATAAAGCTGCGCAATGCGGTCGGTAGATATTCATAGATCGCGCCACCAGGGATTTTGACCTGCAAAAACCCTTTGAAAACAACGACAATAACTACGCCGAGCACCACAACCGACAGGTAGGTTTTGATAGATCGGTAGCCCGTGCGCACCGCCAACAGCAGGCCAAACAGGATCGTCGCAAAAAGGTATCCCAATTGCGGCACCACAAAAACATAGGCCATGAACCAGCCCGCGTATTCCAGCGATCTGATCCATTGCCAAACCTCGTTCCAGCGCCCGACAAGGCGCGGCGACAATGCGGATGACAGCAGGTGCAGCCCCGCAAAAATCACCATCAGAAATACAGAAACCGTCGGCCAAAATGCAGGTTGCGAGAAAACCTTGCCGCCCCATTTCCAAGGCGATTGAGTGCCAAGCTGAGTCAACAAAAAGACCGCAAACGCGAAAAACAACCATGCAAAGACGATGTCACCGGGGCGGCGATAGCGTTTGAACAGCTCTTGCAGCCCTTTGAAACGGGTCATGGATCAGCCTTTGAATAGGGGTGCAGAAATAGCTGCAGCGCCACCCATAAAAATAGGCGGCGCTGCGACGTCAATTTACTCGAGTGCTGCGTTAATCGCGGTCAGAGTTTTGATGTCATTTTCAATCAGCGTGTTGGAATCCTCAGCGTTCTGCCAGTACACCAAAGCACCAGTATCAGCGGCCAATTTTTGAGCACGATCAGATTTCATCGTCTCTTGGGCAACTGCAATAATCTTTTCGCGAACATCCGCTGGCGTGTCTTTGTGGACAAACAAACCGTTCCAAAGCGAGATATTCAGCGACGGATCAATTTCAGCGACAGTCGGCGTGTCAGGTGTCAGCGCGATGCGTTCACCGCCGATAGATGCCAGGACTTTGACCGTATCCAAGCACGGCAAAACCAACTGCAACGTGGTGTTCATCACATCCACATCGCCCGACGCCAGTGTGTTGCAATCCAACGCGTCAAACGCGGCATCAGACGCAAATTCAAACCCTTGCGATTTGGCCAAAGCCAATGTGACTTTGGTCGGAACCAATGGCGCACCAAAGTGACCCAGAACAACATCGTTTTCTTTGGCGTGTGCGGCCAAACCTGCGATGTCATCGTATGGCGCATCAGCACCGGCCACGATCACAAATGGGTAGGTCAGGAACGTGCCAAGCGGTTCAAACGGGTTTGGCGCGAGTTCTGGAATGCCGATATTTGGGCCAACAACCGGCACCGCGATGATGAATGATCCGATAGTATAGCCGTCAGCTGGCGCAGTCGCCACGCCAATCGCGCCGGGGAACGGGCCACCACCGCCGCCTGGCTTGTTTACAACAGCTGCAGGCGATCCGTATTTGGCTTGGAAATCTTCGGCAATAAAGCGCGTCAGCACGTCTTCGAGATCACCGGGAGGCCATGGCACAACAAACGAAACCGGTTTTTCTGGATACTCTGCAACAGCCATTAGGGGGGCCGCCAAAACGGCAATTGCCGTGCTTGCGGCCAGAATGGCCTTGGTGAAATTCTTCATAAGTGTTCTCCGCTGTTGTCGACCCGTTGGTCTTTTATATGTTGACCTTTCCGGTCATTCGGTACATTATTGTTACCGTTGGTACATATAGTTTGCACCGATGAATTTCTTCTGTCAACAATTCTAAAAACGCCTACATAAACTTGGAAAAATCGGAGCATCTACAACCATGGCCAAGCCAACAATGGGAACCGTCGACAAGGCTCTTTCATTGCTGCGCCATTTTTCTGTGCAGCATCCTGAAATCGGGCTTAGCGAACTTTCCCGACTGGCGGGGTACGACAAAACAACGATCCTGCGGTGTATGAATGCGCTGGAACGCAATGGTTTTGTTGAACAAAACTCAGACTCCAAAAAATATCGCCTTGGCCTCGCCCCGATCAATCTTGCGCGTATTCGCGAACGTAGCTTTCCATTACTATCGATTTTGCAGCCCCATTTAGACACATTGGCGCGCCTGACTGGCGAAACCGCGCATGCAACTGTGATGACAGGCAGCACGTTAATGACCGCGCTGATTTCCGAACCAGATCGCGCGACCCGCGTACATTTGGATCCGTCAATTGCCTTGCCGGTGCATGCCACTGCGTCGGGAATCGCCATTGCATCGCATTTGCCAACAAAGGCGCAAAGCCTGATGATTCAGCAGGACGGTTTTGAAAAATTCACGCCTGAAACACCCCCAGACGACGCCGCACTTTCAGCGCTTTTTGAACAGGCCCGCACCAATGGATACGCCCGCGCCGATCAGTTCTTTGAGGCGGATGTCATTGGCACGGCCGCTGCTTTTTTCAACACGACCGACACCCCTGCCGGTGCTTTGGCCGTCGCCGCAGTTGCCACACGTTTTGATGCGAATTTATCCGCACTTATCACCAAACATTTAATCGCCGCTGTCACCGAAGTGACCCGTGAATTGGGCGGCACCATGCCCCATTCAAACGTCATCACGTCCTGACCGAAACCGCCACATTCGAACGCCCGAAAAGAGAGCCTCATGAAAGACGAAAATTTCCTGAAAGAGAATAACGCTCGCCATATGTGGCACCCGATGTCGCATCCGGCGGATAGTATCGCCAACCCACCAAAGATTATTACGGGCGGCAAAGGCGTGCGGGTTACGGACGCTGACGGGCACGAGACCATCGATGCTGTGGGCGGTTTGTGGAACGTCAATTTAGGGTATTCCTGTCAACCGATCAAAGACGCAATTACCGCCCAAATGGAGGCCCTGCCCTATTATTCGACCTTCCGCGGGACATCAAATGATCAAGCGATCGAACTTAGCTTTATGCTGCGTGAATTCTTTGAACCAGATGGTTTGTCGCGCGCTTTCTTTACCTCGGGTGGGTCCGACAGTATCGAAATTTGCCTGCGTTTGGCGCGCCAGTATCACAAGATCAAAGGCCAACAGGGACGCATCAAATACCTGTCGTTGAAAAAGGGCTACCACGGCACGCACACTGGCGGCGCATCGATCAACGGCAATTCGAATTTCCGCACGCAGTACGAACCGATGCTGCCCGGCTGCCACCACATTCCTGCGCCCTACACCTACCGAAATCCGTTTAATGAAACCGATCCGGAACGCCTCGCGCAGCTTTGCCTGAATGCGCTAGAAGACGAGATCGCCTTTCAAGGGGCCGACACAATTGCGGCGTTTATCATGGAGCCAATTCTGGGTGCTGGCGGCGTCATTCCACCTCACTCCAGCTTTATGCCTGGCGTGCGCGAAATTTGTGACCGGCATGGTATTTTGCTGATCGCAGACGAAGTCATAACTGCATTCGGGCGCACAGGATCTTGGTCAGGATCACGCCACTGGGGGGTCAAATGCGACCTGATTGCAACGGCCAAAGCCATCACAAACGGCTACTTTCCATTCGGGGCAGCCATGATCGCGAACCACGTCGCGGATGTGTTTGAAAACGACACAAGCGGCAAAGGGTTCATCGGGTCAGGCTACACTTATTCCGGTCACCCCGTCGGGGCCGCTGCCGCCGTTGCATGCCTAAAAGAAACCTTGCGTTTAAACGTGCCCGTCAACGCCGCCGCGCGAGGGACGCAAATGCACAACGGACTGTTGGCCTTGCAGGAAAAACACGATGTCATCGGCGATGTCCGTGGCGGCCATGGACTGATGAGCGCGATTGAATTGGTGTCTGACCGCGAAACCAAAACCCCGATAGACAAGCCAACGAGTGCGCGCATTTACGAGGCAACCTACGCCAGCGGCACAATGGTGCGCGTGTCTGGGCCGAATATGATTTTCTCGCCACCTTTGGTCGTCACAGAAGGTGACGTGGCCAAAATTCTGTCCGATCTGGATCACGGGCTATCACAGGCATAAACTTACGATGACACACATCGCCTGCAAAGAGGGCAGTGGTGAAAATGGGTATTATCGGATGTGGCGGCATGGTCGCCCAACGGTTGAGTGCAGGATTTTAGCTTAGCGCTTTGATCTAGACGAAACCGTACGCACACATGGAATTCGCGTTGCAATAATCACGGAAAACACCGTGGCCCACGCGCGGCGCATCGCCAAACATGCAATTTTCGCGGCACCTCGACGTCTGTTCCGGCGACCTCGCAGGACAAGTCGGCCGATGGGGTTAGCATTTATCGATGGGCGGATCCGCAGCTGCAAATACTTGCATGACGACCATGCTGTTGGATGACAGCGCAGATACCATTTAATGGTTTGCGCCCGTCCTAAATGTTCTGATGCCCGAAACCGTAGTCGTAGGTGGATCGAGTACAGGTCACGCCGCCCCATCGCTTGAAGGCATCAATGCAAGGTCAGATCGTAGCCGCGTCAGCGAGGTCAATTTCCTCAAACGGAATTTGATAGAGTTCAGGGTTCACCATAAGATTGATGCACAAGGATAAGGGCCTCGCGCGAACCTTGCTCAGTGTACAGCGGCATCACGATGAACAGCTTTGAAAACATCGCTAACATTTGGCTTTCGAAGTCGCCTGACATTTCCGATCACGCTGTAGTGCGCAAAGTTGTCTTTGTTGACACAACTCAAACCGGGCAACGGGTGGCGATTTCTACAACCTTCGCCCTCAAACATATGGGAATGGAATTGGGCAGAAAACCCGCAAACATTGTGCCCAACGACGCCAATCTAAAACATACTTTCCATGCCGTAAAAGCCGCAGTATTTTCCAGTGCTTGCCATAGTTTAGTCGCCGGATCACTACGGTTTGTGCACAGTTTATTCACGCCCAAATAGTCGATATGTTATCAGATGGTACCACGAGCCGGACAGAAACCACGCCTGCTCTGTTGCCGGATACCGATTGGCCGCGCCTGTCATTTTCACTATGCCAACAACTTCAACCGGAACTGATTTAAGTGCCGGAATGGTAGCAACACCCATCGAAGGTGAGTTTGCTTTCAGTACAGCAAACGGGCCTATACGCATGCAAACCGCACCTTCCATAGAGAGTAAATTTGTTGATTTTTAGTTTTCAAAGAACACAACGGTCGTGCCTTGCATCGTAGCCATGGATTTGAAAAATCGTGGTAACGCCAGCTTTGCAAAGCATGTTAACGCCATTCACGTCTCAGTTATTAAAATCGAAAATGGGTAGAACGCCACGACCCCACATCAGACAGAAAACACGTTCCTTCTGGTGCACACAAAGTGATATGCAGACCGTCAAAAGGGCGACAAAATTGCCGCCCTCTGGTCCATCAAAACAACAAATCTCAGGCAGTAATACCCAACTGTTCTTTGATCGCATCAGATGTTCGCATTGCCAATGCAGCCAACGTCAGTGTCGGGTTAGCTGTTGTAATTGTTGGAAAAACACCATCACCGACCAAGAATAGATTGGTGTGATCCCAACTGCGGCTATAACTGTCCACCACCGATGTGCGAGGGTCCGCGCCCATGCGAAATGTGCCGACCAAATGGCCTGCGCCAAAGTAGGTGAATCCATCAGGCACCGCCTGTCCGTTCGCACATAAATCGGGGATCTTAAGCGCATCAGGCAATGCATCAAACACCGCTTTGTCAGGGTTTTCAAACCACACAGGATTGTCGATTTCAATGTCCCCTACTTTGACTGTCGGCTCGTTTTTAGTGAAGTTTTTCGCACCCAACATCTGATAAACCTGACGCGAGAACACCTCGGCAGAGGCAAAGCCAAGGCGCGTGTATTCCGACAATTCATAGTTGATGACGGGACGCGGCAGGCCCAATCCATCGACGATCCCGTTGTCGCGATTGATGGTCACACGACTGTTGGCTTCGGGTGTTTGTTCGACCAAAAACCCCATCCGCCATTGGCGCGTAAAATGGCTGCTTAACTTATCAATCAGCGCTGTCCCAAACAGCTTGGCACCGCCAGCGTTAGTATCAGACGCGTTGGATCCATCGATAAAATCGTTCACTGATGTCCACGGATCGCCGATGGC